>NZ_JBMPOS010000012.1:0-255657 GCF_049340345.1 Undibacterium sp. Di27W | reverse complement strand
CAGTAGTAACTGGCCGTATCGAACGCGGTATCGTCAAAGTTGGCGAAGAGATCGAAATCGTTGGTATCAAAGACACAGTCAAAACAACATGTACTGGCGTTGAAATGTTCCGCAAACTGCTCGACCAAGGTCAAGCAGGCGACAACGTCGGCGTATTGCTGCGTGGTACAAAGCGTGAAGATATCCAGCGTGGTCAAGTGTTGGCAAAGCCAGGTTCGATCAAGCCACATGCGCATTTCACAGGCGAGATCTATGTTCTGTCCAAAGATGAAGGTGGCCGTCATACACCATTCTTCAACAACTACCGTCCACAGTTCTACTTCCGTACAACGGACGTAACTGGTTCGATCGAGTTGCCGAAAGACAAAGAAATGGTTATGCCAGGTGATAACGTTTCTATCACAGTAAAACTGATCAACCCGATCGCGATGGAAGAAGGCTTGCGCTTCGCTATCCGTGAAGGTGGCCGTACAGTTGGTGCTGGCGTTGTTGCTAAAATCATCGAGTAATAAATAAGTAGTAAAATGCATGTCTTGCCTGGCTTGTCCAGGTAAGGCGTGCAGTAAATGTCAAGATGTAGGGGTGTAGCTCAATTGGCAGAGCGTCGGTCTCCAAAACCGAAGGTCGCGGGTTCGATTCCCTCCGCCCCTGCCACCATCAAGGCCACAGGCCACCGAAAGTAAATAAAGTATGTCTAATAATCCCGTTCAAACAGTTAGTACATCCAATGACAAGTACAAAGTCATCTTGGCGGTAGTGGCTGCGATTGCCGGTGTTGCTGCTTTTTATATTCTCGCTGGACAGGCAACGTGGATACGTGCCATTGCCTTGGTAGTTGGTTTGTTGGTTGCTGTTGGATTTATCGCAACTTCTGAAATGGGTCGTGATTTTGTCAGCTTTGCTAAAGAAGCTGTGCGCGAAACCAAGAAAGTTGTTTGGCCAACACGAAAAGAAGCTGGTCAGATCACGGCTGTGGTATTTGGTTTTGTTCTGGTGATGGCGCTTTTCCTGTGGGGCACTGAT
The DNA here is from genome assembly GCF_049340345.1 of Undibacterium sp. Di27W. NCBI lineage: Bacteria > Pseudomonadati > Pseudomonadota > Betaproteobacteria > Burkholderiales > Oxalobacteraceae > Undibacterium > Undibacterium sp. Di27W. Next base: position 254,634 of record NZ_JBMPOS010000012.1, on the reverse strand, counting down.
CAGTTGATCGGATTTTTGTTGTATGACGTAATCCTCGGATGGAAAAAATAATGAGCGAGAACATTCAGGAAAACGAAGAAGGTACAGCACCAGCGGTGTCTGTACCTAAAAGTGCTAAAAGATGGTACGCCGTGCATGCTTATTCCGGTATGGAAAAGAGCGTGCATCGTGCATTGGTAGAGCGCATAGAACGCGCAGAGATGCAAGACAAGTTCGGTCAGATCCTGGTGCCGACTGAAGAAGTCATAGAAGTAAAAAATGGCAAGAAAGCAGTGACCGAGCGTCGTCTGTTCCCTAGCTATGTCTTCGTAGAAATGGAAATGACTGACGATACCTGGCATTTGGTGAAAAACACCAGCAAGGTAACCGGTTTTATCGGTGGTAAATCAAACAAGCCTTCGCCGATACCACAGCACGAAGTCGACAAGATTTTGCAGCAAATGCAAGACGGCGTAGAAAAACCTAGGCCAAAAGTCTTGTACGAAGTAGGTGAGGTAGTGCGTATCAAGGATGGTCCTTTTACTGACTTTAACGGCAATGTCGAAGAAGTCAATTATGAGAAATCCAAAGTCCGCGTCACTGTTACCATCTTCGGTCGTGCAACTCCAGTTGAGCTGGAATTTGCCCAGGTTGAAAAAGTTTAAGATCAGTATTCACGTTTGACCTGTACGTAATAAAGCAATTTATTGAAACGGGTCAGAGCGTTGTTTGTGTAATGCAGACAACTCTCAGCAGGCGGAGGAGCCTGTTAGTGTGAAAAGACATTGACAGGCGCTACTACTCATTTTTTGAAGGAGCCAAACATGGCAAAGAAAATCATTGGTTTTATCAAGCTGCAAGTGCCAGCTGGTAAAGCAAACCCATCCCCACCTATCGGTCCAGCTCTGGGTCAACGTGGTTTGAATATCATGGAATTCTGCAAAGCGTTCAACGCACAGACCCAAGGTATGGAACCAGGCATGCCTATCCCTGTTGTGATCACTGCATTTGCTGACAAGTCTTTCACATTCGTGATGAAGACGCCTCCAGCAACTTACATGATCAAAAAAGCAGCTGGCATCACTAAAGGTTCTGCAAAACCACATACAGACAAAGTTGGCAAAATCACTCGCCAGCAAGCTGAAGAAATCGCGACAGTTAAACGCGCTGATTTGACAGCAGCTGATATGGACGCAGCAGTGCGTACTATTGCTGGTTCTGCTCGTTCCATGGGCATCACGGTAGAGGGTCTGTAATGGCTAAGTTATCTAAAAAAGCAAAATTGCTGGCAACGAAAGTTGATCGTCTGAAAGTGTATCCATTTGACAATGCTATCGCTTTGATCAAAGAATGCGCAACAGCAAAATTCAACGAATCCATCGACGTATCCGTACAACTGGGCGTTGATCCTAAGAAATCTGACCAGGTTGTTCGTGGCGCAGTGGTATTGCCAGCTGGTACAGGCAAAACAGTACGCGTCGCCGTATTTGCACAAGGTGCAAAAGCGGAAGAAGCGAAAGCTGCCGGTGCTGATATCGTTGGTATGGAAGACCTGGCTGAACGCGTTAAAGCTGGCGACATGCCATTTGACGTAGTGATCGCTTCTCCAGACACTATGCGTATCGTTGGTACTCTGGGTCAGATCCTGGGTCCACGCGGTTTGATGCCTAATCCTAAAGTCGGTACAGTGACTCCTGACGTAGCTACTGCAGTTAAAAATGCAAAAGCTGGTCAAGTTCAATACCGTACAGACAAAGCAGGTATCATCCACACAACAATCGGCCGTAAGTCGTTTGCTGATGGTGACCTGAAGTCCAACCTGGTTGCACTGATCGAAGCTTTGAACAAAGCTAAACCAGCATCCAGCAAAGGTGTGTATCTGCGTAAAGTATCCATCTCATCCACTATGGGTGCAGGTGTACGTGTAGATCACGCTAATCTGGCAGGCTAAGAATTAAGTCCCTGCATCGTTTGATGCAGGGCGCATCTTTGGGCTGGATGTTTTGAACAAACATCCAGAGTGTCAAAGACCGTTGGGCCGAGTGTGCGAGGGTAGTTTTCAAGCATGAGGTTAATATCTGAAGAGCAATTGGCAGGTCCCAACGCAGATGGTGTACCCGAACAAGTTTTGTAGTGATTACTGGTCCCCCAGTGAAACTCCTAACTTCGGACGCCGTGTTCGAAACGATATGAGGGAAGTACATCATTCCGGTGTATGGACTGAATATCATTAATGGAGGTTGACCGTGAGTCTCAATCTGAATGACAAAAAAGCCGTCGTCGCTGAAGTCTCTGCAAAAGTAGCAACTGCACAGACTATCGTCGTGGCCGAATATCGTGGCATCCAGGTCGGTCATTTGACGCAATTGCGTGCTAGCGCACGCGCTCAAGGCGTATACATGCGTGTGTTGAAAAACACATTGGCACGTCGCGCTGTTGAGGGAACTGCATTTGCAAGTCTCGCTTCTGAAATGACTGGTCCGTTGATTTATGCAATCTCGGAAGATGCTGTTGCTGCTGCTAAAGTCGTTCAAGACTTTGCAAAAAGCAATGACAAACTGGTTGTTAAAGCGGGTAACTATGCAGGCAAATCGCTGGATAAAGCTGGCGTTGTCGCATTGGCAAGCATTCCTAGCCGTGAAGTATTGTTGGCGCAAGTGGTTGGCATGATGCAGGCTCCTGTATCTGCTTTCGCACGTGCTCTGGCAGCCGTCGCAGCACAGAAAGAAGCAGGTTCTCCTGCAGCACCAGTAGCTGAAGAAGCTGCTGAAGCTGTCGCAGAATAAGTTTTTTTCCGTCAAATACCGTATCAATGTAATTAATTAATTGGAGTTTCAAATGGCAATTAGCAAAGACGATATCCTGGAAGCCGTAGGCGCGATGTCCGTAATGGACCTGAACGACCTGGTAAAAGCTTTCGAAGAAAAATTTGGCGTATCCGCAGCAGCAGTAGCTGGCCCAGCAGCAGCAGGTCCAGCAGCAGCAGTTGAAGAACAAACAGAATTCAACGTAATTCTGGCTGAAGTTGGCGCAAACAAAGTTGGCGTCATTAAAGCAGTTCGTGAAATCACTGGTCTGGGCTTGAAAGAAGCTAAAGATCTGGTTGATGGCGCACCAAAAGCAGTTAAAGAAGCAGTTTCCAAAGCTGATGCTGACGCAGCTAAGAAAAAACTGGAAGATGCAGGCGCGAAAGCCGACATCAAGTAATTCAGGTATCATGGCAAGTCTTCGGATTTGCCCAAGTCAAAGACAGGAATCCTCTTGGAAGAGAGGGTTCCTCTTTGGCTTCTTTGTCGTTCAGGGTTGTTTAGCTGTTTATTAAGACCGAGGGTTGAGACTTGAGGTTTTTTTGTCACAGAGTTGCTATGCGTTGTTTTTGTGACAAAAATCCTGAATTCTCTATCCTTCCTTGCCACTCACGGAGTGTCCATGCACTACTCATTTACTGAGAAGAAGCGTATTCGTAAATCTTTTGCGAAGCGCGCCAACGTCCACAACGTTCCGTTCTTACTGGCGACTCAAATTGAGTCTTACCAGAGCTTTTTACAAGAAGACAGAACACCGTCAACTCGCAAAAATGAAGGCTTGCAGTCAGCCTTCACTTCGATTTTCCCTATTGTTTCGCACAATGGCTTCGCACGTCTGGAGTTCCTGTCCTACGTTTTAGGCGATCCTGCATTTGACGTCAAGGAATGTCAACTGCGTGGATTGACTTATGCATCGCCTTTGCGTGCAAAAGTGCGTCTGGTCATTCTGGACAAGGAATCGCCAACCAAGCCAGTTGTCAAAGAAATGAAAGAACAGGAAGTCTACATGGGCGAATTGCCTTTGATGACAACCACTGGTTCTTTTGTCATTAACGGTACTGAGCGCGTTATCGTGTCCCAGTTGCACCGTTCCCCTGGCGTGTTCTTTGAACATGACCGCGGCAAGACACATTCTTCCGGCAAACTGCTGTTCTCGGCAAGGATCATTCCTTACCGTGGTTCCTGGCTCGATTTTGAATTCGATCCTAAAGATATTCTGTTCTTCCGTATTGACCGTCGTCGCAAGATGCCAGTCACTATCCTGCTGCGCGCCATAGGCATGAGCAATGAACAGATTCTGGCCAATTTCTTTGTCTTTGATAATTTCAGCCTGCACAATGATGGCGCAGAGATGGAATTCGTTGCTGAACGTTTGCGTGGCGAAGTTGCCCGTTTTGACATCAGCGACAAAGATGGCAAAGTCATCGTTGCCAAAGACAAGCGTATCAATGCCAAGCATGTACGTGAAATCGAAGCTGGTGGTATCAAGCACATTTCCGTGCCTGAAGACTACCTGCTGGGTCGCGTCCTGGCCAAAAACATCGTTGATGCAGACACTGGCGAAGTCATCGCCAATGCCAATGATGAATTGACAGAAGAATTGCTGGGTCGCCTGCGTGATGCCAAAGTCAATGATATCCAGACTTTGTACACCAATGACCTGGATCAGGGTGCTTACATTTCCCAGACTCTGCGTGCAGATGACACAGCTGACCAGATGGCTGCCCGCGTTGCCATCTACCGTATGATGCGTCCTGGTGAACCACCAACAGAAGATTCTGTTGAAGCCCTGTTCAATGGCCTGTTCTACAGTGAAGAACGTTACGATCTGTCCGCAGTCGGCCGCATGAAGTTCAACCGCCGCATAGGCCGTGATGAACTGACAGGCGCCATGACTTTGTCGAACGAAGACGTATTGGCTGTCATCAAGATCCTGGTTGAGCTGCGCAATGGTCGCGGCGAAGTCGATGATATCGATCACTTGGGTAATCGTCGTGTACGTTGCGTCGGTGAATTGGCTGAGAACCAGTTCCGTGCTGGTCTGGTACGTGTTGAACGTGCTGTCAAAGAGCGTCTGGGTCAGGCTGAAGCCGACAACCTGATGCCGCATGACCTGATCAACTCCAAGCCTATTTCTGCTGCGATTCGTGAGTTCTTCGGTTCTTCCCAATTGTCCCAGTTTATGGATCAGACCAACCCATTGTCAGAAATTACGCATAAGCGTCGTATTTCCGCCCTGGGACCTGGTGGTTTGACACGTGAGCGCGCCGGCTTTGAAGTCCGCGACGTTCATCCTACCCACTATGGCCGCGTCTGCCCGATTGAGACACCAGAGGGACCAAACATTGGTTTGATCAACTCGCTGGCGCTGTATGCACGTCTGAACGAATACGGTTTCCTGGAAACACCATACCGTAAAGTAGTCGACAGCAAAATTACATCCCAGATCGATTACCTGTCTGCGATTGAAGAAGGTCGTTACATCATCGCTCAGGCGAATGCGACGATCGATGGCGAAGGCAAACTGATCGATGAACTGGTCTCTGCCCGTGAAGCTGGCGAAACGATCCTGGTATCCCCAGAACGTATCCAGTACATGGACGTTGCTACTGGTCAGGTGGTTTCTGTTGCTGCCTCCTTGATCCCCTTCCTCGAACACGATGATGCGAATCGTGCGTTGATGGGTGCCAACATGCAACGTCAGGCTGTTCCTTGCTTGCGTCCAGAAAAAGCATTCGTTGGTACAGGTATCGAACGTACCGTGGCAGTCGATTCCGGTACCACAGTACAGGCACTGCGTGGCGGTAAAGTTGATTACATCGATGCGGGCCGTATCGTTATTCGTGTGAATGATGCTGAAGCACAGGCTGGTGAAGTCGGTGTGGATATTTACAACCTCATCAAGTACACCCGTTCCAACCAGAACACCAATATCAACCAGCGTCCTATCGTCAAAGTTGGCGATCTGGTCGCAAAAGGTGACGTATTGGCCGACGGCGCATCCACAGATCTGGGCGAATTGGCTCTGGGTCAGAACATGCTGGTCGCGTTCATGCCATGGAATGGTTATAACTTCGAAGATTCGATCCTGATCTCTGAAAAAGTTGTGGCTGATGACCGCTATACCTCGATTCATATCGAAGAGTTGTCGGTTGTTGCCCGTGACACCAAGTTGGGCGCGGAAGAAATTACCCGCGATATCTCCAACCTGGCAGAAAATCAACTGGCACGTCTGGATGAATCCGGTATCGTCTACATCGGTGCTGAAGTAACCGCTGGTGATACCCTGGTCGGTAAAGTGACACCAAAAGGTGAAACTCAACTGACACCAGAAGAAAAACTGCTGCGTGCCATTTTCGGTGAAAAAGCATCTGACGTAAAAGATACTTCCCTGCGCGTGCCTTCCGGTATGGTAGGTACAGTTATCGACGTACAAGTGTTCACCCGCGAAGGCATACAACGCGACAAACGTGCACAACAGATTATCGATGATGAGTTGAAGCGTTATCGCCTCGACCTGAACGATCAGCTGCGTATCGTTGAACGCGATGCATTTGAGCGTCTGGAACGTATGCTGGATGGCAAGATCGCTGATGGCGGTCCGGCCAAACTGGCAAAAGGCACCAAGATCACCAAGGAATACCTGGCCAGCGTGGATAAATACCACTGGTTCGATATTCGCCTGGCATCTGATGAAGCAGCCAATGCGCTGGTCGCGATGAAAGATTCCATCGCTGAAAAACGTCATCAGTTCGATCTGGCTTTTGAAGAAAAACGTACCAAGCTGACGCAAGGCGATGAATTGCCGCCAGGCGTACAAAAAATGGTCAAGGTTTACCTGGCTGTTAAACGTCGCCTGCAACCTGGTGACAAGATGGCGGGTCGTCACGGTAACAAGGGTGTGGTTTCCCGTATCGTGCCTATCGAAGACATGCCTTACATGGCTGACGGTACACCAGCAGACATCGTGTTGAACCCACTGGGTGTTCCATCACGTATGAACGTCGGTCAGGTTCTGGAAGTGCACCTGGGCTGGGCAGCGAAAGGCCTGGGCTTGCGCATAGGCGAAATGCTGAAAGCCAAGGCCAAGGTAGAAGAACTGCGTGATTTCCTGAAGAAGATTTATAACGAATCTGGCAAGAAGGAAGACATCGACGGCTTCTCCGATGCAGAGATCCTGGAATTGACCAACAACCTGAAACATGGCGTGCCTTTTGCAACACCGGTATTTGACGGTGCGCATGAAGATGAAATCCGTCGCATGCTGGATCTGGCCTTCCCTGACCATATCGCTGCACAACTGGGTATGACACCATCGAAAAACCAGGTCACCCTGTTTGATGGCCGTACTGGTGAAGCGTTTGAGCGTAAAGTCACACTGGGTTACATGCACGTACTGAAATTGCATCATCTGGTTGATGACAAGATGCATGCACGTTCGACCGGTCCTTACTCTCTGGTCACGCAGCAACCACTGGGCGGTAAAGCACAGTTCGGTGGTCAGCGTTTCGGTGAGATGGAAGTCTGGGCACTGGAAGCTTACGGCGCGTCTTACGTCTTGCAAGAGATGTTGACAGTCAAGTCCGATGACGTGAATGGCCGTACCAAAGTGTATGAAAACCTGGTCAAGGGAGACCATGTGATCGACGCTGGCATGCCTGAGTCCTTCAACGTTCTGGTCAAAGAAATCCGCTCTCTGGGTATCGATATCGATCTCGAACGTAGCTAAGAAGTTTAGTTTTGTAATTGCAGTAAAGCCATCGCCCGAATAGCATTCGGGCGATGGCCGTTAAACCTGGCAAGCAGTTTGGAAGTAATGTCGTTCCCGGTATCAGCGGAACCTGCGTCGAAAAGACCTGGCTCTCCCGCTCATGCGAACAGGGTAAAGCGGCGAAGCTTCTGTTGCAGCACCATTCAGCCAACTAGCGTTTGCGCGCTTCACTGGAGTGATACACATGAAAGCTCTGCTCGATCTATTCAAGCAAGTCCAACCCAACGAACAATTCGACGCGATCAAGATTGGTCTGGCGTCTCCAGAAAAAATTCGTTCCTGGTCCTACGGCGAAGTTAAAAAGCCGGAAACCATCAACTATCGTACTTTCAAGCCTGAGCGCGATGGCCTGTTCTGCGCCAAGATTTTTGGTCCTATCAAGGATTACGAATGCCTGTGCGGCAAGTACAAACGCCTGAAACACCGTGGCGTTATCTGCGAAAAATGCGGCGTTGAAGTGACTCTGGCCAAAGTGCGTCGTGAACGCATGGGCCATATCGAGCTGGCTTCTCCAACTGCACATATCTGGTTTCTGAAATCCCTGCCATCCCGTCTGGGTATGGTATTGGACATGACTTTGCGCGATATCGAACGCGTACTGTATTTTGAAGCATATGTCGTTACCGATCCAGGCATGACACCGCTGAAAAAATGCCAGATCATGTCTGAAGATGATTACGCTGCCAAGTACGAAGAATTCGGCGACGAATTCACGGCATTCATGGGTGCTGAAGGTATCCGCGAATTGCTGCGTTCCATCGACATCGATCGTGATGCAGAAACCCTGCGCACAGAGTTGAAAGAATCCAAATCTGAAGCCAAGATCAAGAAATACGCAAAACGTCTGAAAGTACTGGAAGCATTCCAGCGTTCAGGCATCAAGCCAGACTGGATGATCATGGAAGTTCTGCCGGTCCTGCCGCCAGAACTGCGTCCATTGGTCCCGCTGGATGGTGGCCGTTTCGCGACTTCTGATCTGAATGATCTGTATCGCCGCGTCATCAACCGTAACAACCGTCTGAAGCGTTTGATGGAATTGCGCGCTCCTGAAATCATCACACGCAATGAAAAGCGTATGTTGCAGGAAGCCGTCGATTCCCTGCTGGATAACGGTCGTCGCGGTAAGGCAATGACAGGCGCCAACAAGCGTCCTCTGAAATCCCTGGCAGAAATGATCAAGGGTAAGGGCGGTCGTTTCCGTCAAAACTTGCTGGGTAAGCGCGTCGATTACTCTGGTCGTTCCGTTATCGTGGTGGGTCCGCAACTGAAATTGCATCAGTGCGGTCTGCCAAAACTGATGGCATTGGAACTGTTCAAACCTTTCATTTTCAATAAACTGGAATTGATGGGTCTGGCAACCACCATCAAGGCAGCGAAAAAACTGGTAGAGATACAAGAACCAGTTGTATGGGATATCCTGGAAGAAGTCATCCGCGAACATCCTATCATGCTGAACCGTGCGCCTACGCTGCATCGTCTGGGTATCCAGGCGTTTGAGCCGGTCCTGATTGAAGGTAAAGCGATCCAGTTGCATCCACTCGTCTGCGCGGCTTTCAATGCCGACTTTGACGGTGACCAAATGGCGGTTCACGTTCCTCTGTCTATCGAAGCACAGATGGAAGCACGCACATTGATGCTGGCATCCAACAATATTCTGTTCCCATCCAATGGTGAACCGTCTATCGTTCCTTCCCAGGATATCGTGTTGGGTCTGTACTACGCTTCCCGTGAAAAAATCAACGGCAAGGGCGAAGGCATGATGTTCCCTGACGTTTCAGAAGCGATCCGCGCCTGGGACAACAAGGAAGTCGAACTGGCTACCCGTATCACAGTCCGTATTACCGAATATCCAAAAGATGCAGCAACTGGCGAATTCGTCAAAACCATCAAGCGTTATGAAACGACTGTTGGCCGTGCGATTTTGTCTGAAATCCTGCCTAAGGGTCTGCCATTTACCGTATTGAACCGTCCGCTGAAGAAAAAAGAAATTTCCAAGCTGATCGATACGTCTTTCCGTAAGTGCGGCCTGCGCGCTACAGTGGTGTTTGCCGATCAATTGATGCAAATGGGTTTCCGTCTGGCGACACGCGCCGGTATCTCCATCTGTATCGATGACATGTTGGTACCGCCACAAAAAGTCACACTGGTAGCGAATGCCGAACACGAAGTCAAACAGATCGAACAGCAATATGCTTCCGGTCTGGTGACTGCGGGTGAACGTTATAACAAAGTGGTTGATATCTGGGGCAAAACCGGTGACGAAGTCGGCAAGGCCATGATGGAACAACTCAAAGTTGAACCAGTCACACGCCGCGATGGCTCTGTCGGTACACAAGAATCTTTCAACGCCATTTACATGATGGCCGACTCCGGTGCGCGTGGTTCTGCAGCCCAGATTCGTCAGTTGGCAGGTATGCGTGGTCTGATGGCGAAACCGGATGGCTCGATTATCGAAACGCCGATCACCGCGAACTTCCGCGAAGGTTTGAACGTTTTGCAGTACTTTATTTCCACTCACGGTGCGCGTAAAGGTCTGGCCGATACGGCGTTGAAAACAGCGAACTCCGGTTACCTGACACGTCGTCTGGTTGACGTGACGCAAGATCTGGTCGTGGTTGAAGATGACTGCGGTACAGCCAATGGTTCATCCATGAAGGCGATCGTTGAAGGCGGTGAAGTTAACGTGCCTTTGCGTGACCTGATCTTGGGCCGTGTTTGCGCCAATGACATCGTCAATCCTGAAACACAGGAAACATTGTACGAAGCTGGCTCCCTGCTGGATGAAACAATGGTAGAACGCATCGAAGCCCTGGGCATCGATGAAGTCAAAGTACGTACACCATTGACATGCGACACGCGCTACGGTCTGTGCGCCATGTGTTATGGCCGTGATCTGGGCCGTGGTTCCCTGGTTAACTCCGGTGAAGCAGTTGGTGTTATCGCTGCGCAGTCCATTGGTGAACCAGGTACACAGTTGACGATGCGTACCTTCCATATCGGTGGTGCCGCGTCCCGTGCTGCGATTGCTTCTTCTGTTGAAGCCAAGTCTAACGGTACTATCCGTTTCACCGCGACCATGCGTTATGTCACTGACGGCAAAGGCGACCAGATCGTTATTTCCCGTTCTGGCGAAGTGCTGATCACGGATGACCACGGTCGTGAACGTGAACGTCATAAAGTACCTTACGGTGCAACCCTGATCGTTAAAGACGGTCTGGTCATCAAGGCTGGTGCAGCATTGGCGACTTGGGATCCATTGACCCGTCCTATCATTACCGAATACACCGGTACGGTGAAATTCGAAAACGTCGAAGAAGGCGTGACTGTTGCGAAACAGGTTGACGAAGTGACAGGTTTGTCCACCCTGGTGGCGATCGATGCGAAACGTCGTGGTAGTGCTGCAGGCAAGACACTACGTCCACAGGTTAAACTGTTGAATGAACAAGGCGATGAAGTCAAGATCGCTGGTACAGAACATGCGGTAACCATTGGTTTGCAAGTTGGCGCGCTGATTACCGTTAAAGACGGTCAGCAAGTACACGTTGGTGAAGTTCTGGCGCGTATCCCGACTGAATCACAAAAAACCCGTGATATTACCGGTGGTCTGCCACGCGTTGCTGAGTTGTTCGAAGCCCGTTCACCAAAAGATGCCGGTATGCTGGCAGAGGTAACAGGTACGGTTGCGTTTGGTAAAGAAACCAAAGGTAAGCAACGTCTGGAAATCACCGACATGGATGGCGAGAAGCACGAGTTCCTGATCACCAAAGACAAACAAGTCCTGGTGCATGACGGCCAGGTGGTGAACAAGGGTGAGATGATTGTTGACGGCCCAGCCGATCCACAAGACATCCTGCGCTTGCTGGGTATCGAAGCGCTGGCACGTTACATCGTTGATGAAGTTCAGGACGTGTACCGTTTGCAAGGCGTTAAGATCAATGACAAGCACATTGAAGTGATCGTGCGTCAGATGTTGCGTCGCGTTGTCGTGGTTAATCCAGGCGATGCCAACTACATCGTTGGTGAACAGGTAGAACGTTCTGAATTGCTGGATGAAAACGATCGCGTAGCAGCAGCTAACGGTATCCCTGCAACATATGAAAATATCTTGCTGGGTATTACTAAGGCATCCCTGTCTACAGATTCCTTCATCTCTGCGGCGTCCTTCCAGGAAACCACACGTGTTCTGACCGAAGCTGCGATCATGGGCAAAAAAGACGGTCTGCGTGGCTTGAAAGAAAACGTCATCGTTGGTCGCCTGATACCTGCCGGTACAGGTCTGGCATTCCATCGTGCCCGCAAGTTGAAAGAAACTTGGGAAGCCGATGAACGTGTAGCCTTGCTGGAAGCAGAAAAAGCAGCATTTGCTCCCATCCCGGAAGTCACGGTAACTGATGTGGTCGATGGCGAAGCATAATTAGCCATCAAGCTATACCAGCGATACTGAAGTAATGAAAAACGGCACCTGCATAAGGTGCCGTTTTTTTTTGAGCAATGACATCGCCAAGCCGCAGTACAATACGGCAGCTAATCATGAATAGACTATGCAAGAGAATAAAAACCTGGCCCTGAATGCGGCTGCCATAGAAAAACTTTGCGATGGCCCTACCCGCGAAGTCGATATCGAAGTCGTCGCAGAAACGGGCTCCACCAATGCTGACCTGATGGCACGTCTGCCGGTATTGTCACGCCCGGTCTTGCGGCTGGCCGTGCATCAGACTGCCGGTCGCGGCAGGGCTGGCCGCCCCTGGCTGACACTGCCCGGCGGCATGCTGACTTTTTCCCTGGCCTGGCATCTGCCGCAGGCAGCACACAATTTGCTGGGCTTGCCACTGGCGATAGGTGTCGCCCTGGCTGAATGCCTGAATAACCTGAACCAGAATGTACAACTCAAATGGCCGAATGACATCTTGCGCGATGGTAAAAAACTGGCTGGCATCTTGCTGGAATCCGCAAGCGCCAGCGATGGCGGCACCTGGATAGTCGCTGGCATAGGCTTGAACCTGCAAGTGTCAGATGAGCTGGAGGCGCAAGTAGGCCGCGCCCTGGCAGATGCACCCTGGCTGGCACAAATGGATAGAAACCTCTTGCTGGCACAGTTGCTGAACGCCCTGGTAGTGGCCTTGCAGCAATTTGGCCAGCAAGGTTTTCCCGGATTTTTACCACGCTGGAATGCCCTGCATGCCTATGCCCATCAAACCGTGCATATACTCGATCATGGGCAAGTCCTGCACACCGGCACAGCCCTGGGCGTCGATCTGCATGGCTGCCTGGTGCTGCAGACTGAGCAGGGGCAAGTCAATGTATTGGCTGGTGATGTATCTTTACGGGCATCAGCATGAAAAAAGATGAAACAAGGATGAGGCAGGCATGATGCAGTTGTTGATAGACGCGGGAAACACGCGTATCAAATGGGCCACGTTTGATGTGGATGCAGCTCCAGCGCAACTTGCGCCGGTATGGCAACACATGGAAAGTGTCAGTCATGCCGATCTGGATAGTTTGAAAACCAGCTGGCAGGGCATGCGCTTTACATGCGTCTTGATTTCCAATGTTGCCGGTGTCAGCATCAAACAGAGACTTACTGCTTTACTGCAAGAAGTACAGCCAGACTTGCCCGTCACCTGGTTTGCCTCGCAAGAAGATATTGCTGGCCTGCATAATGGCTATCGCAATCCGGCACAACTGGGCTGCGACCGCCTGGCTTCCATGATAGGGGCGCATTACCTGTTCCCGCAACAAAGCCTGATCGTCGCCACTTGTGGCACGGCCACTACTGTTGACGCCGTCACCACAGCAGGGGTGTTCAAGGGCGGCATGATCTTGCCGGGGCTTAAACTCATGGCCGAGTCGCTGGCGCGCAATACGGCGCAGTTACCACAGGTGGCTGAGTCCACCGATATCGCCAAAGTGTTTGCCGACAATACTGACCATGCCATCGTCAGTGGTTGCATCAGTGCCCAGGTCGGTGCGATAGCAAGAGCAGTCGCAAGCCTGGAGCAGCAAGAAAAACGGGCCATCACCTGTGTGATATCCGGTGGTGCAGCACCTTACTTACTGGCCCATCTGGGCATCCCACATGAATATGTCGCCAATCTGGTCTTGACGGGCCTGTTTGTCGTGGCACAATCAAGCCCGGACTGATAACAATGACATTACCATGCTGAGATTCTTTTTTTGGAGCCTGCTTGCCCTGAATGCCTTCTTGCTGGCATTTAATCTCGGCTATCTGGGACATTGGTCACTCGACACCCATGAGCCTGAGCGTTTGAAAAAACAACATCATGCCGATCAGTTAAAACTCATGAGCGCGACAGATGCGGTCACCCCGAGTGAACCTGTGGCAGAAAAGAAAGCCGAACTCATCGCCTGTCTGGAGGTCGGTAACTTCCAGCAAACTGAAATCGCCAGGATAGAAGAAAGATTGAAAACCCTGGCACTGGGAGACCGTCAGTCGCGCATCAATATCGTCGACGTTGCCACCCACATGGTCTTCATACCTTCGCAAGGCAGCAAAGAAGGCGCAGACAAAAAAGCCGGTGAACTGCGCCGCCTCGGTATCAATGATTTTTATATCGTGCAAGACCAGAGCAGTTTACGCTGGGGCATTTCCCTCGGGGTCTTCAAGACGGAAGAAGCTGCCAAACTGCATTTGAATAATCTCAGCAACAAGGGTGTACGTTCAGCCCGCATAGGCCCACGCTCCATCAGCACCAGCAAGTTCGCCTACCAGCTCAGGGCCCTGAGTGCAGACGAAAAGAGCAAGTATGACGCCATCAAGGCCAGCTTCCCGGCGCAAGAGAATCGTAATTGTCAGCTGACGGCATATAGCAGGAATTAAGCGTCGTTACTTCAAATATGAATGCATTCATTGCCGTTGCCATCATCATTGCCATCGTCTTGCTGGCAATGAATGTGTATGTAACTTATCTACTGGCAAAGAGCGAGTTTTTCGAGCCTGCACAAAAATATGCCCAATATGCCTTGATCTGGCTGCTCCCTGTTATCGGAGTACTAGCTTGTTATATGTTTGTACAACCCACATTGGGAAGCAGTGCGAGTCATTCATTCGATGGGGAAGATGCCGCATTCGTCAGTGGATCAGATGGATATGCAGGTCCGCTGCATCACGATTAATATTGTTTGGGGTTAAAAAATAGCTTTTATTTCTCACTACGTGGGAATTTGTGGTTGATGTTTCCCATCCAAATGCTAGCATGAGTATATTCAGTTTTATATGCTAGCTTCCCGCCATGGCTGTCCCTCATAAAATAGACATTCCTCAAAGCGAGCGCGTGTTACAGGTCCTGGCTTGTGTCGCCCGCCATGGTCAGGCCCTGTCTGCGCGTGAACTGGTGGAGCAAACCGGCTTGCCTTTGAGTACCCTATACCGCCAGCTCGCGCCACTGAAGAAATGGGGGCTGGTGCAGGAACATGCGCAAACCGGTCTGTATGAACCGGGCCCTTTGGCGGTACAACTCGCGCGTGGTTTTGACCAGCATTCCTGGCTCATGAGTGCGGCGCGTGATGAACTGGCGGACCTGGTACACAAATCAGGCGAAAGCGTAGGCTTGCTGGCCTACGTGAATGGGCAGGTGGTGTGCTTGGACATGCAGGAAAGTCAGCAAGCCCTACGCTGCTCCTTTGCCAAGGGTCGTGCCAGTTCCAGTGTGCGTGGTGCGTCGGCCAAGGCCTTGCTGGCCTATTTACCGTCCGCCTTGCAAGACGATTTACTGGCGCAGAATTTCCTGGAAAATGCGCCACTATCGAGTCAGTCACTGCAAGACTTGCAAACCCAGTTAAGCTGCATACGTGAGCAAAGATATGCCACTAGTGAAAACGAAATCGATCTCGGCATCTGGGGCGTCAGCGCACCCGTGTTTTCTGGTCGCGATAAACTGGAAGCCACCTTGTCCCTGATGGCACCGGCACAGCGCATACAGCAGCGCAAACAAGAACTCATCAACATGACCCTGGCAGCAGCTGACAGGCTGAGCCGCAAACTACAACATCCATAAATACCGGAGACATCATGACTGCTTATCACTTTCAACAGGGCAGCCTGCCGCTGCTGATTTCCATGCCCCATGTGGGCACCAGCATACCGGATGATATCGCGGCCCAGATGCTGCCCGTTGCTCAAGAAAAAACCGATACTGACTGGCATTTGCGTGAACTCTACAATATGGCAACAGAGTTGGGAGCCTCCACTATTGCAGCTGAATATTCACGCTATGTGATAGACCTGAACCGTTCTTCAGACAATGCCAATCTGTATCCGGGCCAGGATACTACTGGCCTTTGCCCGCTCGATACCTTCGCCAAACAGCCCCTGTATGCGGCTGAGAATGTGCCGACAGAAGCCGAAGTACAGCGTCGCATCACGACTTACTGGCAACCCTATCACCAGCAATTGCAGCAAGAACTGGAGCGTTTGTTGAGCCTGCATGGCAGCGTGGTTTTGTGGGATGCGCATTCCATCGCATCTGAAGTGCCACGCTTTTTCGAAGGTAAGTTACCAGACCTGAACTTTGGTACTGCTGACCAAAAATCCTGTGATACCGGCATGCAAACTGCCATCGCAAACAGCCTGCAAAACGCCAGCGATGCGCAAGCCTATAGCCATGTTTTCAATGGTCGTTTCAAAGGCGGTTTTATCACCCGCAATTACGGTCAGCCTTCACGTCATATCCATGCAGTGCAGCTGGAAATGAGTCAGTGCATCTACATGGATGAAGCCGCACCGTATGCATACCGGCCTGACCTGGCAGCGCAGGTGCAACCTCTGCTGAAGCAATTATTACAAGCTTGCCTGGACTGGAACAAGACACAAGGGAGAACCGCATGAGTAGCCTGTTTGCCCATCATGCTCTGTTGCCGCAAGGCTGGACCAGCAATGTACGCCTGCACTGGAATACCAGCGGTGAGCTGAGCCAGATAGAGCTGGACACTAGCGCGCAGATACATGAAAACCAGGCGCAATTCGTGGTGCCCGGCATGACCAATTTGCATTCTCATGCTTTCCAGCGCGCCATGGCTGGCATGACAGAAATGGCAGGCGAGGGCAAGGACAGTTTCTGGACCTGGCGTGACCTCATGTATCGTTATGCACTGCATATCAAGCCTGAGCAAATCCAGGCCATCGCCGCACAACTGTATGCAGAATGCCTGCGCCATGGCTATACCGCAGTTTGTGAATTTCATTACCTGCACCGTGATCAGGATGGCAGTTTTTATGCGCGTCCCGCCGAGATGGCAGAACGTGTCATCGCAGCTGCAGAACAGACCGGCATGGGCATCAGCATGCTGCCAGTGCTATACAGCTATGCCGATTTTGGCGAGCAGGCTCTGCGTCATGACCAGCGCCGTTTCTCCACCAATGTGGCCGAGATCATGCATTTGCTAGAAGCGCTGGAAGGCAAGCGCAATGCCCAGGTTGAAGTCGGTGTGGCCCCGCATTCGCTGCGTGCTGCTAGCATCAGTCAGATACGTGAACTGGTGGCAGCACTGCCAGCTAGCCGCCCCATCCATATCCATATCGCCGAGCAGCAAAAAGAAGTCGATGCCTGCATTGCCTACTCAGGCAAACGTCCGGTAGAACTCTTGCTCGATACTGGCATGGTAGATGAGCGCTGGTGCCTGGTGCATGCCACGCATTTGAACAAGGCAGAAGTACAGGGCATCGCCACCAGTACGGCGGTGGCAGGCATTTGCACCACGACGGAAGGCAATCTCGGTGATGGTTTTTTCGATCTGCCAGATTACCTCGCAGCCGGTGGCCGCTTTGGTGTGGGCAGTGATAGCCATGTCTCACAAAGCCCGGTAGAAGAATTGCGCTGGCTGGAATATGGGCAACGCCTGCGACTGCAAGGCCGCAATATCGCCAGTATGCCAGGGCAGCGCAAGGTCGGTGATTTTTTATATCAGGCAGCCTTGCAAGGCGGTGCGCAAGCCAGTGGCCGTAAGCTCGGTCAACTCAGTGTCGGTTACCGTGCCGACATGGTGGTGCTTGATGATCAGCATCCCAACCTCGCAGGTATTGATAGTGCCGATGTACTCAATACCTGGATCTTTGCCGGCAATGATAATCTGGTGCGCGATGTCTATGTTGGGGGGCAAAAAATAGTGCAGGCAGGGCAGCACAAAAATCAGACAGAAATACAGCTTTCCTATGTCAAATGCATGCAGCAACTAAGGCAACTGTGAGCCTGGGCTTTACAATGGCAGGCTAATTAATTGTATAGATAAGGTCTGCACGTGTATAAAACCAAACAATTCATGATCAGCCTGTGCCTGCTCAGCGGCATGGCAGGATCAGCTTTAGCCGCTGGCAGCAATTCCGCGGCCACTGCTGAAGCAATGCGCGTCATCAAGGCCAGCGGTGTCGTCAGAATGGTCAAGGCAACTAGCCAGCCAGCAAAATTTCCTTGCATAGACAAAACCTGGAAAAAATCCGAAGCAGAAGTGCAAGGCCTGTATGTCGCGAATTTCACTAGCGAAGAATTACGCGCTGTCGCTGATTTTTATGAAACACCCCTGGGTGTCAAATACATCACCGCATTTGAAACCCAGGCCTATAACCGTAACCATCCTGCGCAAGTGAAAGCCGTTGCGACTTTCAGTGATGCCGAGCAAAATGAAATCAAGCAATTTTACGAAACCCCGGCAGGTAAAAAATACATGAGCGGCCCTGAGGCGCAAATCATGACTGATGCCACGATGAGGATAGGTTTTGATATTGCTGTGGCTTGTTTCAAAGCAAAATAATTTGTGCTTGAAATGCAGTTCAATTCAAGAAAGTGGGTGCCAAGGCTATAGCATCGGCACCCATTTTTTTAGCCGCGCAATCTCGCCGCCGCATCCCGCAACATCTTCTCGGTCGTTTCCCAATCCACGCAGGCATCGGTGACTGAGCATCCGTATTTGAGTTGTGACAAATCTTCCGGGATGGGTTGGTTACCTGCAATGATGTTGGACTCTATCATGACCCCGACGATGTCTTTGTTGCCATTGGCAATCTGGTTGATGACATCGGCCATGACCAAGGGTTGCAGTTCCGGTTTTTTATAGCTGTTGGCATGTGAGCAATCGACCACGATATTGGGTGGCAGCTTGGCCTTGACCAGGGCTTGCTGGGCCATGGCGACAGAGACGGTATCGTAGTTCGGGCGATCACCACCGCCGCGCAAGACCACGTGGCCATATTGATTGCCGCTGGTGCGTACGATAGAGACACGGCCCTGGCCATTCAAGCCCAGGAAAGAGTGTGGATGGGATGCCGACAAAATCGCATTGATGGCAATGCTGATGTCGCCATCCGTCCCATTCTTGAAGCCCACAGGCGTAGACAAGCCGGACGACATTTCGCGGTGGGTTTGTGATTCTGTCGTGCGTGCACCGATGGCAGTCCAGGCGATCAGGTCACCCAGGTATTGTGGCGAGATAGGGTCCAGTGCTTCAGTGCCGGTCGGCAGACCGAGTTCACAGACATCCAGCAAAAACTGGCGGGCTTTTTCCATGCCTTCATCGACGCGGAAAGAATCATCCATATATGGGTCATTGATATATCCCTTCCAGCCTGTGGTCGTGCGTGGCTTTTCAAAATACACGCGCATCACCAGCAACATCACATCCTTGACTTCTTCCTGCAGGGCTTTCAGGCGGCGCGCATAATCCAGACCGGCAACCGGGTCATGGATGGAGCAGGGGCCAACGACGACGAACAGGCGTTTGTCCTTGCGCTCCAGTATGCTGCGCAGGCTTTCACGGCTTTGCTCGACGACGTCACCAGCCAGATCGCTCAAAGGCAGGCGCGCATGCAATTCTTCAGGAGTGGGCATGTTCTCGAAAGAACTGACGTTGATGTTTTCCAGTATGGTGTGTGTCATGTTGAGTAAGAGGCTTTTGCGTTAGTTTATTGCGTTAAATTTGGCCTACATTATCACCTATTACTGGATTTTTAGAATTGCAGGCTAATCACAATATCCCATTATTTGATCTGATCTGTTCTGATCGACTGAATGGAATTCCCCTAAAATCCAGAGTGAGCCGTTTTACTGCGTCATGAAGATGCATTTAATGGCATTTTGCTCACTGAAGATAATGACCATGTTAAGTACTGCGCAACAAGAAGAATTTGCCAGCCAGGGTTTCCTGGTATTGCGGCAACAGGCCAGCGCCACCTATTGTGAAGAAGTGATTGCCTATTGCGAACAGCAACTGGCGGGGCAGGTACAATCCATAGAATATGAGGCGGACACACGTTATCCCGGCGCGCCCGCTTCACGCGATGCAGAAGGCGGCCTTACGGCCAGGCGTTTGCTGCAAGCCTATGCCCGTGACCCGCGTCTGGCACTGTGGGCAGTCGGGCCAGCATTGGCGCAGCCTTTATTGCAGTTGCTGGGTGAAGGTGCTTTACTGTCGCAGTCTCATCACAATTGCATCATGAGCAAGCAGCCGCAATATTCCACCGCCACAGGCTGGCACAGGGATAGCCGTTACTGGAATTTCCAGCGGGCAGAACTGGTGTCTTCATGGCTGGCACTACGCAATGAAACCCTGGAAAATGGCTGCCTGCTGGTGATACCCGGTTCCCATAAAACCGATATTGATGTGGCCCAACTCGACGAAGCACAGTTCTTGCGCACTGACCTGGCGCAAAACCAGGCTTTGCTGGCACAAGCCCAGCCCGTGCCTTTGCAGCAGGGCGATGTCTTGCTGTTCCATAGTAATCTCTTCCATGCTGCGGGCAAGAACCAGACTGCTGCGACCAAGTTTTCCATGGTCTTTACTTACAGGGCGGCAGATAATCCGCCACGGCCAGGTACACGTTCAGCGGCTTTTCCTGAAATTGCCTTATAAGCGCAGACGGCAATCTCAATGTGCACTATGCTGTAAGCTATCGTTCAGACAAAGTGGAGCATTGCCATGCGCAGTATGTCAAAGTTGTTGGCTGTAACCCTTATTGTCACGTCCAGCCTCTGTGCCCAATTTGCCCAGGCGGCCGGCAAGGAAGTGTTTCCTGCGCAGCCAGCCCTGGCGGGTACTATGCTGAACGGCAAGCCATACAAGCTCGACACCAGCAAAGGCGAGGTCATACTGGTGACTTTCTGGGCCACCTGGTGCCCAACTTGCCAGGCCGAGATGCCGACTTTCCGCAAATTCTATGAAGCCAATAAAAAATCAGGATTTGAACTGGTCACCGTCAGCATAGACGATGCCATGACAGATATCGATGATTATGCCAAACAGGCCAAATGGCTGAATAAGGACAATCAGGCTTTCCCGTCGCTGTGGCGCAATGCTCCGGATTATCAGGATAATTTTGGCAAAGTTTTTGCCACACCGACCGTGTTTCTCATTGGCCGTGATGGCAAGGTCATGGAGTCTTTCAAAGGCGGTATCAAGCCTGCGCAATGGGCGCATATCAAGGCGGTTATCCACAAACCTGCCAGCGCAGCAAAAAGCTGATCTTAGTTGCTACTGAACTCACCCTGCAATCAGGCTAGCGACTTGTAGCGCTTGATTGTAATAATTTGTTGTCAAACTTGCTGGGTTGTCAGATTGACGTTACTATCTGGCAAGAATCGCTGTGTGGCATTAAATTGCGATGTTTGTCTGATTTACTCTCCCGAATGACATATGAGCCTGGCTACACGCCAGAACATAGCAGTCTGCCGGTTTTTTTGAGGGTTGGGATCAAAAATGATGGTGAATTTACATGTGCTTGCGTAAGCCTGTCACGCTGTTGCGGCCAGGCTTGCTGATTTTCTTGTTACCGCTCTTCAGCCAGCAAGTCGTCTATGCCAAGGACGTGATGATACTGACCCCTGACCCCATAGATCAGCGCGGCCAACCCTATCCCCTGAAACTGGCAGATAAGCTATTCGAGTTTATCGAGCACGAAGAAAATCTGCAGATACAACAGCAACGCAGCCCCTGGCCACGCGCATTGCAGGCAGCAGAAAATGGCGAGGGAGTGTTATACGGCGTCAGCAAGACTAAAGAGCGCGAAAAAATCTTCCATTTTTCTTTGCCCATACAATCAAAGTATATGTTCCTGGTCACCAGAAGCGATGCCCAGTTCCGCTTCAATACCGTGGCTGACCTCAAGGGCAAGATCATAGGCATACCGCGCGGCTTTAGCTATGGTGACCGCTTCGATGCCATGAAAGATAATCTTTTCAAGGTCGAGGTCGATAATTACGCACCCTTGTCACGCATCTATAAACTCTTGTTCCGGCGCATGGATGCAGGCTTGTTTGGCGCGGTGGAAAAGGACCCGCGCGTACTCGAAAACAGATTAAAGGCTTTGCGTGACGAAAACGAAGGAACTAGTTCTGCTTTTGCTGATGTGCGCCTGACGGTCTTGCCCAAGCCAATGTTGATAGACACCATCCATTTTGCCGTCAGAGCAGACAAGGATGACGGCATCATCGACAAGCTCAATGCCGCCATCCTCAAGGCCAGGAAGGCTGGTCTCCTCGAAGAAATACGCTAAGGACTTTAGATATTTTCGAGCGCTATCAATTCCTGCACAGTCTGGCGACGACGGATTTGCTTGATCTGCTCACCATCGACCAAAACCTCAGGTATCAGCGGGCGTGAATTATAGTTTGACGACATGCTGGCACCATAAGCACCAGCATCATGGAAGACGAACAAGTCACCAATTTCGCAAGCTGGCAAATCCTGGGTCGTGACCACGCCACCATCTTCTTGCGTGAACACGTCGCCTGATTCACACAAAGGCCCGGCGACTACGGTAGGACGCAAGGCGGTAGTGCGCTCAGCGCCGTCTGCAGTGTGGCAAGTAATGCGATGGAAGCTGCCATACATGGAAGGGCGCACCAGATCATTGAAGCCTGCATCGACGAGGGCGAAGAAATTGCTGCCCACCTGTTTTTGCGCACGCAATTCAGAAATCAATATACCGGATTGCGCCACCAGGAAACGGCCAGGTTCTATCTCCATGCTGATCTTGTGACCCAGCAGGCTTTCGATTTCTTTCCTAGCCTTGTCCCAGATGTCAAAGTAATGCGCAGTATCGACCGCAGGTTCATCACCACGATAAGGGATGGACAAGCCACCACCTATGGAAATTGCCTGCAAGTCACGCTGGCAGATTTTCACCTGTTCTATCATCGCATCGCAGACACTTTGCAAATGATCATAATCAACCCCGGAACCAATATGCATGTGCAGGCCCACCAGCTTCAAACCATATTGATCGATGATGGCCAGCGCATTTTGCAATTCTTCATGCCAGATGCCGTGCTTGCTTTGCTCTCCGCCAGTATTGGTCTTGCGGCTGTGGCCATGACCAAAACCAGGGTTGATGCGCAGCCACACTGCGTGACCAGGATGAGCCTGGCCCAGTTGTTCCAGCATCTGCGGTGATCCGCAATTCACCGGGATATTCAATTCCACCACACGTTTCAGGGTCGCACGGTCCAGCAAGTCGGCTGTGAATACGATAGGCGCATGGCCACCATGTTCAGCCTGGCTGGCATAACCGGCGGCCAGCGCACGTTCCACTTCACCCAGCGAGACAGAATCCACCATCACGCCTTCTTCGCGCATCAGGCGCAGCAGATGGATATTGCTGGATGCCTTCTGGGCAAAGCGAATCACATCAAATTGTCGCAGGCGGGCAATTTGCGCTCTTATAATGGAAGCGTCATAGGCCCAGCAAGGTGTTTCAAATTCGGTGGCAATATGGGCAAGCTGTTGTGCAGTTATAGTCGTTGTCATGGCAATTTTTCCAGGGCATACCAGGGTTTGGTGTAAGCTCTACTTTAACAAGTACAACCCCTGGTTTGAATGGGATTCCATAGGGAATTACCTGATCGGCCAAGGATTTGATTGGAAATCTACGCAAAATGCTTATGAATCATAAACTTGACCAGTTTGATCAAAAAATCCTGCAGTTATTGCAACAAGATGCGCGCATGTCGCATGCCGAGATAGGCCGCCAGGTACACCTGAGCCAGCCAGCTGTGTCTGAGCGCATCAAGCGCCTCGAAGCTGCCCAAGTGATACGTGCCTATCGCGCCGATATTAATCCCAAGGCGCTGGGTTATCAAATCACTGCCATGATCAGGCTCTCAACCCAGCAGGGTCGCCCCTATGCTCACTACGTTGCCAATTGCCCGGAAATTATAGATTGCTATACTGTGACTGGTGAAGACGGTGCCGTCATGCGTGTGCTGGCGACCGATGTAGAACATTTGCAGCGTATCATTAATGAATTGAATGCCTTTGGCTCGACCTCGACAGCAATAGTACTGACTACCCATGTCGCAGGTAAGGCCATTAGTGCGCCCGCTACGCTTATTACAGATTAAAAGGAAGATCATGTCCAGAATATCCCGTTTGAGTTTTGTCGCCCTGACCTGCTTATCCAGCTTAGCCTGTCAGTTTGCCTGTGCTGCAGATGAAGAGGTCGATGCCATCACGCCTTATCGCCCCTCGGTGTCCAATTCTGCGCAATTGCCAGTGGCAGGGCAACTGGAGCTGGAAATGGGCATCAATACCATCAAAACCGGGCCTGCACAGCGCCAGAGTCTGCCTTATCTGTTCAAGCTGGCTTTTTCCAAGGAATGGGGCGTCTTGCTGGGGGGCGAGGCCAGGATCATCAACGACGATGGTGCAGGCCAGCGTGACCGCGGTTTTGGCGATACCAGCCTGACCATCAAGCGTGCCTTCGTGATCAATGACGACACCGCTTTCGGTCTGGAGCTGGGCAATAAATTTCCTACTGCCAAAGAACCGCTGGGATCAGGTAAGGCAGACTGGACCCTGAATGGCATACTCAGCCAGGACCTGGGCAAGATTCATGCGGATGTGAACTTGAATACGACACATGTCGGTTTTGCCGAAGATGCCACTTCACATTGGCAAACCGGTTTATCGGCGTCATTCTCGACTGCGATCAATGACAAAGTGGGTGTGACGGCTGAATGGGCAGGCTGGCGTCGTAGCGGCACAAAAAACCAGGGCCAGGCCCTGTTCGCCCTGACCTACAGCCCCAGCAAACGCCTGACCCTGGATGCAGGCATGACCAGGGGCTTGACCAGTGCATCCCAGGACTGGTCATGGTTTGCTGGCGTCGTCGTTCCTGTCGCCAAGCTTTGGTAAGGCGAGTCACTGTGTGATGAGGCGCAAAACCGGATTTTGACTTAAGCCGTATAATGTGGGCTCGAATGATCACTCGCTTTGGGATAAAACATGCTGGCGCCTTCTTCACCGCGTAAATTTGCCATATTTTCTGTCATTGCCGCCATCGCATTGATCAGCCTGGCTGCCACATTTTTTTATACCTATCAAGCCAGGACGCCTATGCCGGACGTCAGTTTCACCAACCTCAAGGGTGAAAAAATCTCCACACAAAGCTTGCGTGGCAAGGTGGTCATGGTCAATTTTTGGGCCACATCCTGCGCAACTTGCGTGGCAGAAATGCCCAAAATGATAGAAACCTACAATAAATACAATAAGCAGGGCCTGGAATTTGTGGCCGTAGCGATGAGCTATGACGCCCCCAACTATGTGCTTAACTATGCCGAAACCCGCAAACTGCCTTTCCACGTAGCGCTTGATGTACAAGGCAAGCTGGCGCAATCATTTGGCGAAGTCAAGCTGACACCGACCACCTATGTCATCGACAAACAAGGCAATATCCTCAAGCGCTATGTCGGTGAACCCTCCTTTAGCGAATTGCACACCCTGCTGGAACAGGCTTTAGCTGCCTGAGCTTAGCCTGTCCTGGTGTACTTTCCATTCTGCCCTGGCTGCTGTCAGGGCTATTCTCACACTGGTACTTATCAGCTGACTGTTCAATAGGCCGTCTTCATCCAGTCCCGCGCCTATGACAGGCAGCTTGATCGAAGCGGCTTGCATGATATAGGCCGACATGACGCTCAGGGTTTCCCGTAATGCCGCATCGGCATGCGTCGCTCTGGGTGAGGCATTCAGCACCATGACGGGCTTATTGACAAAGACATCGCTGCTGACTGTCCAGTCCAGTGCATTCTTGATGACGCCGGTGACACCATGGGCATATTCCGGGCTGGCAATCAGCACCACATTGGCCGCCGTGATTTGCGCTTTCAAGTCTTGCACGCTGGCGGGTGGTATCAAATCCAGGTCAGGATTGAATAAAGGCAAAGACCCCATCCCGGCATAGGGCAGGACTTCGATATCCGCTGGTGCCAGGCGGGCAATCGCCCGTATCAGCATGCCATTCAGGGATGCAGTACGCAAGCTGCCGCAAATCGCTAATATTTTCATTTATCGCACATCATGAGTCGAGCAAACAGGCATTATCTGATATTCAGACTATTCTTGTAGAGGCAAGCAGATGATGCAGAAATGGTCGCTGCAAACCAAAAAAACAACTGCTGTCTTATTTACAGGACAGTGCTGGTATTCTTTTATTGACCTACAGTAATAAGCAGTCTATTTTTCAGGAAAAATAGATAAAAAAGGTAGACGGATGTCAGCATCATTGAGCAACGAGCAAATAGAAGACAAATTTTTCCTGCTGGGTCAGAGGGAGATACTCGGGATATTGAACGAGCTTGCGCACAGACGCGAGCCCGTGACAATTTACTTTAATGAAGGCCGCGAATTTATTGTCACCCTGATACTCTCGGCCAGGGACGATGGACTGGTATTTGACATAGGTGGTGATGCACGCGCCAACAAATTGCTGGAAAAAGCCAGTTCCTGTGTTTTTCTGGCCTTGCCCGATGGCATACGCGTGCAATTTACCGGGCTGGAGCCCCAGCGCTTCAGTTGGGGAGGGCAGGATGCTTTCTGGGTGCCCATACCGCAGCGTGTGGTGCGCATGCAGCGCCGCGAATACTTTCGCAATCAATTGCCCATCGTCGACCCGCTCAAGGTCAGGCTCTACAACGAACAGGGCGAAACCCTGGCTTATTGGCCCATCCATGACTTATGTGTGGGTGGATTAAGTGTGCAGGTTTCTGGTCCGCCAGAAATCAGGGTACTGGACCGCATTGCCAAATTGCATATCGTGCTTGGCATCCGCAACGTGGTGCGCTGCGAAGGCGTGGTACGCCATGTCACGCAGATAGAAAAAAACAAGCAGGGCAGACATCGCATAGGCTTCAGCTTTTCCAACTTATCACATGAGATGGATGTGGCCATACAAAGGCATGTCAATCAGCTTGAATATGAGCGCCGCAAGTTATTGGCAAAGTGAGTTTTCAAGCCAGCTCGCAAACAAGAGCTTGGCAAAAAAACAGCGGGCATACTTTGGTAGATCATCTGCAAAAGACATGGAAAACTGCCTGGAACACTGTTAAATTAAGTGCCCCGGAATGTTTTTGATAGCGGATGCAGATGATAACTATAGACCAATTGCGCATACAAGTTGAACAGGCTTGCAATGACGAAGCAGACTTCGACGAACTCATGCAGGCGCTGGATGACTGCATCCTTGCTCATCCGCAAGAACCAGAGTATTTGCGCTTGCGTATCCAGATGTTCGAAGCGGCCTATGACCGTATCTCAGCCTGGAAAGACCGCTGCGCTTTGCATGTCTTGCTACCAGATGATGTCGATAATCATTTGGCCCTGCTGATGCTGCAACGCCGGTCTGCTTTGTGGATTGCCAATGATGTTTTCGAAGAAAAGTTGGAAACATTCTATCCAGAAGACGAAGAGCAAGAATTAGATGCCGACCAGGAAGCCGCCCTGGCACTTGTGCAGGCAGAAATCGAAGCCCATGCAGAAACCCTGGAAAACAGTGCCCTCACAGCACTGATGCAATTGATGGCAAGCCATGTCAGCAATGCTGATCTTGCCCATCAAATCCTGGCAACATGGGAAGCTGCCCATATCTGGAATCCCTGGCAAAAGATGACAATGATTTTGCAGGTCCAGGCCAAGCATCCACAGGATCTGCGCTTTAAAAAAGCCTATGCCAGTTTTTTGCTGGCACTCAGCAATGACGTACACGAGCAAACAGACAAAGCTCCCAGCGGTTATTTTGACCATGTCATAGAGGGCCGTTTTCATGCCGTGACAGTGTATCAGGCGATCGCGGCAATCGATGCTTTACTGGCTGAGGGTGCGCTGGACGAGGAAGCTGATTTGCTCAGCGGACATGCAGATTTGCTCAAGGCCCTCGATG
The DNA here is from genome assembly GCF_049340345.1 of Undibacterium sp. Di27W. Taxonomy (NCBI): domain Bacteria; kingdom Pseudomonadati; phylum Pseudomonadota; class Betaproteobacteria; order Burkholderiales; family Oxalobacteraceae; genus Undibacterium; species Undibacterium sp. Di27W. The sequence continues at coordinate 226,922 of NZ_JBMPOS010000012.1, read as the reverse complement.
ATTACCCGGCAGCTGCCAAAAGCTTGCGCCTGGCAGCACAAGCCTGCCAGATCGCTCTGGACCGAGCGGCTGAAGATGAACGTGAAGACTTGCAAACCAATATCGATACCTTACTCAGCCAGGCCCGCATCTGTGAGGCTGGCAAGGCGGCAGTGCAGGCCGCGCATTTTTCTGACATCGATACCTCGATAGCGCAAATGAGTGGCTCGTCTGTACTGGGCCACTCTGACATGACGGCCTCACCTGAACTGGCTGAAAATTTGCGTACATTTAAGTCTACCGTAGTGGATTGGCAGGCTGCCAGTACGCATGATCTGCAAGAGCCAGACGCAGCGCAACAGCAGGAGCTGCAAGCCAGCGCCAACAGGGTCGCCAATTCCGTCATGTCCCTGGTCAGATGGGACCAGATACAACTGCAGTTGATGCAAGAAAATGATTTTCAGGAAAATATCACACCATGGTTTGAGACAGTTGCTGCTGAAATGCAGCAGACAGACATGCAATTCTTGTCCTGGTTTCAAAACCTGGGCAATGTCGCCATGCTGGGTTGTGAAGCACCTGGCCAATGCTGGCTGTCGCCAGCACGGGACTTTGCGCTGACCGTAGAGGCAACCAGCAGGGGCACACTCAAGCGTTGTCTCAGCCGTTTTAGCGATGGTTCATTGATGCTGACGACAGATAGCCGCAGCAGTAATTATTTCATTAGCGGCAGCCAGGTACATATTTTCCCTGTCTACAAAGCGACCTCACTGACCGAGATGCTGAACTTGCATAAAGCACGCGTCGATGCACATTTGGCCAACTCACCTGATATCGCCGTCATCTCACTGGACAATATAGCGAGCATGCAAGAGCTGGAAAATATTTTACGCATCCATGGCCGGGAGTTCCGTCTAAGCCAGGGGATTACCGATGTTGAAATACGTGGTTTGAATGTCAGGTTTCATCAATACTTTGCCACGCAGTTAAAGCAGGTGGTGGCGCAGAGAATTGCTGCCTTGAAGTAACAGCCGGGGGCGCAGAGTTTGTCTGTGCGGGATTTATATGTAGAGTGAATCGCGAATAGAAGCTGGGATTTTAAAAATTTAATTTGCCTGCACAAGGGTTAAGCTTGGTTTGTTTAGTTTGCGGGTGTGGTCAGTGGCTGTTAGCATGGACCACCTTGTTACGATAAAACCATTTTCTTTTGTGGGCCATGGCACTAACTCTGCGCACCCTTTTCCAAAGCGAACTCCTGTCGATACGACATGGCGTGGCCAGGCCTGCGCCTGACGATAGCAAAGAACTGGAATGCGAAACTGCGGACCTGATCCTGCTGCCCATTGCTGGTGTACTGGCCAAACATGACGGTCCTAAACAACATGTCATCGCCAATGCCAATCATGCGATTTTCCTCGGTACGGGCCAACCGTATCGCATTACCTTCCCTGGTGATCTGGGCGATGAGGCATTGGTGCTGGATTTCTCCAAAGAAGCACTCATGCAAATGCTGGTCGATGCTGCTGGTGTGGAACAACTGTATGCCCCGGTACTCAGGCCGCATAGCCTGTTGCCGCCAGCCAGCATACTTCATCGTGAACTCTTGTGGCGGCATCTGCATGCGCCGGTAGTTGATCAACTGGCGGTACAAGAAATCAGCGTCTCTGTGTTGACGGCATCGGTACAGGCGGCATGCAGAAACCGTAGTCAACTCGACGGTGTCAGGCATACCCTGACACAAGGTCGAAGACGCTGGCAAGTTGAGACAGTTAAAGAATTGATTTCGCTTTATCCCCATCAGGACTGGGCGCTCGATGATCTGGCCCGCCATGTACACACATCCCCTTTTCATCTCTCCAGGGTATTCAGGGAAGAAGTCGGTTTGCCCGTCCACCGTTACCTGATACGCACGCGCCTGGCCAGTGCCTTGCGCGCCATGCAGGCGAGGTGCCATGACTTGTCGCAGATTGCCCATGCCTGCGGTTTTGCCAGCCATAGCCATTTCACAGCCAGCTTCCGTTCTGTATTCGGCATGACGCCCAGCCAATCCCAGCAGCGTGGCATGATATGATATGAGCAAGATTATGATAGCGGCAACAAGGCCAGGTATTTAAGATAGCCGGATTGTCAACCGCCAGGCAAACTAATGAGTCATTACTTTGATACCCGCGCAAATCCTCGTCAGGCTTACCCCATACTGGCATTGCTCATAAGCGTCATGCTGGCTTTTCCCTTCGTTGCCATGCAGTTTGGCAATGCCTGGGTGCGCATCATGGATTTTGCCTTGCTGTATATCATGCTGGCCCTGGGTTTGAATATCGTCGTGGGTTTTGCGGGTTTGCTTGATCTTGGTTATATCGCCTTCTATGCTTTGGGCGCCTATGTGACGGCGCTGCTGGCATCGTCGCAGTTTGCGCTCTTGCTGGAGTCACTGGTGAATACTTTCCCGGCGCTGGGCCATGCCCTGACATGGTTTTTCGGGCCAGAGATCGCCGCACATGGCATACATCTGTCGGCGTGGGTCATTATCCCTTTGGGGGCAATACTGGCAGCACTACTGGGGGCTTTGCTTGGTGCGCCTACCCTGAAATTGCGGGGGGATTACCTGGCCGTGGTGACCCTGGGTTTTGGTGAAATCGTGCGTATCTTCATCATCAATCTGAATGCACCTATCAATATTACAGACGGCCCCAAGGGCATCAATATGATAGACCACATACGCATCTTTGGCGTTTCTCTGGGGGGCGAACCAGGCCTGGGGTCGCCGGTGCACATAGGCAGTTTTTCCATGCCTTCGGTGAATGCCTATTACTTTCTTTTCTTATTCCTGTGTGCCTGCATCATCTTCGTGACAGTGCGTCTGCATGACTCGCGACTGGGGCGTGCCTTCATCGCCATACGCGAAGATGAAACTGCGGCGATAGCCATGGGCATCAATACCCGCAATATCAAGCTGCTGGCTTTCGCCATGGGGGCTTCATTTGGCGGCGTGGCGGGTGCCATGTTTGCCGTCTTCCAGGGCTTTGTTTCACCAGAATCGTTTTCATTGAATGAATCAATCACGGTCTTGTCCATGGTGATACTGGGCGGCATAGGCCATATACCTGGCGTGATCCTGGGGGCAGTGTTGCTGGCTATCCTGCCCGAAGTATTGCGCTATGTGGTGGTCCCCGTACAGATGAATCTGTTTGGCAGCATGCTGATAGAACCTGAAGTACTGCGCCAGCTCCTGATAGGCCTGACCATGGTCACCGTCATGTTGAAGCGTCCGGCTGGCCTGTGGCCATCCCCCAGACGTGAAGACAGACTCATCGTCACAGGCTGAACAAATAATTGAATAATCTAGAAAAAAAGTTCTAGACAAAAGTTTCTAGAACATTTATTCTGCATTCATTGTGTAATCTGGATGCCGAGTATGTCTACTGCTGTTGCAAAATCATCTATCCCCAAGCCTACGGCCTCTGAGCTAAATCTGCTCAAGGTCTTATGGCAGCATGGCCCCATGAGTGCCAAGCATTTGCATGAAAGCATACAGGATGAGCGCCCTGATCTGGCCTATGCCACGGTCTTGCGTCATCTGCAAATCATGCACGGCAAGGGTATCCTGACGCGTGATGAAAGCCAGCGCTCGCATGTTTATGCAGCTGCGCAAGAGCAAGATTCCTTGCAAACCAATTTGCTCAAAGACATGATACAAAAAGTCTTTGCCGGCTCGGGCAAGGCGCTGGTGCTGGCGGCCCTGCGCGGCCATGTCACCGACAAAGAACGCGATGAAATCGAGCAAATCCTGCAGGATGAGAAAAAATCATGATGGCTGCTACCCTACTCACAGAACATACACTGACTGAATTGCTGGGCTGGCCTTTACTGCACTTTGTCTGGCAAGGCGCATTGATTGCCAGTGTTTGCGCCATCTTGCTGGCCCTGACCCGCAATGCCCGTCCACAATTGCGCTATATGCTGGCTTGTGCCGCCATGTTGCTATGTCTGTTATGGCCAGCGCTGGGCGTGCTGCAGCAATGGCAGGACCCACAGGCCATCACCCTGGAAACAGCGCTACAGCTGGCCAGCAAGACCAGCATCTCCCTGGACCTGGTCTGGATCAGGCAAAGCCTGCTGGCGGCGCAGATAGAAGCCTGGTTGCCGCTGGTGGTCAGCATCTGGGGCATGGGCGTATTACTGATGCTGATGCGTCTGGCCCTGGGCCTGCTATGGGTGTATAGACTGGGCCAGCATGGTAATGATATCGCTACACTGACACAGCAATGGCAGGCGCGCACCAATCAACTGGCTTACCAGTTCTCGATACGCCGCCAGGTACAAGTGAAGTTTCAAAAAGATTTGTTAAGCCCGGTCACCTATGGCTGCCTGAAGCCGGTAGTCGTCATGCCTGCCTCTCTGCTGAGCGGCATGGCACCCGACATGATAGAAGCCTTGCTGGCGCATGAACTGGCACATATCAAACGCTGGGATTATGCCGTCAACCTGCTGCAAAATCTGGTCTTGTCCCTGCTGTTTTATCATCCTGCAGTATGGTGGATATCCAAACGCATCGATGCAGAAAGAGAATTGATTGCTGACGATATGGCTGCCACCATGCTGGGGCAAAGCAAGCCATTGGCACGTGCCTTGCAGGTACTGGATAAACTGCAAATCGCCGCCTTGCCAGCAACTGTCATGACGGCCAATGGTGGCGACCTGCTCTCGCGCATCAAGCGCCTGGTACGCCCGGATGCTCAGCCCTGGCACTGGAAAATGGCAGCTCCTGTCCTTGGCATCGCCGCGGCTTTGCTGCTGCTATTGCAGACCCAGGTCAATGCTGCGCCAGAGCTATCAGTAGCAGCGCCGGTAGAAAAATCTGCACCGGTGACCCATGTCAATGCCTATGTCAAAACCAGTTCAGAACATGTACTGGTCATTGATGAACAAAGCGGCAAGGTCTTACTGGAAAAAAATGCTGACACCGTCGTACCTATCGCTTCACTAAGCAAGCTGATGACGGCCATGGTGACTCTGGATGCCAGGCTGGATATGGAAGAACGTATTACCATCACCAGGGACGATATAGGTACATGGCAAAATATCCAGATCAAGCTGCCAGCGGGCATCAGCCTGTCGCGGCAAAATCTGCTGGAGCTGGCCCTGATCCCCTCCAGCAATGCAGCGGCGCGCGCCTTGGCCAGAACTTATCCTGGTGGCAAAGCCGCCTTTATCGCTGCTTTGCAAAAGAAAACTGCCAGCCTGGGTTTGCAAGCCACTCATCTGGACGAGGCATCGGGCATTTCACCAAATAATCGTTCCACCGCCAGAGACATCGCCCGCCTCGTCAAGGTCGCTGCCAGCTACCCTGAATTACGCAAGCTGACCAGTCGCAGCGAGGGGCTATATAGCTTCGCCGGTCAAAGCTATGCTTACCAGAGCACGAACGAGCTGACCGCTGACAAGGACTGGGACATCAGCCTGTCGAAAACCGGATATTCAAAAATCGCCGGACGCTGCATCACCATGCGCACCACGCTGGCAGGCAAACCCATCATCATGGTTTTGCTGAATGCAAAAAACAGTGATGTGCGCACCGACGATATCATGCACATACGCACTGCCCTGGAAGCCGCCACCCCGGGCTAAACCACTTAACACCACACTATCCCCCGCTTGACAGTCTTGCGCCAGCATAGGCGCAGGGACTGCTCACGCCCTTCAACTGTAAGCACTGTAAAAGAAAGAACACATCATGCTTTTTCAGCAGGACTCATTACGTCTGAACCCCTTGCCGCACCTGCCTGGTATTGCGCTAAGTGTGCTGGCCTTATTTGCCAGCAAGCCCGTGCTGGCACAAGTATCGGCGTCGGTAACACCAGCCCAGGTCGAAATCACAGGCAAGGCCCAGCCCAATCGCGACAGGCAGGACGATGTAGGCATGCGTGCCATATATGGTCGCGATGACATCGACAAATACGGCGACAGCAACCTCAGCGAAGTCTTGAAACGCCTGCCTGGCGTCAGCGTGACCGAAAGCAAGGGCAAAGGCGCAGAGATACGCATGCGCGGTCTGGGCAATGGCTATACCCAGATCCTGCTGAACGGCCAGGCTACGCCCGTCGGTTTCAGCATAGACAGTATCGCCCCTGATCAGATAGAAAGCATAGAAGTTATGCGCGTTGCCGGGGCTGATGTCAGTGCCCAAAGCATAGCCGGCACCATCAACATCATCCTCAAGAAAAAAAGCAGCAAGCAGGCAACGGAGATCAAATCCAATGCCAGCCTGCAAGCTGGGCGTCTGTTCGGCAATTTATCCTGGAGTGTTGGTGATCAATTGCCAGGCGCAGGAGCAGACATTAGCTATGTCCTGGCCGGTACATTGGAAAGCAATAATAATGAAGTCAATGCCACCCTGGCCGAAACATACGCCACCCGGGAGAATACCAGTGCAGCATGGCAAGTGCAAAATGACAGACTATTGCAGCAAAGCCAGCAAAATCGCCGCGATGTCGCCAGCTTCTCACCCCGCCTGAACTGGAAAATCGATGGACAAACCAGTCTCAACTGGCAAGCCAGCCTGAACCTGAGCAGGGCAGAGCAAGCCAAGAATGAAAAAGAAAATACCCAACTTGGTGAGTCCACAGAATACCCTGACAACCACAGCATCTGGGCCGCGCATATACTGACCTCGCGTAATGACTTCAGTTGGGAACGTCGTCTGGCCGATAGTGCCAAACTGAGCATGAATTTTGGCTGGAACAGCATAGACCGCGCCACCAAATTCCAGTTCTGGGGCAAGGATAATACAGGTGCCTTGAGTGTACACCGCTATGTCATTGGGGATGCCGATGAACATGAATATCGCTTCAATGGCAAATACCTGGCACCGTATGCAGAGTCGCACGTACTCAGCCTGGGCTGGGAAACCAGCCGCGCATTACGCCATGAAAATCGCGATGAACAAGAAACTGCGTTTTCCTTGGGAACTACAGACTACAGCGCCCATACCTACCAGGCCAGCTTGCAAAAACTGGCGGCTTATATCCAGGATGAATGGACCATCAACAGCGCCTGGTCAGCCTACCTGGGTTTGCGCATGGAACGTATCAGCAGCAATAGCCGCGAGGCAGGTGTTTTTGATTTTCAAAATAATTCCACCATGCTGAGCCCGATACTGCAAAGTGTCTGGAAGCTTGATGCCAAAAGGCAATGGCGCATGGCAATCAACCGCAGCTTCAAACTACCTACCGTTGCCAACCTGGTGCCGCGGCTGTTCCGCATTGATAACAACAACATGCCGCTGAATGCAGATTTCCAGGGTAACCCCAATTTGCGCCCGGAGCGCGCCTGGGGCATGGAACTCGCTTACGAGCACTACCTGAGCGAAGACAGCGTCATCAGTGCCAATGCCTATTGGCGGCGCATTGATGATGTCATGATCGAGCAAACCCTGCCATATGGCAAGACTTGGGTAAGCAGCCTCGTCAATGATGGCCGCGCCAGAATACTGGGGCTGGAAATCGAAGCCAAGCTCAACTTGCAACAACTCTATGACTACATGCCCGCCGTAGAAATACATGGCAACCTTAACCGCAACTGGTCAAGGGTAGAGCAAGTCCCTGGCCCCGACAATCGCCTGGCACAACAAACGGGTTTATTGATCAGCATTGGTGCCGACTACCAGATCCAGCCAGCCTGGCGCGCAGGGGCAGACTACAACTTCCAGGCTGCAGACAGCCTGCGTGAATCTGCCTACATGACAGGACATACCAGCCCCAGACGTCACCTGGATATTTACCTGGCCTGGAAGCAAAACAAGCAAAGCCAGTTACGTTTTTCTGTGACCAATGTTTTGCAGCAAAACAAGATGGAAAGCGGCAGCTTTACCGCTGCCAGCGAGCGCTGGACTGAAAACAGCCAGCAGCAAACCGCACGCACCTGGCGGCTGGTCTGGGAACTAAAGTTGTGAACTGCCCGCAGTAACCGAAATTAAATAGCAAGTATTTTTTACACACTGATTCAGCAAATTATAGGAAAATAAAATGACATCACCAGCCATGCAATATCTTCGTATAGGCGTACTTCTTGGCAGCGCCATCCTGAGCCTGCCAGCCGCCAGTGCAGAAGTGGACACTGTTAAACGCGCTACCGATGCAGCCATACTTCCAGTCATGAAAACCCATGACATCCCCGGCATGGCCGTCGGCATTTTTGTCGATGGCAAACAATATGTCTACAACTATGGCCTGGCATCCAGGGCAGAAAATAAAGCCGTCACAAATGCAACCCTGTTTGAGGTGGGCTCCATCAGCAAGACTTTCGCAGCCACCATGGCGACCCTGGCACAAGTCAGAGGCAAGCTGGCGCTGAGCGACAAAGTGGCCGATCACATAGACAGTTTGCAAGGCTCCGCCTTTGGCGAAACCACCGTGATCAGCCTGGCAACCCACACCACCGGCGGCCTGCCCCTGCAAGTCCCGGATGAAGTCAACAGCGATGAACAATTGATGACTTATTTCAAGAACTGGAAACCCGCTCACGATCAGGGCCTCTATCGCACCTATAGCAACCTCAGCGCAGGCGTGCTCGGCGTCATCGCCGCCAAGAGCTTGCAACAGCCATTTGCCACTGTGATGCAGGAACAAATCTTCCCAGCTTTTGGCATGCACAACAGCTACATGGTCGTGCCGGAGGCAAAGTGGGCAGATTATGCACAGGGCTATAAAAAAGACGACACCCCAGTCCGCCTGCGTGACGACGTACTGTCCATTGAAGCCTATAGCGTCAAAACCACAGCCAGCGACCTGCTGCAGTTTATCAAGGCCAATGTAGGTGAGATGAAACTGAGCCCGGAGTTTGCGCAAGCCTTGAACGATACCCACACCGGCTATTTCAAAGCTGGCCGCATGACCCAAAGCCTGATGTGGGAGCTATACCCTTACCCCGCGAATATGTCAGCACTACTGGAAGGCTCATCCGACCGCATGGTCTTTGAAGCCACCCCCGTACAAAAAATCAAGCCACTCATCGCATCTCAAACCAAGGTATTCATCCATAAAACCGGAGCCACCAGCGGCTTTGGCGCCTACATCGCTTTTATCCCACATAAAAAAATGGGCATAGTCATCCTCGCCAACAAGAGCTATCCAAATGCGGCGAGGATTAAAATTGCGCAGGAGATTTTGGGGGAATTGGATAAGTGAATCTTTCACATTATGTGGGATATCAATCACGACACATGACATACTTGTTTTGCAGTTTCTTTTTGCTGACTGCGTAGCAAATTCACGGACAAGTGACTATGACTAAACTTGTCCGTGGCTAATGCAGCGTTTTATGCAAAAAAATGCAAAGTTTTTCAGTGGGCAGAGCATCGTGTAGTTTTCTAAGTGCTTGCCAGGTAACTCACGAAACCATGAACCAACTGATCTGTCATTTCAGCCCTGCCAATGCAGGGTTCGACATGCCACATAGAGTTGGGGTCTAGCGAATAGGCTTCTATCGAGCATGTCGCATTGAGAACCAGAAACCGCAAGGATGCTGCTGGCACGACATGCCTGATTTCACTTTCATGCTGTAGCAAGATATCCACAATAAGATCGATGTTGGCCCGGATGATCGTTCGCGCTTCCGCGATAAATGCTCTGTCTGTATCTGCATCTATGAATTGCGACAGCGCCCGCAAAAAATGCGGATGTTGCTGATATTGATCAAATAGCATGACTATCAATTTTCTCACGCTGGTTGCCAGTGTGTCGCCCAGCAACTGGCTGCGCAATGATGCGCTGTTGGATACATTGCTCTGTTTTAATGCATGAAGAAATGCCGCCCGCAACAAGGCATTCTTGTCGGCAAAGCGGCGATACACGCTGGCAGGTGCCACTCCGGCGTGCTCAGCAATGCGTGGTATCAGTGCCCCTTCCAGGCCAGATTCATCCAGCAGGGCAATAGTGGCATTCAACAGGCGCAAAGCAGTAGATCGACTTCTTTCCTGCAATGGAGCATGAGATTTATTTTCTGAGTTCATACCCATAGTATAGACAAAAATCATAAATTATGTAAAAGTGAATTCACATTTACATTTTGTCGTGTCTTTGATAAGGAACATACCGTGCCCACTTTATTGGAATTGACACCGGTTGTGCTTCAAATGATCGTCGTTGTCATCGTGATTTGTCTGACCCTGACGGTTGATCAACAAAAGACAGCTCGTTTGCAAGCCCATACCAGTAGCATTGAACGCTTGTCTACTTACAAGCACGGCATTGCGAGCTGGTGGGGATATGCATGCATGGCAAGTCTGATGATCCCTCCTTCAGACCTCTTCATTGCGGCAGGCACAAAGAATGACATGGCATGGCTCCGCAATAGCCAACTGATGATGGGTGTGGCAACCACCATCCTGGTCATTTATTTTTCCCTGGCTTTCATGCCAGCAATACACTGCAGTTTCAAACCCAAAACCCGCCTAAGCTATTGGAAAGCCCTGCACAGCTACTATTTCCTGTTCCCTGTTTCAAAGCAGGAACGCCACTGGTGGGTGCTACTCAGCCTCACCGCTGGTATCTGCGAAGAAATTTTCTTTCGCGGGTTTTTGCTGCAATTCATTCACGGCCAGTCACATGCAAGCTGGTACTTAGACCTGAATCTTGCTTTAGTGCTCAGCGCTTTGGTGTTCGGCATATGCCACTACTACCAAGGCATAAGCGGTATTGTTCGTACTACGGTAGGGGGACTGCTTTTTGGTCTGCTGACCATACTCACCAACAGTCTTTGGCTGCCCATACTGCTACATGTCCTGGTCGATCTGGCCGTCTTGCTTATCTATAAACCGCAACAAGATTCTCCTGAAGCGGCAAAGCGCTTGATGGCTGGGTGTGAACCAGAATCGGTTAGGAGCGATATACTGACTTAATATCAGCAAAGTATGCAAAGCCGGATAGACATTAAACAGGCATAAACCTGAATAAGTCACGCATGTGACATAGTTGTTGGTTAACTGCAATCCAAATTCCTTGCCCATTGCATATTAGCAACGTAAGTTCTGTTTCTCTATAGAGGGAAACACTCAAATCACCCCCATCGCATGAAACATGTAGACGGGGCGCTAACGGTTCAGTATTCTTTCAGTATTCGAATAGACTTTGAGTCTTTGCCCGTGGTGAGATATGGCCTTGTTGTTGAAGGCGTCTTGTAAGCAGGAGTAATCATGCTAAGTAGTGATTCGTCATTGCAAGCCGGGGTGCCAGCGGAAGATGTGCTGGTGAGGCCTGTGCATGAGGAGTTGGCGATGAGTGCGGTGTTGCGGGTGAGTGAGCTAGAGCTTGAGGTGATGCGTTTACATAGTGCTTTTGCAGCGATGTCCGCCGAGGAGCGGCAAGGTCCTGTGTGGCGTGAGCAGGTCGCGGCGGTGCTCAGCAAGTTAGTGTTGTTGCGTATTGCCGTTGCCGATACAGCTATGCGCGACAATACGGCCTCTTCATCTGCTCAGGATGTTGATAGTGGCAGTGGCTTTGCTGCTTTCAGCAGGCGGCGTGGATAGATTTTTCATGTAACAAATTCGGGAGTTGGTCATGGCCACGGAAGAAACCAATGTAGTGTACGGGACAGAGGATTTGTTGACGAGTTTGTGTAACTCGGTGATACGGGTATTGAATGTCGCGACGAATAGCAAGGTGCATTATTCTGCAATGGTGCAGCGCATCACAAAAATAGGCTTGAAGCCGGATATCGGTTGCTTTGTCTTGTTTGATGGCGGTTTTTCTGGCCTGGTGGTGCTGAATTTTGATGGTGATACGGCGCTGGAAATTTACGAGAAATACATGCTCAACATGGGCATGCCCAAGTCTGAACTGGCCTCTTCTTTTACTTCGGATGAAGTGGCCAATATCCTGGGTGAGTTGATGAACCAGATTGTCGGTGACTTTACTGGCAAGGTGCGTCGCGAGTTGCAAACCAATATCACGCAGAACCAGCCCAAGATGCTGGTGCTGACCAAGCAAGTCATGCTGAGTGTGGATACGCCGCTGGACCGGCCAGAGTTGCGCCGGGTGTCTTTTTTCACTGAGAAAAATAATATTTTCTATCTGGAACTGGCGATAGACAGGACAGAGTTCATCAAGCTGCATGACTTTGATGCGCATGAAGTGACTGATGCGGATGCCTTGCTGGATTTTGAGCAGGCGTCTGAACAAAAATCTGCTGCCCCTGCAGCGGATGATGATGACGATGCAAACTCTGAATTGCTGAAGTCTCTGGGTATGTAATTAGCCGGGGTGGCTATCAGTCAAACACAGTCAAACCCAAAGTCAAACACAAAACAAAAGGCCGCAGATGCGGCCTTTGTTTTTTTGCGGTGCTGATCTGTGACCGGGATTAGCCCAGCTTCTTGACGACCACGCAACCTATCGAGTAACCCGCACCAAAGGAGCAGATCACGCCTATATTACCTGCTTCCAGGTCATCCTGGTATTTGTGGAAGGCGATGATGGAACCTGCTGATGAGGTATTGGCGTAAGTGTCCAGGATGGTCGGTGATTCTTCTGGCGATGCGTCGCGGCCCAAAATCATGCGGGCAATCAGCAGGTTCATGTTCAGGTTGGCCTGGTGCAGCCAGTAGCGTTTGACATCGGGGATGGTGATGTCGGCTGCTTCTACGGTAGAAGTGATCATGGCGGCTGCCATGGGGCAGACATCCTTGAACACTTTGCGGCCTTGCTGGCGGAACAGCTTGTCTACCTTGCCTATGCCGCTTTCATCGGCGCGGTTCAAGAAGCCAAAGTTGTTGCGGATATTATTCGAAAATTGCGTCTTGAGTTTCAGACCGACGATTTCAAACTGGTGCTTCGATGTCGCCAGGTCGGCACGTTCTACGATGATAGCAGTGCAGGCATCACCAAAGATGAAGTGGCTGTCACGGTCGCGCCAGTTCAGGTGGCCGCTGGTGATCTCCGGGTTGACGACCAATACAGCACGCGCCTGGCCGCTTTGGATTGCGGTAACCGCGGCCTGTATGCCAAAGGTGGCAGAGGAGCAGGCGACGTTGATGTCATAGCCATAGCCATCTATGCCCAGGGCAGCTTGAATTTCCACCGCCATGGCAGGGTAGCCGCGCTGCATATTGCTGGCGGCGCAAATGACGGCATCGATATCTGCTGCAGTGCGGCCCGCGCGTTCCAGCGCCTGGGTGGCGGCAGCGACGGCCATGTCGCACATGATGGATGGTTCGTCATCGCTGCGCTCTGGCAGGTGCGGCACCATGCGGTTGATGTCAAGCACGCCTTCTTTATTCATGACAAAGCGGGACTTGATGCCTGAGGCTTTTTCTATGAAGGCGACGCTGGATTCTTCCAGTGCGACTACTTCACCACTGGCGATGGCAGCGGCGTTTTGGGCATTGTGTTGCTGGACATAAGCATTGAAACTGGCGATCAGTTCTTCATTGGAAATGGACTGGGAGGGCGTGTACAGGCCGGTGCCGCTGATGACTACTTTACTCATCTCTTGCTTTCTGGTTATGTCGTTCTGAAGTAAGCGCAAAAATGCGCGACGAAGTCGCTCGATTTTACACAATAAAGATGACAGTTAAGCGAGAAACGCACAGAAATAGAGTGCTTGTTCCAGTTTGGTGCATGTGGGACTCACACTACTAATTCTGCGGTAATAAGAGATGTCAGACAGCTAATTGCTGTTTGTGGTGCAGCAAATGGTCTTCAATGAAAGTATTGATGAAGTAGTAACCGTGATCGTAGTCAGGCTGATAGCGTAGCGTCAGCGCTTGTCCGACGGCGGTACAGGCTAGTGCAAATTTCTCAGGATGCAGTTGTTCTGCCAAAAATTTATCGGCAAATCCCTGGTCTATCAAAATGCCTTTGGGAAAGGGCGGCTGGCTCTGCTTTTGCATCAATGCAGTGGCGTCATACTCGGCCCAGGTATTTTGATCAGATCCCAGATAGCCAGTGAAAGCTTTTTGGCCCCAGGGACATTGGCTGGGGGCGGCGACCGGGGCAAAGGCAGATACGCTGCTGAATAGCTCTGGATGGCGCAAGGCCAGTACCAGTGCACCATGGCCACCCATGGAATGTCCCATGATACCGACGCGCGCCTGGTCCATGGGCAGGCTGGCCAGCAACATGGGCAGCAATTCAGCGACGATGTAGCTGTGCATGCGGTAGTGCTTGTTCCACGGTGCTTGCGTTGCATCCAGGTAAAAACCGGCAGCCACACCAAAATCCCAGTTATCACTGTCGCCAGCGATGTTGGCATTGCGCGGACTGGTATCTGGTGTGATGAGGATGATGCCTTCGCGGGCGGCGATGGCTTGTGCGCCCGCCTTGATCATGAAAGTTTCTTCCGTGCAGGTCAGGCCAGCCAGGTAAATAATGGCCGGGCAAGTTTCACCGGCCATGGCCTGGGGTGGCAGATACACTGAAAACCGCATGGGCAAGCCTATTTCGGCAGAGTCATGCTGATAAAAGCGCTGCACGCCACCGTGGCAAGCGTGCTGGCTCAGCAATGTCACTTCTTCTGCGTCGTCTGCAGCGCCGTTTGTTGCATCGTTGCTGGATTCGCGTTGCGTCATCAGAACAACACCACAGAACGTATCGATTCACCGCTCTTCATGAGGTCAAAACCTTCATTGATGCGCTCCAGCGGCAGGCGGTGGGTGATGAGGTCATCGATATTGAGTTTGCCTTCCATATACCAGTCTACGATCTTCGGCACGTCGGTACGGCCTCGGGCACCGCCAAAGGCTGAGCCCTTCCATTCACGGCCAGTGACGAGCTGGAAGGGGCGGGTAGAGATTTCTGCGCCAGCTTCAGCGACACCGATGATGATGGATTTGCCCCAACCCTTGTGGCAGCATTCCAGCGCCTGACGCATGACCTTGGTATTGCCGATGCACTCGAAAGAATAATCAGCGCCACCATCCGTCAACTGGATGATATGGTCAACCACGTTTTCTACTTGCGTAGGGTTGATGAAGTGGGTCATGCCAAACTGGCGTGCCATGCTTTCGCGTGCAGGGTTCAGGTCCACGCCTATGATCTTGTCAGCACCGACCATTTTGGCAGCCTGTATGACATTGAGACCAATCCCGCCCAAGCCAAATACGACGACATTGGCACCAGCTTCAACCTTGGCCGTGAAAACCACTGCACCAACACCGGTAGTAACGCCACAACCTATGTAGCAAATCTTGTCGAAAGGGGCATCTTCACGCACCTTGGCAACGGCAATTTCCGGCACCACGATGTAGTTGGAAAATGTTGATGTGCCCATGTAATGGAACAGCGGCTTGCCATCCAGCGAAAAGCGCGAAGTCGCATCCGGCATCAGGCCGCGGCCTTGGGTAGAGCGTATGGCCTGGCAGAGATTGGTTTTGCGTGACAGGCAGAATTTGCACTGACGGCATTCTGGCGTATACAGCGGGATGACATGATCGCCTTTGCGTACGCTGGTGACACCCGGGCCGGTATCAACGATGACGCCTGCACCTTCATGACCGAGGATGGCTGGGAACAGACCTTCAGGATCAGCGCCAGAAAGCGTGTAATAGTCGGTATGGCAAATGCCGGTGGCTTTGACTTCGATCAGCACTTCACCAGCTTGCGGGCCTTGCAGATCAACTTCTTCTATCGTCAGTGGGGAACCTGCTTTCCAGGCGATGGCGGCTTTGGTTTTCATGGCTATCCTTTACAAAGTGAATAGACGCATTGTAAAGGAAGACGGGCAATTGTGGCCTAAGCTCACATTGCCATATAGCGGCCTGGTCGGTGATTCAGGCTGATCGCCAGGTTCAGGGCAAATGCGCCAAGTATGGATGCCCGCAAGGCCATGGGTGTGACAACCGTCAGGGATGTCAGCACGATGATGAAATCGATACCCATCTGCAATTTGCCTGCTGGTATGCCGCGCTTCTCTTGCAAATACAAAGCCAGGATATTGATGCCGCCCAGGCTGGCCTGATGGCGGAACAAGACAATGAAACCCACGCCCATCATCAAGCCGCCAGTCAGGGCGACATAATAAGGAGTCAAGGCCGTCATGCTGGTCAAGTGCAAGAGCCTGGGATGCAGGCTGGAGAATAGCGCCACCAGCGCCACCGCGCAAAAAGTCTTTAGCGTAAAGCGCCAGCCCATGCGCTGCCAGGCCAGCCAGTAAAACGGCAGGTTCAGCAAAAAGAATATCCATCCAAATGAATAGCCTGTGGTGTAGTGCAGCAAGAAGGCCAGGCCAGCCGTGCCGCCTGTCAGCAAGCCTGCCTGCTTGAACAGGGCAATACCCAGGGATATCAGTAAAGTGCCAGTGACAATAGCCAGCACATCTTCCAGCAGGCTATGCGGGATAAAGCGTTTCGATGTGATGGCGGTTTTCATAGCAGGCAGAACAGGAGTGAACGAGATGAAATTGTACGCCGCTGAACCTGGACTTAAATCGGGCTGACGCAGGCATTCAGGGTTTCATTGACCTGCGTCAAACCGGCGGCAGCATTTTTGTAACGATACAGACCATATAAAAAAACAGGCATGACTTACTGTGTCCAGTAAGTCATGCCTGCATTTTGATGAGATGCGTGCTGTCTGATCAGGCTTTTAAAGCCTTTAACTGATCTTCTGCATCTGTCCGTAATTTTTTGCTCAGTGCAGGTTTATAGCTCAGGGCTTTCTCAAAATAGGAAATCGCCTTGGTCTTATCATTTACTGCTTGCAGGCATTGTGCCAGGCGATAATAGACGGCAGCACTCGCCTCCAGGGTCTGGGATTTTTCAAACCAGTTGATGGCTTCCTTGTGCTTGCCTTGTTCCTGCAAAGAGCGGCCCATGCCATACGTGCCCTGATATTTATCAGGATAGCGTTGCAGCAATTCACCAAATACGCGGTCAGCATCAGCAAATTTCTTTTGCTGCATATAGTTCGCGCCTATGTTGAACAAAGCACTACGTTGCATTCTGCTCAGTGATTCGACATTGCCAGGAATGGCGCTTAAGGCAGCCGTTTCTGCATTGCTGATTTTTTCATCTGACAAGTCCACGCTGGCCTGCAATAAATTGCCTGCCGCACTATTGACCTTGGCAGTTTCTATGACCAGGTTTTGTGCCTTGCTTTTACCACCACCGGCAACTGCAGGTGCCTGTAAATAAAACTGCAGCAAGGAGCCGCGCGCGCTATAATTTTTGGGGTCAAGTTCTACTGCCTTGATGAAGGCATCACGTATTTTTCCGGCATACGACATGGCGGCAAACATGCTGCCTGAGGTGGCCTTGGCACCTAGGACATTGCCCAGCATTTCGTGGCATTCAGATAATTGTGGATGGGCGCTGACGCATTGCTCGGCATATTTGGCGGCATCATCAAGCTTGTCTATCTTGCCTTCCGTTAGTATCAAGTCTGCTTTCACCAGCAAGGCATCGGCATTGTTGGCATCTGTACTCAGCTTGGCGTTGGCGGCTTTTTCTGCTTCAGCATATTTCTTTGCCTTCAACAAGGCATCATATTCATGGGCACTGGCAGCTTGTGTCAGTAACAAGGCGAGAGTGCTGGCAAGCAGGACAGGCAAGAACTTCATGGATTACCTCAATCGAAGGGGATGATCTGGTATAACGATGCGCCAGCCTTTTTGGTTGACTGGCGCATGTTAATGCAAAAATCAGATCAGGCGATTTCTTTTTTCTCTTCGCTTTCTTCTTTTTTCTCCTCGCTTTTGGCTTCATTGTCTGGCAGAAAATAGTCGCGTGGCCTTTCCCAAAAACGTGTCCATAACAAGACCGTCAGCAAACCACCTTGTCCAAAACTCACTCTCCTGGAACGTAAGGCCACCAGCATGGCCAGGCTGAAACTGACACCCAGATTCACCATGCCTATGCTCATGATGCCAAACAGGGAATACACAGCCAGTTGCCAGCTTATGTAGTGGTCAAGGCCGACCAGGGCAAAGGCAAAATTGGCACTGGCAAAAGTGATGTGGCGTATATCGATGGGCAAGCCAAAGAAACTGCCTAATTGGCCTATCGTACCAAGCATAATGCCAAAGAAAAAATTCCCTGCCAGTGCACCCAGGTTATTGCCTATATAGGTGGTAACGCGCAGCAGACGTGCTTCACCCAGCAGGCGCTTTAACCAGCCTAGTTGACGCAGACGTTCCGGGATATTGGCATAGCTGGCCTTGTTATCGTAGTAGCCAGAAATCAAGCCAGACAAAAACAGGCAGACACCGGCGATCGCTGCATGCGGCAAGGCCAGGCTGGCAAAGGGATCAATATCATGCAGCAAATGCTGAGCTTTTTCTGGCGACACCAGGTGCTTGCCCGTGATGTAAAGCCAGCCCCAGGCGATTGCATAGGCCGTGGGCATGGCCAGGCCGACATTACCAACAATAGCAATGAATTGTGAACGCAGCACGCGCACGATGAGTTCAGCCAGTTCATCGAGTTTTTGTTTGCCGCCATCGATGGCACGCGCCAGCAAAGCTGCCGTCATCGCCGGTTGTTTGGTGGCGATGGTGAAATGCAGCACATGCACCAGCATGAAGCCGCCGGAATAATTCAGGCTGTACAACACCGCGTAACCAAATGGTGCCAGCACCAGCGTGCCAAACAAAATTTTGATGAGTGCCATGAAGCCGACGATGAAGCCTGCGCCCAGGGCTGAGCGCAACATCTCCAGCCACTCTGCACGATTATTCGTCACATAATGCTCACCGCTTTTACCCGCTCTTTCTGTCACTTGCAGGGACAAGAGTTCGGTATTGCTTTGCATCAGATTACGCAGGCTGTGACGCTGGTTTTCTGCGATGGTCAATTCCTTGAACAGGCTGGTGCCGATGGCGCAGGCATGTTCGGTACTGCGGCTATCAAGCAAAGCCAGTAACTGGCGCAAGCGCGCTATGCTCTGCATCAATTGCAGCAGCAAGCGGGTCAGACTGATAGACACTCCCTGCATGGAGGCTGTGCGGCGTATGCGGTTGGCAATGTCTTCGCACTGCGTCAGCAAGACTTCTATATGCTTGCTGTCTTCACGCTCATGGGTTTTGTCGCTCAGCCATTTGCTATAGCAAACTACATAGTCATTGATGGCATCGTTCTGGCGCAAAAATGGCGATTCGAATTTTTCTATGTCGGGATAATTTCTTACCAGTTCGGCTTCCAGACCGATGTTGGTGATGCGGTAAGACAGCACTTGTACGGCGCTCAGAATTTCACAGGTCAAAGCTGCATAAGTCGTGCGGGCTGCGGGTGAGCGAAAGCCTATGGCTGTCAGCAAATCCATCCAGGCCTGGTCTTCTACTGCATTGATCCAGACATGGTCCCATTTTTTATCAAATATCTGGCCGAACACATCCTTGATATAGGCATCATTGACCAGTGGCGGCAAAAACTTGTTCATCAGTCTTTGTCTTGCCACGGACCAGAAGCCGGTATTCTGGGTGATACCCAGATCGGTGAATAAATGCACCAGTTTGCGCGTGGTCAATACCTGCACCAGATAAGACCGTAATGCTGTGCGCCAGGCTGGTTTGTTTTGTAGGACAAAGCACAGGGCGCGTATATTGTCAGTGGCCCGCGCTGTGTCTTGCGGGCGTGGGGGGCGTATTTCTGCAATCAAGGCCCGCAGATGCTGGATATCATTGAGTGCAGGATATTCGCCAAGGCGGATTTCAATTTCCGCTAAAACACTGTCTAAGCTCAAACCTTTCTCCTCAAAATGCCGTGAACATAAGCTTTTAACGCAATTCACAGGTTTTGTCATGCGGGCTTGCTCGCATGCATCTTAATTACATGCGGCATGCCGGCAATTTTTCAAGTGTGGCTATACGCAAGGCATTGTAATTGCATGCAAAAAGGGGCAATTTAGTCTAAAGTGTCGGGGTGTTCATAAAAAAGGTTGAGCGTTGGATAATTTATTGTTGGTGCTGGCTGCCCTGTTACTGGTCTTGTTAAATGGCTTTTTCGTGGCGGCAGAATTCGGTCTGGTGAAGTTGCGTCAGACCAGGGTGCGCAGTATTGCGAAAACCTCAGGTTTGCGCGGCCGCCTGTTATTCACGGTGCATCAAAACCTGGATACCTATTTGTCTGCCTGTCAGCTGGGCATTACCCTGGCTTCACTGGGCCTGGGCTGGATAGGTGAGCCTGCCTTTGCCCGCTTGCTGTTACCCCTGTTTTCGCTGGTGGGTGTCACCTCAGCAGAGTTAATACACGGTATTTCCTTCTTCTTCGCTTTTTTTGTTATTTCTTTCCTGCATATCGTGGTGGGTGAGCTGGCCCCAAAATCGATGGCGATACGCATGCCTGAACGCGTCTCCCTGTGGACAGCGCCCGCCCTGTATGCATTTTACTGGGCCATGTATCCAGCTATCTGGACACTCAACTTCAGTTCCAACAAAGTCTTGAAGTGGGTAGGCCTGAGCGCAGAGCATGGTGGTGACGCCCATTATTCACCCGAGGAACTCAAACTCATCCTGCGCGGCAGCCATGGCGGCAAGAAAGAAACCCGCGATGAGTGGAGCATCATGGCCCAGGTGCTGGACTTCGGTGGCCTGGAAATTTCTGACCTGATGCGCCCCATCAATGAAGTTGTTGCCATGCATAAGAGCGCCAGCCTGGAAGAAAACATGCAAACCGCGGCGCGTAACCGTTTCAGCCGTTACCCCTATTTCGATGAAGATGAAGAAACCGTACTCGGTATGCTGCATCTGAAAGACTTGTTCCTGGCCCAGCAGGCTGGCAAGCCCCTGGATGACCTGAGCAAGCATTTGCGTCAGGTTGAGTTTGTACCACCCACCATGCCAGCGCTGGAATTGTTCCGTCGCTTCCGCAAGGGGGCACCGCACTTTGCCATCGTCGGCAACCGCGGCAGCAAGCCCGTGGGTTTCCTGACGCTGGATAACTTGCTGAGTGCCCTGGTCGGGCAGATACGCGATGAATTCCGCCAGAATGAAAATGACTGGACACCGCTGGATGATGGCACCCTGATAGGCAAGGGGAGTCTGCCCTTGTTCACGCTGGGCAGCGCCCTGGGCTTTGATGTCGATAGTGACGAGGTCGAATCCATAGGCGGCCTGATCATGCATAAACTCGGTGATTTGCCAGTCGAGGGACAAAAAATCGAATTTGAACGCTTTGATGCTGTCGTCAAGAAAATGAATGGCCCACGCATCATCCTGGTCAGGATACATCCCAAATCCGAGGCTTAAGCGACACAATACGCCAAGTTTAAGCTTGCCTCACGAGAAACTTGTTTTAGAATAAATGCTTATCCTTTGGGGCCGTGTGCCCCAAACCTGGTTTTGTTACCCGGTTCTTGAAAGCACTGAAGCAATGGCTACTCATGACAGCTTATCCACCTATACGCGCAGCTTTTGGCTGAGCCTGGTGGTGTTTGCTGCGTTCACCCTGGTCTTCGGCTGGTATGTGTATTCCGAAAAAACCGTAGACCGCCTCAATGAATTGCGCTTTGAATCCCATGCCCTGTCCATGGAATTGCAACAAAGCTCGGAAGACCTGACGCGTATGGTGCGCAGCTATGTGGTCACCGGCGACCCTGTCTATAAAAGCTATTTCCAGCAAGTTCTGGATGTCCGCAATGGCAAGCTGCCGCGGCCTGTACTGGGCCGCAACTTGTTCTGGGATCTGGTGCCTGCCAGTCAGACACAGGCGGCCAGCCAGTCCACCAGCCGGGCAGATTTGACTGGCTTGCGTATCCCGCTCATGGAATTGATCAAGAAGACCGGCATCAGCCAGCAGGAACTGGCCTTGCTGGAACAAGCCAAGGCCAATTCGGATGCGCTTACCTCGATAGAATACCGCGCCATGGACTTGATAGAAAATCCTGGGCTGGATGTCTACGCTGCCAAGGCAAAGGCTGGCAGCATGCTCTACGACGAGCAATACCGCCAGGCCAAACTGGCGATCCTGCGCCCGATTGCCGAAGCCAGTGACTTGATGGAAAAACGCGGCATCACGCTGGTGGAAGAGGCTGCGCAACTGGCCTTGCGTGTGCGCCTGTTATTCATTTTTGTCGGTATCCTGCAAGTCGGTGTGTTGTGGCGTGCCTACCGCTCCTTGAACCGCAGCCTCGGCGGTAATATCAGGGAAGTCTCGGCCAGCCTGGTCAATCTGGGCAAGGGCAATTTCTCCAGCCCCATCGTCGTCAAACCAGGCATGCAAGAAAGCATCATGGGGTGGTTGTCTGTCACCCAGGCCAAGCTGGCCGAGATTGATGAAGCGCGTAATCTGGCGGCACAAAAAAGCGAGCGACTGGGCCGGCTGTATAGCGCGCTGAGCCAGTGCAATCAATCAATACTGCGTTTGGGGAATAAAGATGATTTGCTGCCTCGTATCTGCGAAGATGCCGTGACCATAGGTGGCTTGAAAATGGCCTGGATAGGGTTGGTGGCAGAAGGTACGGAAGTGCTCAAGCCGGTGGCGTCTTTTGGGGCTGGCTCCAGCTATCTTGATGGCTTGCATATTTCTGTCCACCCCGGGGATGCTCATACAAATGAGCCCAGCGCGCAGGCCTACCTGAATAACCAGCCTTACTGGTGCCAGGATTTCTTGCATGATGCACAGACTGCAGCCTGGCATGAGCTGGGCACTACGCAGGGCTGGCTAGCTTGCGCCGCCTTGCCCTTGCTTAATAACGGCAAGGTGGTTGGTACTTTCAATTTATATGCAGGCAGTGAAAATGTCTTTGATGAATCGGTACAGGACTTGCTGATGGAATTTGCCATTGATGTCAGCCATGTCTTGAATCGTTTTGATCTCGAAGATGATCGCCTGCATGCCTTGCAAATGGAAGAATTGCGCAGTTATATGCTGGAGAGAATTACTGCCAATACGACACAAAAAGAATTATTCCATGATGTTGTTCTCAAGGTTGAATCCTTATTGCCGGAATGCCTGTGTTCCATCATGCTGCTGGACCAGGATGGCAAGCATTTACGTACCGGAGCGGCGCCCAGTTTGCCAGCCACATTTACCCGGGCGATAGAGGGCGAGGTGATCGGTGCTGGCATAGGTTCTTGTGGCAATGCCTTGTTTACTGGTGAGCGTACCATTGCGACTGATCTTTCCACCCATGCTTATTGGCGTGATTACTGGAAGCTGGCCGAGCAGTTTGAGCTGCGTTCATGCTGGTCGGAACCAATACGCTCTGCTGAGCGCAAGATCATAGGTGCCTTCGCCATTTACCACAGGCAGGCATCGGTGCCTGACGATTTTTCCCTGAACCTGCTGGAAATGGCCGCCAACCTGATTGCCATAGGCATGGATCGCAAGCAGTCGGAAGAGAGCTTGCGCAAGCTGTCGCAAGCGGTAGAGCAAAGCTCCAATGCCATCGTGATTACCGACACGGCGGCGAATATAGAATATGCCAATGAAGCCTATCTGAAAAACGCAGGCAAACAGTTGGCCGAAGTCCTGGGGCGCAGGCCCAGCATCATGCGATCCGGGATTACCGCCCCCGAAGTGTATGCAGAAATGTGGCAGCATCTGGAGCGTGGGGAAAGCTGGAAAGGTGAGCTCGTCAATCGCTATGCCGATGGCCTGGATCATACCGATCTGGCGCATATTTCACCGATCAGGAATAAGCAGGGCGTCGTGACGCATTTCCTGTCCATACAAGAAGATATCAGCGATAAAAAACGGACTGAAGAACGCATCAGATACCTGGCGCATTACGATGCCCTGACAGGCTTGCCTAACCGCAGCCTGCTCGATGAACTGGCGCGCTATGCCCTGAGCCTGGCTGAGCGCAATCAGGATGCGCTGGCCGTGATCTTTTTTGACCTCGATCATTTCAAGGATATCAATGACAGTCTGGGGCATAGCCTGGGTGATGTCATGCTGGTGGAATTATCCCGTCGCCTGGTTGCCGCCATGCGCGAGAACGACACTATCTCACGCCTGGGTGGTGATGAATTCATTTTGCTCTTGACGGGCGTCGATGAACACCAGGTTGAGCAGGTGGTACGAAAACTCATGCAAGTCGTCAACACGCCTTTTCACCTGGGTGAATATGATTTGAATGTCACCGCATCCATGGGGATAGCGATTTATCCCAATGATGGCAAGGACCTGGAAACCTTGTCACGTAATGCCGATGCTGCCATGTACCGTGCCAAGCGCGAAGGCAGGAATGCCTATCGCTACTTTACCCAGGAAATGCAGGAGCGTTCCACCCGTCATCTGGAGCTGGTAAATGCATTGCGTCAGGCCCTGGAAAAACAGCAGTTTCAGCTGCACTTCCAGCCACAGATTTCCATGCAAACCGGTGCGGTGCTGGGGGCAGAAGCGCTACTGCGCTGGCATCATCCGATACTGGGGCATGTATCACCGGCAGAGTTTATCCCGGTGGCAGAAGACAGTGGTTTGATCTTGCCCATAGGTGAATGGGTCATGCGTAGCGCGGTGCAGCAATGGAAGCAATGGCAGGCCAGTGGCTTGCCGGATTTGCTGATTGCCGTGAATCTGTCTGCCGTACAATTTCGCCACCATGATTTACCAGCGCTGGTGACGCGCATACTGGAAGAGGCGGATATGCCTGCGGCCTGCCTGGAGCTGGAATTGACCGAAGGGGTGGCCATGCATGACCCTCAGGGCGCGATTGCCGTCATGAACAATCTGCATGAGCGTGGCATACGTATGTCGATTGATGATTTTGGCACGGGTTATTCTTCTTTGAGTTACCTGAAAAAATTCAAGGTCTACAAGCTCAAGATAGACCAGAGTTTTGTCCGCGACATCACCAGCGACCCGGAAGACCGCGCCATCGTCAGCGCCGTCATCAGCATGGCCAAGAGCCTGGGCCTGATGACGATTGCCGAGGGGGTGGAGACGGCAGAGCAACTGGAATTCTTGCGACAGCAGAAATGTGATGAAGTACAGGGGTATTTTTATTCACGGCCCCTGGCTGCCGCGCAGTTTGCCGACTTTGTGAAAGCCAGCCTGCATCCATCCTGAGTTGCACCTCACGGTTTTTACGCGCGCCACGGCGCGTGCTTCCTTGCTATTCGTTGATACGCCATCATGGCAATTTCCTGGCTTATGCTCAGAGTGCGTTCAAGGGGATTTTCAAATAACGTGTGCCATTGTCTTCCGCCTCTGGCAAGGCACCGGCACGGATATTGACTTGTATCGCCGGTATCAGCAGGTAGGGCATTTCCAGGCCACTGTCACGTTTCTGGCGCAGTGCAACAAAGTCAGCTTCGCTGACGCCATCGCGCACGTGGACGTTTTCGGTTTTTTGTTGGGCAACCGTAGTATGTGTGCAAACCTCGCGCCCGGCTGGTGGATAATCGTGACAGAGGAATAGACGCGTCTCAGGCGGGAAGGATAATAACTGCTGGATGGACTGGTAGAGCTGGCGGGCATCACCACCAGGGAAATCACAGCGCGCCGTGCCTACATCGGGCATGAACAGGGTGTCACCTATAAAAATGCTGTCACCGATCAGATAAGCCATATCGGCCGAGGTATGGCCAGGCACATACAGGGCTCTGGCCTGCAATTGGCCTATGGAAAATATTTCATCTGCCGCAAACAGGGTATCGAACTGCGAGCCATTGATGGGGAAAGCAGACTCCAGATTGAACAGGCTCTTGAACGCCTTTTGCACTCCGGTGATATTTTCACCGATGGCGATATGACCACCGGCTTTTTCTTTCAGGTACTGTGCACTCGACAAATGGTCGGCATGGGCATGGGTTTCCAGTAACCATTGCAACTTCAGTTGATTGGTCGCCAGAAATTCCAGTACCTGGTCAGCTGATTTGCTGCTGGTATGGCCCGACTTGGGCTCGTAATTGAGGACGGGGTCGATCACCGCCGCATGACCGCCAGGCGCATCAAACACGATATGGGTTGCCGTGCAGGTCTGTGTGTCGAAGAGACTATGTACTTGAGGGTTCATGATGGATTGCATCGTTTGAGCAGTAACTTGAGAATCATAGCAATTTGTTGCAGATTTTGACATCTATCATTGAGAATGGAATTCAATTTGCTCAGCTTGACTCGACGCGGGTTTCAGCAAGGAATACACTAGCGCATATTTTTTATATCTATACTGATATGCTCATTCCTGCTGCAGAACTTCTGGTGGTATTGATCGGTGCCGTGGTTGGTCTCGTCATGGGTCTGACCGGGGCTGGCGGCGGAATACTGGCCGTGCCCGCGCTGGTGTACAGCCAGGGTTTCAGCATGCAGCAAGCCATGCCCATGGCCTTGCTGGCGGTCAGCAGTGCGGCCCTGATCGGAGCGATAGAAGGTCTGGTACGCAAGCTAGTGCGTTATCGTGCGGCCATACTGATGGCAGCGGCGGGTAGTCTCCCTACCTTGCTGGGGGTACAGGTGGCACATCGTATGTCACAGCAGTGGCTCATGCTGGTATTTGCCTTGATCCTGGGTGTAGTGGCGGTGCGTCTGATTGTGCAATTGCGTTCACCCGAGTGTGATGACCACAAGCGCGCGGCGCTGGCACACATCAATAGCAGCACAGGACGGTTCGACTGGACATTTAAGACCGGTGCAGTGATCGCTGGCATAGGGGCAGTGTCCGGCTTCATGACTGGCTTGCTGGGGGTGGGCGGCGGTTTTGTCATCGTCCCCATGCTCAGGCATTACACCAATGCCAGCATGCATGTGGCCGTAGCCACTTCTTTGCTGGTGGTCAGCATCGTTGGTTCCATGGGGGTGGGTTCAGCCTTGCTTAGTGGAGCACATTTGCCGGTTTTGCTGTCGGCCATTTTTGTCGCTACGACCGTGGCGGGCATGTTACTGGCCAGGCGCATTGCCTTGCATTTGCCAGCTAAAAAAGTGCAGATGATCTTTGTCGTCATGCTGCTCTGCGTGGCAGCCAGTTTGATTTATCGCGCCGCGATTTGAGAACGTGAGGTGCTAAGTGAGATGCTAAGTGCCTGGCCTGCCGTTTAACAAGGCTGCCTGCGATTCAAACTGGCGCGCCACATTGCCACACACCAGATCACACAGGGCATAGATCGATTCATCAGCGATATGATAATACACAGAAGTGCCGCGCCCTTCGCGTGCCACCAGGCCATGCTTGGCCAGGGTGGAAAGATGGCGCGAGACATTCGCTTGCGAGCAGGAGCAGCGCTCAGCCAGCTCACCGACATTGTATTCTTTTTCGCGCAGGCAATTCAGGATGCGCAAGCGGGTAGGCTCGGCCAGCGCTGAAAAATAATGGGCAATCTGTATCAAAGCCTGATCAGATAATCCGTCCATAACAAAGAATCTGGTAGTGGGAATATTTCTATCATACCCCTAGTGTATGAGATTGCCCATGCTTAATTTACTATATGCGTAATTGTGCAAATAGCAGAAGTATTTCTTCCAAGCGATAGAAAAATTGCCTATACGCAGATTGTCATCGCTATCATGAGTTATCTCGAGTTTGCCATGAGCAAGCTAATTTGCAAGCTAGTGTGCTGGCCAATAAAAAATGTTTAACCCTTGATGGAAAAATTGATGCGCGAATTTGGCGCAGCCAGTTTGTCACTGAGACGCCGTCCCGGATTTTTGCGCCTGCCCTGCAATTTGCGGGTATTGAGCAAGATGGCTTGCTGTTTTTCCCTGCGGTCGGCGCTACGCCTGTCTTCGTGATGACGGCGTTCAACTTCAGGCCAGACGGCATCTTCGCCGACGGATTTAGCATCCTGCGCATGGGCAGGACGATGGTGTTGGCTAGTGGCATGCGGTGTTTCTGCAGCCTGCTCAAAGAGTCGGAATACTTTTAGTGGGAACATGACATCAGTGCTGGAAATGAGACTATACGCACTTAGAACGGTCAGTTTGCCAAAAACTTTAGCAAGAGCATTTTTTCAGCCATCTCCGGCTGCAAAAATTCCCAACGAGAAATATTTCGTTTCCCTAGATTTTTAATTGGAAAGGCGTGAAATTGGTATCCTTGTCATAGTAGTCTTCATTCTCTTTGCGCTTGAGGAAAGCAACTACTTTGTAAGTCACAGGTGTCATGACGACTTCCCAGCTGGTTTTCAAAATATATTGCGCCACCATGACCGTGACTAACTGGCTATCTGACCAGATGCCATAAAAGGCAATCACATAAAACAGGCTGGAATCGACAAACTCGCCGCAAATCGTCGAACCTATGGTGCGCATCCATAGATGTCGGCCTTCCATTGCCACCTTCATCTTGGCCAGCACATAGCTATTCACAAAACTGCCGCACCAAAACGCCGTGACCGAGCCTAATATGATTCTGGGGGTATTACCAAACACTGCATTCAAATGGGTCTGGTATTCGGTATTGAAAGGGTCTGCTGCCGGTGTCAGCGCCAATACCACCATGGACATGATGGCGGCAAACAGTACTGCCCCAAAGCCTGCCCAGATCACCCTGCGGTCACGGCCATAGCCATAGACCTCGGTCAGTACATCACCAAAAATATACGAGATAGGGAAAAACAATACACCGGCACCGAAGGTGACGGTACCCAGCCAGGGCAGCGTCACTTGCGCGGCCTTGGCCGCACCAATCAGATTGGAACATAGCAAGACCGTGACAAAGGCGGCCATGACAAAGTCGTAATATTTATAGCTGGCAAGTGGGCGTGTCATCAGTTGGATCCGGTAAGGTCGCAATATATTGTTATGTTTGCAGGCAAAGCCAGGGTTTCAGGCATATTCATGTAGGGAACTCAAACTTGTCAACCATGGAGCAAGATTTTGTTGGAAAATGGGCGCACACGGCATTTTGCTACAATGAACTTAACCCAGTTCGATTCAGTTTTTAAGTATCCCCATGTGCGCAGCTTCAACGACAGTCAACGTCCCGGTAGAACAATTATGCATAGGCTTATATGTACATCTGGATATCTCATGGCTGGAACATTCTTTTGCCCTCAATAGTTTCAAGATCAAAAGCCAGGAAGAGATCGCGGCAATCAAGCATCTGGGTTTGAAAACTGTCAGGGTCAGCCCTGCCAGATCGGATAACCGCCCCCTGCCCGCGCTACCCAAAACGGCAGCAGTTGTTGAACCCGAACCAGCCATCGTACATAGCCCGGAAGAACTGGCTTTGATTGCGGAAAAGAAAGCGCGCATAGACAGACTGGTCAAGGAACGCAATGCCATCGCCCAATGCGAAAAGCAATTACTGAAAGCGGCCAATACACTTAAAAGCATCACCAAAAATTTGTTTTCACGCCCACAAGAGTCAGTGCGAGAAGCAGATCAACTGGTACAGCAAATGCTGGATTCTTTGCTGGTCGATAAAGACATTGCCATCCACCTCATGAATGACAAAATCGTCGGTGAAGAGTCTTATTACCATTCCCTGAATGTTGCCGTGCTGACCATGATGCTGGCAAAGGAATTATCTTTCCCTGCTGAAGATATCAAGCAACTGGGCATGGGTTGCATGTTCCATGACATAGGCAAGATAGAAATTCCTGATCGTATCGTCAACAAGACTTTTGCACTGACCAAGGCTGAGCAAAATCTCTTGCAAATGCATAGCCACTATGGCCAGCAAATTGCCGAGAAGTTGAATCTGTCAAAAGGCGCGACTGACATCATCGCCCAGCATCATGAAATGGCTGATGGCAGTGGTTATCCACAACAACTCAAGGCAGAGCGTATCTCACCGCTGGCACGCATCGTCGCCATCACTAACACTTACGATAATCTGTGCAATAAACCAAATTCTGCCGATTCGCTAAGCCCGTTTGAAGCCATGTCGTATATGTTTGCCCATCAACGCAAACAATTCGATGCGCCAGCCCTGAATCTATTCATACGTTGCATGGGCGTTTATCCGCCGGGTACTATCGTCAAGCTCAGCGATGGTACGCTGGGCATGGTCGTGGGCGTGAATTCCGGCAAGCCGCTGCGACCCAGTGTCTTGATCTATGACCCCAGCGTGCCCAAGTCCGAAGCTATCATCATCGACCTGATACACGAACCCATACTCGACATCACCGCCAGCCTCAAGCCCGGCCAGCTATCGCCCGAAGTGTATGAATACCTGAGCCCACGCAAGCGCATGACGTATTTCTTTGATACGCAAAAGGCCGATAATCAGCAGCGGCCATAGTAGAATAATTGTGGCGTACAGCCTCATTTATTCTTTCAAGGACTCCCATGCGCACAAAGCGTCTATTGTCATCCTTTGCACTATTTATTGCACTTGCAAACTTGAGTGCCAACAGTTCTGCCACATCGAATGATAGTTTGCGTGCCATGTATGAAGCAGACCAGAATGAGCGCAAAGCTGAGCAAGTTGATTTTTCTCGCATCATCAATAATGACAGTGAGCGTCGTGCTGCTGTATTGAATTTGTTGCAGACATCGAAATTAAATAGTGCAGAAGATTATTTTCATGCAGCCATGATTTACCAGCATGGCACGACGCTGGAAGACATACGCATGGCTTACAGCCTCAGCAATATCGCAGTCATTTTGCGGCCAGATCACCAACATTACCAACGATTGCGCGCACTGGCATGGGACAGGATGATGCTGCAATTGAATAAGCCGCAATGGTATGGCTCACAGTCCATGCAACAGGGTGCAGATCAGGACTGGAAACTGTATGACATTGATGAGACTGCCGTCAGCGATCATGAAAGAAAAGCATTAGGCATGCCCACCCTGGCTGAAGCGAAGTCAGAAATTGCAAGGCTTAATGCAGAACTGCAAAAGCAAAGATCATCTACCTCAGAAAAACCAAAAGAAGTCAAAGTGGTCAAACCTGTGCTCATCAGTTTCCAGCGTGATCCTGGCACTGGGTATGAGTTACTGGCGATTGACCGTTGTCTGGCAATGTTCTGGATCAAGCTTAGTGAGCGGGGCATGACCGAAGCCTTGAGTGCGCAACAAGCAAGCAGGAAAACGCGCTTGTTCGTTTTGCGCAAAGAAGAAAAAGATGTACTTGCCTTGCTTGATGGCAGAGCCAGGCTCATCCTTAACGACACCAGTAGCGAAGCCTGTTTTTTTGACTATGTTGCCTATGTCGATGAAAATCGCCATTTAATCCTTGACCTCGCACTGGACGACAAGGTCGTTGCGGGTCCTGGAACTACATTTGATGTGAAACCCTATAAGTACTTCCGCATCAAACTAGAACAGCTCGATACGGATTTGAAAGGCAGGCAAATTAAATTATTGCAAGCTGAGAAGATAGTGTTGACAGATATGAGGCAATGACGCCACCTTCAGAGTCAAACATATCAATGCTGTGTGCGGGGTAGGGATGCAATCAAATCTGCAAAGCGCTGGCCCTGTATCATGATATGGCCGCGCAATAAATTTGCAGTCAGTTCTGCTTCACCCTGCAAGATGGCTTGCACCACTTCATCGTGTTCATTATACGAATTGGCAATACGGTCGCGCACCCGCAATTGCAGGCGGCGGTAAGGGCGCAGACGGCGATGTAAATTCATCGCCTGCGTTTCCAGAAAATCATTATGGCTGCCGCGATAAATCAGGTAGTGAAAAATTTCATTCTTGTAAAAGTATTCGTCAGGGTCTTCGGCATCACGCGCGTCCTTGCAGGCTTCATGAGCAGCTTTTAAATCTGCCTGTTCCTGTTTGGACATGCGGCGCGCAGCCATGCGGCCGCACATGGCTTCAAACTCTGCCATGACTTCAAACATTTCTACCAGTTGCTGGGGGCTGATGGTGGCTACCTGGGCGCCACGACGTGGCCGCATTTCTATGATGCCCATGGATGCCAGTTGTATCAGCGCCTCACGAATAGGCGTGCGGGATACGCCAAAGCGTTCTGCCAGCTCGGTTTCGTCCAGATGATGGCCAGGCTGTAGTTGTCCTGTTGCTATCAATTCTTCTATCTCTTCTCGCAGGCTGGCTGAACGGTTTGTCATTTTTTGGTGTTTCTCATTAATTCGTCAGGCTAGTATATATTCAAGTTGACTTTGAATGCAAAATAGTCGATCTTGTATACAAGAATTTTAATAAAGCATACAAGGCAAAGTTGTTAGCGGGATATGCAAAGATCAAAGACAGGGGCAAACCTTGTCAAAAAGAGATGTCTCATCCATAAAACCTTAGGAGTAATCATGTCGCAACTGAAGAGAAGAGCAGTCTTGCAAGCTTTAAGTCTGGCCCCGTTGGCAGCGGCATGGTCACCAGCCTGGGCGCAAAGCACCGCCCTGAAAATTTCTCACCAATTCCCCGGTGGCACGCTGGAAGAAGGCGATTTCCGTGATCGCCTGTGCCGCATGTTTGCTGCAGAAGTGCAAAAACGCAGCAATGGCAGCCTGAAGTTTGAGATTTATCCAGGTTCTTCCTTGATGAAGACCAATGCGCAATTCTCATCCATGCGCAAGGGTGCGCTGGATTTGTCGCTGGTGCCTTTGTCGTATGCCGGTGGTGAAGTGCCAGAAGTGAATATAGGTCTCATGCCTGGTCTGGTGCCGTCGTATGAAGTGGGCGCAGCATGGAAGAATGCTGAAGTCGGCAAGGAATTGAATAAACTCTTGCTGGACAAGGGTATTGTTGTTGTCAGCTGGATATGGCAAGCCGGTGGCGTAGCGTCGCGCACCAAGGCAGTGGTTGACCCGGATGATGTCAAGGGCATGAAGATACGTGGCGGTTCGCGTGAAGTCGACCTGGTCTTGAAAGCCGCTGGTGCTGCCGTGGTCTCGCTGCCATCGAATGAAATCTATGCAGCGATGCAAACTGGGGCGATGGAAGCCGCCATGACTTCATCGACTTCACTGATCTCTTTCCGTCTCGAAGAAGTCTCCAAATTCCTGACCAGTGGTCGCGGCCAGAGTTACTGGTATATGTTTGAGCCCTTGATGATGTCGAAAGTGATTTTTGACAAGCTGACAAAAGACCAGCAAAACACCATCATGACTGTGGGTGCAGAACTGGAAGCCTTTGCCATCAAGGCTGCCAAACAAGATGATATCGCCGTCGCCACTGTCTATGAAAAGAAGGGTGCCAAGGTCGTAGATCTGAATGCAGCCACGGTAAAAAAATGGCAGGCTATCGCCCGCACTACGGCCTGGAAAGACTATGCTGACAAAAATGAAAACTGCGCCAAATTGCTGAAACTGGCGGAGAAATTATTATGAGTCATGGCTTTGAAATAGCACCGCCCAAAGGGCCGCCTGTTCCAGATCACCCCTTCGTTGCACGGCTGGCAAAAGTATTGGAATGGATTAATAACGCCATCGTGCGCATTTCCATGTTTGCCATGTTGCTGACGGCTTTCATTCTCACTTATTCTGTCGTCACACGCTATCTGTTCAAAGTACCGACAGACTGGCAGGATGAAGCCTCAGTCTTTATGCTCATAGGTGTGACCTTCTTTTCCGCGGCTTATGTGCAATCTTATCGCGGCCATATAGGCATAGAAGTCTTATCGTCCATTTTGCCACCAGCCGTCAACCGCTTTCGACTATTGATGGTAGATATTATCAGTGCGACGTTTTGCCTGTTCTTTTCCTGGAAATCCTGGACGCTGTTCCATGAAGCCTGGGTGGATGGTCAAACTACCTCGTCCACATTCGCGCCACCCTTGTGGATACCCTATGCCATGATGGCAACCGGCATGACCCTGTTGTCGCTGCAAATCCTGGTACAGATACTGGCTGCCGCCACTAATAAACGGAGGCCAGCATGAGTCCGCTTACTCTTGGCGTCTTATACGGCATCGTGACACTGGTTGTGATGTTTTCCGGCATGCCCATCGCCTTTGCTTTGGGCGTAGTGGCCACTGGCTTCATGTACTTTTTCATGCCTGCTGCATCGCTTGATACCATCACTCAGAACGTCTATGAAGAAATGGCATCGATCACCTTGCTGTCGATACCGCTATTCATTTTAAAAGGTGCAGCGATAGGCAAATCTCCCGCTGGGCGGGACCTGTATTCTGCCATTCATGCCTGGTTGCACAAGGTGCCGGGTGGCCTGGGCATTGCCAATGTATTTGCCTGCGCCATGTTTGCGGCAATGGCAGGATCTTCACCTGCGACCTGTTCTGCCATCGGTTCTGCTGGCATACCAGAAATGCGCAGGCGTGGTTATTCGCCGGGCTTCGCGGCAGGCATCATCGCTGCCGGTGGTACTCTGGGTATCTTGTTGCCACCATCGATTACCATGATCCTGTATGCCGTTGCTGCTGAACAGTCTTTGGGACGTTTGTTCCTGGCGGGCATAGGCCCGGGTGTTTTGCTGGTGATTTTGTTTTCCGGCTATGCCGTATATCGCGCACGCCGTGAGTATGCGATTGCGTACAAGGCTTATGAACAGGGCGGTGTCAAATCAGCCTATCTGGAAGAAGAACATTTCACACTCGCGCAAAAAGTCGAGATGCTGCCAAGGGTTTTGCCTTTCGTCATCCTGCTCATCGGTGTCATGGTTGCCCTGTATGGTGGTTATGCCACACCTTCAGAAACCGCTGGCCTGGGTGCCTTGCTGGCGATGGTGCTGATCGCGATTGTGTATGGCGTCTGGCGACCAAAAGATATCTCACCCTTCATCACCTCGACGATCAAAGAATCAACGATGCTGCTATTCATCATAGGCATGTCGCTGCTGTATTCTTATGTCATGAGTTATCTGCATATCAGCCAGTCAGCCGCGCAATGGGTGGTCGATCTGCATTTGAGTAAATGGATGTTGCTGACAGTGATCTTGCTGATGGTGGTGGTGTTTGGTTTTTTCCTGCCGCCGGTATCGATTATTCTGATGATGTGCCCCATCATCTTGCCACCCTTGAAAGTGGCAGGCTTTGACCTGATCTGGTTTGGTGTGGTCATGACCATCGTCATGGAGATGGGTTTGATACATCCACCCGTGGGTTTGAATATTTTTGTCATCAAGAATATCGCACCCGATATACCCTTGAAAGATATAGTCTGGGGTGTCATGCCTTTTCTGTTACTGATGCTGGTGGCGGTGATTTTACTGTGTATATTTCCGCATATCGCCACCGCATTTCCTGATGCC
Source organism: Undibacterium sp. Di27W (assembly GCF_049340345.1). Lineage (NCBI taxonomy): Bacteria > Pseudomonadati > Pseudomonadota > Betaproteobacteria > Burkholderiales > Oxalobacteraceae > Undibacterium > Undibacterium sp. Di27W. Next base: position 192,004 of record NZ_JBMPOS010000012.1, on the reverse strand, counting down.
TTGATGGGAGCAAAATAATGACCGCAGCCGGTCGCTGGAACACCTTGCAAACCAACCGTCAGCAGCGCCTGCAAAGGGCTGCCGACGTGCTGGGTAATGATTTGCAGGGCAAGCTATTTCCGCAGCAGCGCATAGGTGATTGCCTGCATGCGGTATTGGAAACAGGCGATCGGGTTTGCCTGGAAGGGAATAACCAGAAGCAGGCAGATTTCCTGGCCAGGGCACTGACCAGACTGGATGCGACACGTGTCCATGATTTGCACATGCTACTGTCCGTGCTGGCCCTGCCTGAACATCTGGATGTATTTGACAAGGGCATTGCCAGCAAGCTGGATTTTTCTTTTTCCGGCCCGCAGGCTGCACGCCTGGCCAAGCTGGCCTCGGCAGGAAAATTGAATATCGGTGCCATCCATACTTATCTGGAATTGTATGCACGTTATTTCGTTGACCTGACGCCGCGCGTGGCACTGGTGGCAGCGCAGTCAGCTGACCGCGCAGGCAATTTATATACTGGCCCCAATACTGAAGACACGCCGACGATAGTCGAAGCCACGGCTTTCAAGTCCGGCATTGTGATTGCCCAGGTCAATGAGATTGTTGATGTCTTGCCGCGTGTTGATATCCCGGCTGGCTGGGTGGATTTTGTCGTGCAGGCACCGACGCCGCATTACATAGAGCCCTTGTTTACCCGCGACCCGGCTTTGATCTCGGAGATACAGGTCTTGATGGCGATGATGGCCATCAAGGGCATCTATGCAGAATATGAAGTCAAGCGCTTGAATCACGGCATAGGCTTTGATACTGCCGCGATAGAATTGCTCTTGCCTACCTACGCGGCTTCGCTTGGGTTGAAAGGCAAGATCGCCAGCCACTGGGCGCTGAATCCGCATCCTGCATTGATACCCGCGATAGAAGCAGGTTTTGTTGAATCCGTGCATTCTTTCGGTTCTGAACTGGGCATGGAAGACTATATCCGCGCCCGGCCCGACGTTTTCTTTGTCGGTGCTGACGGCAGTATGCGCAGCAACCGTGCGCTGTCACAGGCAGCAGGGCATTATGCCTGTGACATGTTCATAGGCTCCACTCTGCAAATTGATCTGCAGGGCAATTCATCAACAGCCACCCTGGGCCGCATCGCCGGTTTTGGTGGAGCACCGAATATGGGTGCCGATGCACGTGGCCGCCGTCATGCCAGCCCTGCATGGCTAAAAGCAGGTCGCGAAGCACGTGCGGGCAGCAATCAGATACCGCGCGGGCAAAAACTGGTAGTGCAGATGGTAGAGACTTTTCGCGAACACATGCAACCCGCCTTTGTAGAAAAACTCGATGCATGGCAACTGGCAGAACAAGCGAAGATGGCGATGCCGCCCGTCATGATTTATGGCGATGACGTCACCCACATCCTGACTGAAGAAGGCATCGCCAATCTTCTTTTATGTCGTAGCGAAGAAGAACGCGAACAAGCCATACGTGGTGTCGCAGGTTACACGCCAGTCGGCCTCGCACGCGATAAACGCATGGTAGAAAACCTGCGTGACCGTGGCATCATCAAACGCGCAGAAGATATGGGCATAGACAAGCGCATGGCTACGCGTGATCTGCTCGCTGCAAAGAATATGAAAGACCTGGTACGCACATCGGGCGGTTTATATCAGCCGCCTAAACGCTTCAGGAACTGGTAAGGATCATCATGGAAACTTTGGTATACCGTTTTGAACAGGGGCAACGCAAGCTGGGGTCTGCTGCGCAACTGGTCGGTGTGGTCAGTTCGGGCAATCTTGAAGTATTGGTACAGGCTGTCGATTTGCAGTCAGCCTGCGAGATAGAAATCAGCACGGCTGCCACGGGCTTTGGCGCAATCTGGCAGGCAGTGATGAATGATTTTAATCAGCGCTGGCAACTGGCCGACTGCCGCATTGCCATTAACGACATGGGCGCTACCCCTGCCGTTGTCAGCCTGCGTATGGATCAGGCCATAGAAGCCTGTCTGGAGCAAGCCAAATGAGCAGCTATCTGGAAGCAACGGCCAGACAAAGAGTGGCTGCACTGATCGGCGATTTCACAGAATTTCTGCCGCCCGCAAAAGAATGGACCAGCCCGCATTTGCCGCTACTGAACGCACCGGTGTCCTTTGATGATGGCGTCGTCATCGGTCGCGGCATTATCGATGGCAGGCAAGTGTATGTCGCCGCACAGGAAGGCGGCTTCATGGGTGGTGCAGTCGGTGAAGTGCATGGAGCAAAACTGGTAGGCCTCATGCGTGCTGCTGTCATCCACAAACCGCAGGCACTGGTCCTGCTGGCAGAGTCAGGCGGCGTGCGCCTGCATGAAGCGAATGCAGGCCTGATTGCCGTATCAGAAGTCATGCGCGCCTTGCTGGCCGTGCGCGCGGCGGGCATACCCGTGATTGTCGTCATTGGTGGCAGCAATGGCTGCTTTGGTGGCATGGGCATAGTCTCGCGCTGTGCGAATGTCATCATCATGTCGGAAGAAGCGCGCCTCGCCATGTCCGGCCCTGAAGTCATAGAAACCGCCAATGGCGTAGAAGAATTTGATTCACGCGATCGCGCGCTGGTATGGCGCACCACTGGTGGCAAGCATCGCTACCTGCTGGGTGATTGCCAGATGCTGGTGGCCGATGATGATGCCGCCTTCAAGGCAGCGATAGTGCAAGCCATGCAGGACAGTGTACAAAGCGAAGTTGCGCTCAGCCTGGCTGCACTGGAAGCAGAACAAAAAATGCTGACAGCGCGCCTGCAAGATTTTGGTAACAAGACTGAGCCCATGGACATCTGGGCTGCCATGGGTGTAGAACATCCTGAGGATATTGCCATGCTCGATACCGACGCTTTCCTGCAACTAAGCGCCAGCATCAGACAGACGGAGCGCCAACATGGATAGTATGCAATTGCTTGCGCAATTATTCCCACAAGGTCATGAAGTCACTATGGTTGATGATTTTATCTCTGGCACAGCGACGAGCGAAGGACAGAGCATCAGCGTCATCGGCACCAGCGGCCATACTCCGATAGGCGTAGAGATAGCTATGGCGCAAGCAAGGGCAGTACTGGCGACAGTACGTGATCATCCGCAAAGAGCTATCTTGCTGCTGGTCGATACCCAGGGGCAGCGCCTGCGCCATAGAGATGAAATGCTGGGCATTAACAGCTATATGGCGCATCTGGGTAAATGCATAGAGTTAGCCAGGCAATCTGGGCACAAGATCATCGCGCTGGTCTATGACCAGGCGCTCTCTGGCGGCTTCATCACCAGTGGCATGATGGCTGATGCCTGTTATGCCTTGCCAGAAGCTACCATACGCGTCATGGGCTTGCCAGCGATGGCCCGCATCACTAAAGTGCCTGAAGAAAAACTGACTGCGCTGGCATTGCACAATCCCGTATTTGCCCCCGGCCCTAAAAACTATGAACGCATGGGTGGCGTGCAGTCTATATGGCAAGGGGATCTGGCACAGTGTTTGCGCGAGGCCCTGTTGCAGGCCGATGCAACTGACAGACGCAGTGAACTGGGTCAGCAACGCGGTGGCCGCCGCAAGTCGCAGCAAGTCATAGATGCTGTGTTGTTACAAGCATCGCATGCAGGTTGATACATGGAGAGCATCGCGCAATACCAAAGACATGATCTGGTCTGGCTTGCTGATGAAGCCTGGCTTGCTGTCTTGCAGTCTTTTGGCGCACCGGATTTGCTCAGGCAGTGGCAGCAGGAAGAATGGCCAGCGGTAGTCACGCGTCGCCATCCTGATACCGCAGAAGATGAAGTTTGTATAGGTTTCCCGCTACCACCTCAGAATGGCAACAAGCCGCGCTTTGCTGCCAGGGTGAAGACTGAACATATCGCCATCCATCAATCTGCCTTGTCCTTGCATACGGTCACCGTGATTGTTCCACCTGCCTGGCAGGCAGGTTTGCAAAGCTTGCACCAGCAGGCATTGATGGCGGGTATCAAGCTGCGCGTGTATGGCTCGGTCGCCATGCAGTTTTTGACGGGGCAAGATTATTTGAATGCGACTTCAGATATCGATATCCTGTTCCGGCCTTATCATCAGGCACAATTGCGCGCTGGCCTGGCCTTGCTGCAAGAGCTGCAAAACTTGCCGATTGATGGCGAGATTATTTTTCCCGGTGAGGCTGCAGTGGCGTGGAAAGAATGGATACAGCCCGCCTATGCTGGACATGATTTTAATCAGCAAAGAGTGATGGTCAAAGACATGCATGGTGTCAGCCTGCGTACGCGACAAAGCTTGCTTGATCTCTTGTCTGAAGGCGAGCTGCCATGCTAGGTCAGGAGTATGTTGAACGGTGTTCAGTTCAGGCACCAATAATTTCGATCCGAAGAAAACAGATTGCGCAGCAGATTGCCATATTCGCCATACGCAGCCTGTATGCCGAGCTGGTCTTGTATCCCAAACCCGGCCTGGTATCTCTGCGTGACAATGGCAGCCATACAGATATGGATGCTGCCTGCTTCATGCGCAGCCTGTTTTCGCTGCGTCATTATTTCAAAGACATTGCGCTTGCTGGTGCTGCTGGTGCTGAATTTTACATACTAAAAAATTTGGGTATCGCAGCAGAACAGCGCATGTTGAAAGCGACCAGGGGTATCAATACGCATAGAGGTGCTATTTTTGCTTTGGGTATGCTTAGTGCGGCAGCAGGATATTGTTTGTCACGTGGCGATGTATTGACCACTGCGACTTTGCGACAAGTACTGATCTCGCAATGGGGTCAGGCTTTGCTTGTGCATAGCTGCACTGAAGATGTGCAATATCTGAGTCATGGTTTACAGGCCGCAAAACTCTATTCTGCCAGTGGTGCAAGGGAGGAAGCAGCATTGGGTTTTCCCTCCATCTTTGAACTTGCACTGCCACGTTTGCAGCAAAGCCTGCGAGAAGACCGCAGCCTGTATCTGGCCCAGATAGATTGTTTCTTCACGCTGATGGCGCATATCAGCGACACCAACTTGTATCACCGGGGCGGCGAGGCAGGCATAGCCTATGCCAGGAATGCCGCACAAAAATTCATGGGGCAGGGTGGCACAACTAATCCGCAATGGCTGCGTAAGGTAGAAAAATGCCATCAAGAATTCATCGCACGCAGATTGTCACCTGGCGGCGCTGCAGACATGCTGGCAGCCACTTGCTTTGTGCATCTGTGCCTGGAAGAATTTTCTGCGCCGAGGATACATGAATAAGTTCGCCCTGCTTTGTCCGGGGCAGGGCGCGCAGTCTGCGGATATGTTTGCACTGGCTAAGCAGGATGCGCAGGCGCTTAGTTTTGTGCACAAGGTCTTGAACCATCAGATAGAAAAACATACACTCGCAGATGCACTTTCATCGCCTGATCTGTTATTTGAAAATCGCTACGCCCAGCCTTTGATCGTCGCAGCTACGCTGGGCAACTGGCAGGCATTGCGGGATCATTTGCCGACGCCAGTTTTGATCGCCGGATACAGCGTAGGCGAAATTTCTGCGCATGCAATCAGTGGCAGTCTGGATGTGCAAGCAGCAGTGAAGCTCGCCACCACCCGCGCCAGCTTGATGCAGGCTTGCGTACATGCACCGCAGGGCATGCTGGCAGTATCTGGTGTCGCCATCAGCGATATACAGCAATTCGCAGCCAGTCATGATCTGCACGTTGCCATCGTCACTGCTGACAACAAGGCCATCATCGCTGGTCTGGCAGACAAGATCAGGGCAGCAATGCCTGAAATAGCCAGCCTGCCTGGACACGATATTTCGCATACAGAAATAGCTGTGCACATCGCTTCACATACCCCGTTGATGCTGGCGGCTACGTCTGGCTTTGCACAAGCGCTGATTGACACGTCTATGCGCGAAACCGACATCCCCGTACTGGCCGGTATCAACGCTGAAAAAATCATGCAAGCAGAAAATATACGCAGCAGCTTGCTGGCACAACTGACGCAGGCCATACAATGGCATGCCTGCATGGATGCACTGGCTGAAAACGGCATCAGCCATGCGCTGGAACTGGGCCCAGGTTCGGCGCTATCCAAAATGCTGCAGGTTCGTCATCCGCAAATTGCCTGTCGCTCTATCGCAGACTTCCGCAGCCTTGAAGGAATCGTCAATTGGGTGCAACGCCAGAACGAGAGTTGATTTTCACTAGCCGAAAGCAACACAAAGCAGCACATACAGGAGCCATCATGAAACGTATTACACTGAGCAATATTTTCATTCCTATCATACTCACCATGACCATCAACACCCTGGCACAGGCTGCCGAACGCCTTCCTACGATACCGCCATCGCAATACACCGAAGAACAAAAGAAAGCCGCGGAAGAATTCCTGGCAACGCGCAAGGTGCCTGTCTTTGGCCCCTTCGAGCCTTTGATGCACAGCCCGCAAGTCATGAGCCAGGCGCGTGCCATGGGGGATTATCTGCGTTATCAATCAGCCCTGGGCACTACTCTCAGTGAACTGGTGATACTGATCACCGCACGTGAATGGTCACAAGACTATGAATGGTATGTGCATCATCCCATTGCACTCAAGGCAGGCATCAAGCCAGAAGTGACGGCCGCAATTGCCGATGGCAGACGCCCGACCGGCATGACAGACGATGAAGAAATCGTCTATGATTTTTCGATGGAATTACACAAGAACAAACGCGTCTCCGACCACACTTATGAACGTGCAGAAAAACGTTTTGGTAAAAAAGGGATCGTAGATCTGACCGGCATCAATGCCTATTACACCTTGTTGGCAATGCAGATGAATGTGGCGCAATATCAAGTGCCTAAAGATGGCAAGAAGCTGTTGCGTTTTCCTGAGTGATTTTGAATTGTCTTCAACCGCTGGCAAGGCTTTACAAGTTTTGCCAGCGGTTGAAAAGATCAGAGATGTGGCCTGCACCCCAGGACTTTTCTCGAGATAAAAAAATGGGGCCAATGCCCCATTTTTTTACATCTGCTGTATTTGCTACAGCTACTATAGCTACTATAGCCGCGATCAGTAACGACGACGCTGCTGACCACCGCCTGATGGTCCGCGTGTTTCAATATGGCGGAATGTGATTCTGCCCTTGCTCAAATCATAAGGAGACAATTCCAGTGTCACCTTGTCACCGGCGAGTATGCGTATGTGATGCTGACGCATTTTGCCGGACGTGTAAGCGATCAGTTTGTGACCGTTTTCCAGATTCACACGAAAACGTGAATCGGGCAGCACTTCTTCAACTTGACCACTCATTTCCAACAGTTCTTCTTTTGCCATGGTTTTATCATCTTTATAGTAGGTCGTGACGCCTGTACACAGACTGCGTCACTAATGGCAGACGATCACATAATCATCTGCAAGGAATTACGGTTAACTCACTTCTGATTGCCTGAAGCTAAAGGCGCAAGGGCGTGAGTGTTGAAAGAGGCTGTGCACCGATGGTTTTGCCATCACATCAACACAGTGCTTGGGTACCAGCGAGAAGAATGCGCTAAAGGCCAGTAGGTAATACAGAAGTTCTCAGCAGCTTGTTACTGGAGATGCTTATTTCAGAATTACAGCGCAGGAATACAGCAATTTACCAGAAGATAAGAATTCTTTTGCAATAGGATTATACCCTGAATACCATACTTCCCCCGCGATTTGGCGATAAATCACCAGAGAAATTGAGAAAATGCTGTCTTTTTATTGCCAAAATGCTCTGTCAGGCCACAATCCGCTGTCATTGAGGCAAATCAATTTCACATGTATCGATCAATTTCAAACACAAATAGATTTTTAGAGTAGATATGTGTCTTGCCGATCAGCGATGCCTCAAGGCTTCCACCACCAGATTAAAGGCTGGTGAAGAATGGCGGCGGCTGGGGTAATACAGGTGATAACCAGGAAAGACCGGGCACCAGTCCTGCAGCACCTGTATCAGGCGGCCTTCTTTCACATGCTGCTCCACCATATCCAGCATGATCGTATTGCCCATGCTGGCCACCTTCCTGCTTATCCTGGCAAAATTTTCTGGCGCTATATTTGGTGAAGGGTATGCCGACCGGGGACAGGTATCGGCGACTTCAGTCACCACCATGATATGCAGCCTGGCCTATGCCGCAGTGTCGGTCTGCTGTTTGTGGCTGGCTATCCGCCAGATCAGACAGCAAGCGCAAGTAAGCGTGTACTGGCATGCTTATGCACTGTCTTTGCTGCATGGCCTGATGGTGGTGTATCTGGCTTATTACGGCATCATCGGTATCAGGACCTGGGCCTATTAACATTTGATGGACTTACCGAGTACCCTGTCCCAATAAGGCTGTTCACCAAATGTGCTGCGCAGATGGGCGATAAACAATTGCGCCTTTGCTGCATGTGAACGGCCAGGCATGCGCACTGCGTGTATGCCTGGCCGTATCTTTGCGTGCGTGTTGTTGGCGTCAGGGAAGAGCGAAATCAATTGCCCGGCCTCCAGCGCATCACAGACCATCCAGCTGGCCAGGTGAACGATGCCTATGCCTGCCAGTGCCGCCTGCAGCAAGGACTCGGTATCGTCAGAACGCAGGCTGCCGCGTATCGGCAAACTGGTTTCACGATTCACGCCGGGGTAACACCACCAACCTGATGGTATAGGCGGTGTCGCTATCGTCAGACAATTATGCTGGAGCAAGTCTTGCGGCGTGGCTGGCCTGCCATGGCGCGTCAGATAAGCCGGGCTGGCGCAGGTCAGCCTGTGCAAAGGTGCCAGCGTCGTCGCCACCAGATCGCTGTCTGGCAGCACGCCTATGCGCACTGCGACATCGACCCTGCGTGTGGACAGATCAACGATGTCATCGCTGACATGCAAATCCACTTCCATCAAGGGATAGCGATTCAGAAAGCTGGCCACAGCCGGGGCAATATGCCGCCTGCCAAAGGCGGAGGGCGCAGTCACGGTCAGCAAACCACGCGGGTCGGCATTCAATGCTGACATGGCTTGCCTGGCATCTGCCAGTTCTGCGGCGATGTTTTTTGCTCTTGGTAAAAACTGCTCACCTGTATCGGTCAGCAACAAGCGCCGTGAACTACGATGAAATAATTTGATACCCAGCTCGGCTTCGAGCGCATCTATCTTGCGGGAGATGGATGACACGGCTACATCATGTTTTTTCGCCACGGCAGACAGGCTGCCCGCTTCATGTACTTCCAAAAAAACCTGTATTGCATCGAACATGCTGGTCCCTGGCTGTTTTGCGAAAATCGCAAAGATAATTTGCAAAATGGATGATTGTACTGATTTTTGCAAAGAAATAGAATCTCTTCCATCAACAACAAGTCAACATTCAGTAGTTAACTCAGTAGCCAACTCAGTAGCCAGCAATACTGGCGAATAGCCCAAGGAAGAGAATATGATCAAGAACACTTTACATCAACTAGCCCGTGCCGCTTTATACCTGTCCATCGCCGGTGCAGTCGGCATGAGCAGCGGCGCAGCCTATGCAGCAGCACCCATGGTAAAAACCTCTGCCCCCGCGTATTACCGCACTATGCTGGGCGCATTTGAAGTGACAGCACTCAGCGATGGCACCGTCAAACTGCCAGTAGAAAAAATATTGATGGAGCCTGAGCAAAAAACCAAAGAGGTACTGGCAAAGTCATTTTTGCAGGCACCGCTGGAAACCTCAGTGAATGCCTATCTGGTCAACACGGGCAACAAATTGATCTTGATAGATGCAGGCACGGGCAGCCTGTTTGGCCCCAGCCTGGGCAAACTCATTGCCAATCTCAAGGCATCAGGGTATGAAGCGGCGCAGATAGATGATATCTATCTGACTCATTTGCATCCTGACCATGTAGGTGGCTTGATGATCAATGGTGCCATGGCTTTCAACAATGCCACGATCCATGTGCATCAGGTAGAAGCAGATTACTGGCTGAGCCAAAAAAACCTGGAGCAGGCACCAGCCGATGGCAAGCCTTTCTTTCAGGGAGCAATGACTTCGCTCAACCCTTACAAAGCCGCCGGCAAGCTGCAAACCTTTAGTGCAGATGGTGAATTATTGCCTGGCCTGACTGCCCAGTCCACGCAGGGACACACGGCGGGCCACACCTCTTATTTACTGGAAAGCCAGGGTGAAAAAATGCTGGTGGTCGGTGACCTGATCCACGTCGCTGCCGTGCAACTAGCCCAGCCAGAAGTGACGGTGACTTTTGATAGCCATGCCAAGGAAGCTTCAGCCATGCGCCAGAAAATATTTAGCCAGGCAGCAAAAGATGGTGTGATCATTGCTGCCTCACACATACAGTTCCCGGGCATGGGGCGTTTGAAAAAGCATGGTGCCAGCTATCAGTGGGTGCCTGTGAATTTCAGCTTGATGCCTTGATAAATTGCTTCAGGCCTGGGGATGTTCGGTAGCGCGTCTCAAGGCCTGATCCACACTGGTAGCGAGTTCGACCAGTTGAAAAGGTTTGCGCAAGATGGCGTTGCCTTCTATGACCTGGTCTATCGCTTCCATATCTGCATAACCAGTCGCAATAATCATCGGCAGGCCAGGAAATTCCTGGTTGGCGATATCTACCAGCTTGGCTCCTGTCATACCTGGCATCAGATAATCGGTGATCATCAGGTCGGGTTTTTCGCGCCTGAGTTCGCGCAAGCCCGCTTCACCATCTGCTGCCTGGCTGACTACATAACCCAGGGCCTGCAATGACTCCACCATCGATTGCCGGACTGAATCGTCATCTTCCACCACCAGTATACGGGTTCCTGCAGTCACCATTCTCAATACCGGAATGCTGCCCTGTTTATCCAGCTCAGAAAAATCTTCTGCTGACTTGAGCCATATTTCTATTGTGGTTCCTACGCCCATTTCACTGAGCGCCCTTGCAGTGCCTCCAGATTGTTGAGCCATGCCATATACCTGGCTCAAGCCCAGACCTGTTCCCTTGCCCACACCCTTGGTTGTGAAAAATGGTTCAAACACTTTTGCCAAGATGTTTGGTGCTATCCCATGCCCAGTATCTTTGACCGAGATGCAGGCATAAGCGCCGGGTGGGAGCAAACCTTCCGGTGGCACGGCCTTACAAGCCCTGACCTCCAGCTTGCCGCCTGTGGGCATGGCATCGCGAGCATTGATGGCCAGATTCAGCAAGGCCATTTCTATCTGGTTTTTGTCAGCCATGACAAATTCCAGCTTATCTTCTATTTCAAAGTCCAGCTCGATCAGCGAACCCACCGATGTCTTCATCAACTCCCGTACACCCTCGAACAGCGTGAGTACATCGGTCGAACGCAAGTCCAGTCTTTGATTACGCGAATAAGCCAGCAACTGCCCAGTCAGTTTGCCACCGCGTTCGCATGCCCGTCTGGCCACTTCAGCCTTGCGCCTTGCGATGTCATCCTTGGACAATAACAAGATCAAATCCATGCTGCCCTGTATCACATTGAGCAAGTTGTTGAAGTCATGCGCAATACCACCAGTCAGGCGGCCCATGGCTTCCATTTTCTGGAACTGCACCATGGCCTGCTGCACCCTTTCCCTTTCCATGACTTCATTCATCAGCCTGTCATTGGCTTGTGCCAGTGCGCGGGTGCGCTCTTCTATGCGTGACTCCAGGGTTTCATTCAATTGCAAAAGCTGGGCCTGGCTATCGCGCAATTTTTCAGTTGCCAGCATCCTGTCTTGCAGGATCTTGCGTGTCTCGTATTGGCGACGGCGTCCCCGCAAGGCAGAGGCCGCTGCACTACGCAGAGTTTCTGAATTCAGGGGCCGCTCCAGCAAAACGATATTGCCTAGCTGGTCGAGTATGCTCCTGGCCGCAATGGCTGCCGTAGTTGCAGCGCTGCCCCCTTTTGAAATGAGGACGACGAAAGGAAAATCTGACCAGGGTTCCTGTGCGTTGAGCCAGGTAATAAGCTGCATCACACTGGAATCTTGCAAGGTCTCTTCGGCAATCACGCAGGCACCAGCACCAAGCGATAGCTCGGCAACCATGACATCAAAATGCGACACTGCGCCGCATGCAAAACCACTGCGTATCAGGAATTGATAGATGACCTCAGCATCCCTGCCATGGGGTGCCAGAACCAGGATACGCTCATCGAATGCATTGTTAGCGCTCTTCATCAGCATCTTCCACCAGCATTGGGGTCGTGCCGCGATAGGTGGGTAAGCCAGTCAAGACACCTTCAAATCCTTCCAGCGCATCACCGATAATAATGCCACCGGCGGCTAATTGCAGTTCGTGGATAGTCAGTAAATGGTTGCTGGTCCTGCTCTTGATGACGGTAATGGCGCGGCGTAACCGGCCATTTGACTCAAAGAAGCGCAGCAATACAGTGGTGTCGCTCAAATAGCTGAGATCAACATCAGTACGCACTTCGCCTATCAAACCATGCTGGCCCAATACCAGCACCGTAGTCACGCCTTGCTGGTTCAGGTAAGACAGCAACTCGTGCATCTGCAAGGTCAGGAAGTGCTCGCCGGGCATCGCCTGTAAATAAGCATTCAAACTGTCGATGACGATGAACTTTACGCCGTGTATTTCAACTGCGTCACGCAGTTTTTGCGCAAATTCACCAGGCGCTAGTTCCGCTGGGTCTATATGCTGTATCGCCAGTTGGCCATTTTCAACATAGGGCCGCACGTCCATCCCCAGTGAAGCAGAGCGGGCAAAGAAAGTCCCCAGTCCTTCATCAAACAGGTAAAAAGAGGCTTTTTCTCCGCGTTCAAGTGCGGTCAGCAAGCAGCGCACAGAGACAGTCGTCTTGCCTATGCCAGATGGCCCGACAATCAGAGAATTGGTACCAGCGACCAGACCACCACCCAGCAATTGATCAAAACTGGGCAATCCGGTAGAGCTGATGCGGGCTTCAAATTCCCGATAATGTTCAGCTGCCACCAGGCGTGGAAATATCTTCAGCCCACCAGTTTCGAGGGTATAGTCATGATAACCACCACGGAACTTGATACCGCGCATCTTGATGATATTGACACGACGCCGCTCCTTGCCAAATTCTTGCGCAATCTGTTCCAGGCTAATAACGCCATGGGCAATGCTGTGCAATTGTTGATCCGGGCTATTTGACTTGTCATCGAGCAGCAACACCGTGCAATCACGCAGCGCAAAAAACTGTTTCAGCGCCAGGATCTGCCTGCGATAACGCAAGGGATTTTGCGCCAGCAAGCGCATTTCTGAGAGACTGTCAAACACCACGCGCAAGGGCTTGAGTTCATTGACGCGGTCCATGACGGACTTGGTGGTTTCACCTAGCTCAACTTCAGATGGATGGAATATCGATTGCTGCGCATCCGGGTGCAGAGAATTATCATTGGCCAGCTCAAATATCGTGATTTTGCTGATATCCCAGCCATGACTTTGCGCAACCGCCTCCAGCTCATCTTTCGTTTCTGAGAGCGTAATATACAAGCCGCGTTGGCCCTGGGCCACCCCTTCCAGCAAGAACTGCATACCCAGCGTGGTCTTGCCTGTGCCAGGTGAGCCTTCCACCAGATAGACACGCTGCGCCGTCAGACCGCCGCAAAGGATATCATCCAGCCCCGCAACACCAGTGGAAATGCGTGGCGTTGGCGTCGTTGCTTTGTGGTTATCACGTGAGATAGAGGTTTCTGTCATAAAGTGTCAGCGCTTTAGGCGTAAAAGTAGAGCAAGGCGTCGTATGAAATAGGGTCAATCCACACCAGGTTCTGCCGGGAAGCGTTCGCTGACAGCTATGTCCACGATTTATTGTAATTCTTTACTGGGATGCCGTATGTACGCAAACATACATAGAACAGCCAGTTTTCTCCATGACAAAGGCCAGGTAAGGGCTTTATTGAAAGTAAAGCATAAATCACCATGAATTGACAATATGCCTGTCGCTATATTGTTCTTGATATTTGCTTCGCCGGTAGCTGGGACCCAAGGTGGCAAGCTTAAGTCAGGCTTTCTGTTTGGAGTCGTGGCCAGCGCTACCTGAACCTGCGGCCAGGTATCTCATCAAAGCATGCACGCCTGGCATTGCGGTTAGGAAATGATTGCAGTCACCAGTTTTTATTTTTGTTCTGGGACAAAGAATAGTGGCCAGGGCCATGTACTTTGTACTTGAAGTTTGAGAGAATTTGCGCGACTTTTTTATTTGCGCCAGCGCAGTACAAGCTATGTGTTTTCTTGCGCAGGTACATAGCTGTAGTGCGTAGAAAACCATTATTCTTTCATTCCCATCTTTCAAGGCATCTTTCATGGCAACAGCTAGCGATATCCAAAACCTCTACATCGCTTATTTCAATCGCCCGGCAGATGTCGCGGGCCTGGCTTACTGGCAAACCACGCCATTCAGCCTTTTACAGATTGCACAGAGTTTTTCTCAACAAACAGAATACGCGAATTCTTTTTCATCTTATACAAGCAGGCAAACCGTCAATGCCTTGTATGGCAACCTGTTCAATCATGCTGCTGACTCTGCCGGACTGGCTTACTGGGTAGGCCAGATTGATAGTGGTGCTGTCAGCATAGGTGCAGCGGCGATTGCTATTCTGGGTGGTGCAATAGGTTCTGATTTAAGCGCGGTGCAGGCAAAAAATACAGCGGCCACTGCATTTACCGCTTCGATGACTAATAATGCTCAGGCTCAGGCTGCATACAATACAGCAAATGGATCATACAGCTTTGTGAAGACCTGGCTGGCAGCAGTGGTCGATACGTCGACAAGTACTATTGCCACAAACGGCCTGGCTACTGCCATCAATAATAATTATAAAACGACGGGTGGCGACACCATCGCCCTGGGCGCAGGCGCACAAACCATCAACTTCTACAATACCGTTGGTAGTGACACTGTCGTGATTGGCGGAATAAATCAAACAGTGAACCAGGTAACGCTGACTTCAGGCACCTTGACGGTCAATACCAGCAATGCCAACGCGGCAGGCCTGACCATCAATGCAGCAAATGCCAGCGGAGGAGCGAACATTAACTTCACCGACGCCGGTAAGGCAACACTGACAGCTGCCGCCTTGAATGGTGTTAGTACCATCAAACTGTTTGCTGGTGCTGGCGAGCTGCTGACACTAAGCCCTGCTTCAGCATTGACGATCCAGCAAGCTGAGGCTAGCGCGACCTTGAATGTGACGACGCCGCAAAAAATAATGGTGAATCAAGCTTCAACCGTAGCACTTACTCTGAGTGGGGTTGCCAACTATACCGTGGCAGGCGGAACGACAGGGTCAATTACAGCCAATGGGAGTGGCGGTTCTTTGAAGGTGATTGATACGACCAATGACCATACAATTACCAGCTCGGTTACCACGACAATTGATGCAAGTGCTGCGAATTACCATGCTGATACTTTGGCGGGTACGGGCAATTTCACAGTAACAGGTGCAGGTGAAAAAAATATACATATCTTCGATGGTGGTTTGACCGGTAACTTGAATGTCATCACTTCAGGACAAAGCCTGGTTGGCGTGGTAGAGGGGAGCGGAGCAGGCGCGGTCAACGTCACGATAGGTGGGACTGGCATGGCAAGCATCTCCACCAACGCAAGTCATACCACCACCATTAATGCAGTCAATGGCGTCAACGCATTTATATTCGCTTCTGGGCAAGGCAGCTTTACCTATAATGCAGCAGCAACAGGCAACACGATGATGTCGGCTGGTGGATCAAGTAACACGAATATCAACCTGTCAGCTACTGGAAACGGAAATGATGACATCACCTTGAACACTGGTGGTGGCATCAGGATAGGAACCATCACGACCGGGCTGACGACGATTACCAATTTCAAAGCCTCAGGCACAGACAAAATACATTGGGGTAATACGGCAAGTTCCTTGAGTACGATAAACATTGCTTCTTCAGACCTTGCCAGCCTGGCCGGTAATATTCAGGCTGGTGCAGGTTTGTTGACAGCGGGTGACAACAAGGCATTCATTGTTAACGTCACTGCTGGTGCAGCTGCAGGCACTTATGTTTATGAGCACATCAATCAATCGGCGGCAGTGACGGGCATAGACATGATCGTCAAACTGGTTGGTGCAGGTACGATCGTTGCTGGCGACTTGATGGGCCTCTGATTACCGGGTCCTTTCGCATCCTCCAGTTTTTGCTGATGATGTTCGCAGATTCGACAGGCACATAGAACTATTTCATTGTGCCTTGGTCGAACAACTGTCTTTGCAAAAAATATTGATGCAATTTGATCTCTCAAAATTTGATCTCTAGATAGCAGAGATTTTACTTCCCTATTCAATTCACCGACTGCTGCTTCAATGCCTCAGTTGCATTTTTCTTTTGAAAGCAGATTGAAATGACAAAACTGATTGCATCGCTTTACATCGTTTGCAGTTTGACAGGAGCGACAGCCTCTAGTTATGCCGAAAATGCGAATGGCGTTGCTGCACAAAATCAGTTCTCGGACACAGAAATCAAACAACAAATTGACCGCTATATAAAAAGCGAAATGCAGGAACGTCGCATTCCTGGCATGCAACTGGCTGTCGTTAAAGGTGGCAAGATTGTTTTGTTGAAGTCGTATGGGCTGGCGGAGATTCCCAATGCAGTGGCGGTGAACAACCAGAATGTGTTTTCCATCAATTCTGCGACCAAGTCATTTACTGGTGTGGCCATCATGCAGCTGGTGGAAGAGGGCAAGCTGGATTTATCTGCTCCGGTGTCGCGTTATCTGGATGGTCTACCGCTGACCTGGCAGGCGGTGACTGTGCGGCAGTTGCTCACACATACCTCGGGTATCCCTGACATTGTCAGCAGCAAGATACCGTCGCTGGCGACGCCTCAAGAGGTGGATGCGGCATGGGCTGCGATACAGACCTGGCCTATGGAATTCAAAACAGGTGAGCGCTATCGCTACAACCAGACCAATTATATTTTGCTGGGCAAGATCATAGACCGTTTGAGTGGCATGCCGTTTATAACGTTTTTCCAGAAGCGACAATTTGACGTTGCAGATATGCGCAGCGTGGGCTTTGGTGAGTCACGTGATGTGATACCGCACAAGGCGGTGTCCTACAGGTATGAAGAACCGGGTGGCAGCTTGAGGCATATCGTTGAGACCTACCCGCCATTCTTGCGCACGGGTGCGGGCATGAATAGCAGTGCCGGGGATGTGGCCAACTGGCTCATCGCGCTGCAACAGGGCAAACTGATTTCTGCCGCGGGTTTGAAGCAGCTCTGGACGCCGGGTACTTTCAACAATGGGAAGCCAACTGCCTGGGCGCTGGGTTGGCCAGTGATGCGTCAGGGTGAGTATGCTGCGGTGGCTGGGGTGGGTGGTGCGCGTTCGGCGTTCTATGTGTACCCCAGCCAGGATCTTGCCATCGTCACATTGACCAATCTGGCGGGCGCTGATCCGCAGGGCATGATCGATGATATTGCAGGTTTTTATTTGCCGGGCTTGAGAAAAGCGCATGGCGGCGCTTATGCTGCACATCTTTTGCGTGAACAGATTGCGCAGGATGGCTACGCTGGGCTGGCGGTGAAATTGAACAAGATCAAGACGACCCAGGGTTTGCCCGATCCGTCTGAAGATGATTTCAATTCCTGGGGTTATCGCTTGCTGAGCAAGAAGATGGCTGATCAGGCGGTGACGGTGTTTGGCCTTGGGGTACAGGTCTATCCCAATAGCGCGAACCTGCATGACAGCCTGGCGGAGGTGTATGAGTTTCAAGGAGATAAGCTGGCTGCCTTGAAGCATTACCATTTGTCGCTGGGGCTGGATGCGCAGAATAGACATGCTGCGGAGCGGATAGCGGCCTTGGGTGGAAAGTAAGTGAGAAGTAAATATCCCCATCTGTTGACAGCTAGCCTGGATTAGCTGTCAACACCATCATGCTGCTTGATATGCCTGTCACACTTTCCACGAACGGCGGGCTTCTTCTGCAATCACATCTGGATACTCTTCCTGAAAAAACAGCTTCCCTTCTGGTACCACGCGTATGCCACGTGATTGTGGGTGCCTTGCAGTCACGCCTGTGCATCGTTATGTCATGGAGCCATGCTTGCAACGCGCACGCCAGCTCATGATGGAAGGCAAGCAGAGCATGACAGACATTGCCCTTGAAACAGGCTTTATCCACTCCAGCCACCTGGCCCGCAACATGCGCTGTGTACTGAGTTCGAGTCCGGCGCAGATTTGCGGGATGTCGTGTCATCGGCTACGATAAAATAAGCGAGTTTTCTGGACGAACAATCTTGAATCAGTTAATTCGATACATGCGAAAGGAATGTACTATGAAATCTCTGTTTGCAGTTTTGCTGTTCCTGGTTTCACTGAGCGGGTTTGCAGAAGAGCAGCCTGCTCTTGTAAAAAAACTGGTCGAAGGATCTCCATGGGTGTTTACGACAAAATACGAAAACACGGTGATACAGTTCAGGCTGACTGCTGAAGGTGAATTTCAAAAGCTAGGGCAAGACGGGGAGTGGAAAAAAGTAGCTTTGTCTCAGGATGGAAATATCTACTGGCAAACGATAAAAGGACATCAGATAAGTATCAGGCTCAATGAAGCCGGGGAACCAGTTGCGGCGCATTCCAAACATGCTTCGACTTTTAAATCGCAGGCTAAAAATCCCTAGAAATTATATTTACTTGCCTGTTCTTCGGGGAAACAACTTTCTTGCATTTTGAGAGAGCAAGTGAAGATGCAGTTGTGGCAGCAGTGGCAGCTTGACCGGTTCGAGAAATTTATTTTGTCGAACCAGTCAATCCGTCAGAGTTATTCACCCTTTGCCAAGGATGAATTTTTATTTCAGCCTATCCCATGCGCCTGCTGATCTGCATGGTAGCTGGATCGCACCATTGCACCAACGGCTGCATGAGCAAAGCCCATTTTGTAGGCTTCTTCTTCATACATCTTGAAGACGTCAGGGTGGACATAGCGGCGTACTGGCAAGTGGTGGCCACTTGGTGCCAGGTACTGGCCTATGGTCAGCATGTCGACATTGTGGGCGCGCATGTCGCGCATGACTTGCAGGACTTCTTCATCGGTTTCACCGAGGCCTACCATGATGCCGGATTTGGTGGGGGTATTCGGGTGTTGTTCCTTGAAGCGTTTCAGCAGGTTCAGGGAATATTCATAGTCAGAACCCGGGCGCGCTTCTTTGTACAGGCGCGGGGCGGTTTCGAGGTTGTGGTTCATGACATCTGGTGGTGCCATGTTGAGAATTTCCAGCGCGCGGTCCATGCGGCCACGGAAATCCGGTGTCAGGATTTCTATGCGTGTCATCGGGGACAATTCGCGCACGCGGGTAATGCATTCGGCAAAGTGGGCGGCACCGCCGTCGCGCAAGTCATCGCGGTCTACTGAGGTGATGACGACGTAGCTGAGCTTCAAGGCCGCGATGGTTTTTGCCAGGTTGGCTGGCTCATCGACATCGAGCGGGTCCGGGCGGCCATGGCCGACGTCACAGAATGGGCAGCGGCGGGTGCATTTGTCGCCCATGATCATGAAGGTGGCCGTGCCTTTGCCAAAGCATTCACCTATGTTGGGGCAGGAAGCTTCTTCGCAGACTGTCACCAGTTTGTTGGCGCGCAGGATGTCCTTGATTTCATAAAAGCGGGTGGTCGGTGAACCGGCCTTGACGCGTATCCAGTCTGGCTTGGGCAATCTTTCCATCGGGATAATCTTGATGGGGATGCGCGCAGTCTTGCTTGCCCCTTTTTGTTTTTCGGTGGGATCGTAAGCGGCGGTGGCGACGGGTGTGTTTTCGGTTGTCATGGTATGAAGCGATGTCGAAAAATCAGGGGGCAGTCAAAAGATCTTGCAAATTCTGTGCGAGTACATTCTGGACTTGGGCTAGCGGCACGGTCACGCCCAGGGTTTTCATGTCCACGGTGGCTAGACCAGCATAGCCACAGGGGTTAATCCAGGAAAACGGTGTCAAATCCATATCTACATTCAGTGATACGCCATGATAGGTGCAGCCGTTGCCGCGCACTTTCAATCCCAGGGCGGCGACCTTGGCGCCTTGCCACTGGCCGTCGCTGACATAGATGCCGGGCGCGCCTTCCTTGCGTTCACCAGTGAGATTATACGCTGCCAGGGTGTTGATGACTGCCTGTTCTATCTTGTTGACGAATTCGCGGGCGAATAATCTTGCCTTGGGGTGGCTGCGGCGCAGGTCTATTAACAGGTAGATCACAACCTGGCCGGGTCCGTGATAGGTGACTTCACCGCCACGGTCGGTCTGCACCACCGGGATGTCATGGGCGGCGAGCACATGTGACTGGTCGGCGCCCAGGCCCAGGGTATACACGGGCGGGTGCTCGACGATCCAGAATTCATTTTGCGTATGCTCATCACGGGCATCAGTAAACGCGCGCATGGCGTCGAAAGTGAGCTGATAAGGCTCAATACCGCGATGGATGATGCGGGGTGTGACGTTGGGGGCGAGGGCAGCTTGCATAGGCTGCTAGTGTAACATTTTGTTGGGGCGGGGTCTTTGCTTGTGTAAACACCATATTAGATGGATACGTGATAAGTTTATGGTGGTGTAGGTTTGTCGTAGGTTGGGCTGCGCTGTATCAGCCCAACACTCGGCGCTTAAATTACGTATACGTTTGTTGAGGCCCAGTGTTGGGCTGGTAAAGCGTAGCCCAACCTACAAGAAATGACGACCTCGCTTATCAAATCCTGACAGCCATGGTCTTCTCCACCCTGGCGCGGCCACCGACCATGAGACTGGGGATTTGCCCATCTTGTATATCCAGCTCCACCTTGATCAGGCTGGGAGAGGCGGGTTCCATGAGTACGCCTTGTTCTATCTGCAAGGTGGGGCCGGGGATATTGTATTGGGTGTAGAGCAGGCAGGCCAGCGGCCCGGCGGCGGTGCCGGTGGCGGCTTCTTCGCCTATGCCGTAGCGTGGGGCAAACATGCGGGTGCTGGCGGCGTTGCTGCTGTCTTGTACATCGAGGGTGAAGGGGTAAAAGCCGATGAGGTCCAGTTCTTCGCTGATATTGCCGAT
The DNA here is from genome assembly GCF_049340345.1 of Undibacterium sp. Di27W. NCBI lineage: Bacteria > Pseudomonadati > Pseudomonadota > Betaproteobacteria > Burkholderiales > Oxalobacteraceae > Undibacterium > Undibacterium sp. Di27W. The sequence continues at coordinate 171,081 of NZ_JBMPOS010000012.1, read as the reverse complement.
TTCTTCATGGTCAGGCTGGATATTGGCCAGACATTCGCGGCCCTTGACGGGGATAGCGAGGAAGGCATTGCCAGTATTGACGATGGTGGGCAGGCGGTCGCGCAGCAGGTCATGCTCGGTCAGGCCCATGCTTTGCAGTATGCGCGTATACAGATTCGGATTGTCGGTGTCGTCGGCAGAGATGGCCTGGTAGCGCGGGCTGCTTTGTTGCATGAAGGCCAGGTCGTCCTTGATGAGGATGTCGCGGTTGCCATCGATGGTTTGTTTGCTGCACAAGCCTTCCGTGACCTTGCCCAGTTCACGCAAGAGCGAGAATGTGGCTACTGTGGCATGGCCGCAATGAGCAATCTGGCGGTTAGGGGTAAAAAATTCCAGCTTGTAGGTGGCGCAGTCTGAGCTTGAGACAAAAGCGGTTTCTGACAAACCGACGGCGCGGGCAATTTGCAACTTTTGCTGGGAGGTGTAAATGTCGGCATTCAAGACCACGCCTGCCGGGTTACCACCTTCGTTCTGCTGGGTAAATGCGTGAATGATATGCACTTCTACTGACTCGCCCATGTCCATTCCTGTTGGAGGGCATGCGGAAAATTGTTCCAGCAAGGCGTCAGCGACGACGACAGTACTTTAGTACGACTAGGCGCTGCAACGCAGCTGGGGCAATTTTTCGTATGTCCGAATTGTTGGAATGGACATTATAGGAGTGAACTCCCCATACTTACCAGTTGGATTTTAGAGACCTGCCTTGTTATGCGCAGCAATCACATCGGCAGTATTCTTGACGATGCAAAATTCATTGTGCAGGCTGGCGAGGTGGATGCGGTGAATTTCCTCAGCCGGGATTAGTTCACCATTAACGCCAGGCCGATCAAAGGTGGCACAGGCATCGGCCACCAGCTCTACGCTAAATCCCAGGTTGCCCGCCATGCGTGTGGTGGTTGAGACGCAGTGATCTGTGGTCAGGCCTGCAATAACAAGCTGCTTGATACTCTTGGCCTGCAACCAGGCTTCCAGCTCGGTGCCGATGAAGCCGCTGTTCACTTTTTTAGTGAAAATCGCTTCGCCTGGCAACGGGCGCGCCAGGGGTTTGAATTCAAAACCCTCTTGCCCGGCACGCAAAGGCGAATCTGGCTCTTGCGACTGATGACGTACATGGATCACAGGCAGCTCTTGCTCACGCCAGTGTTGCAGCAGGGTGGCCATGTATTGCTCAGCCGCCGGATTATTACGCTGTCCCCACTTGGGGTGATCAAAGCCTTGTTGTACGTCAATCAAGATCAATGCAGTTTGTGCCATATTCGCCCCGGTGCTGCTTTTGTTATTCAGGCAAATGCCTGGCTCAATTTACGTGTCAGTTTTTGCAGGTAACTGGTGTCAGCCATAGTCGCTTTGATGTCGATCACGCTGGATACCGCAGACAGTTCAATGACACTGGCCTGGTTTTCTGCTTCGATGACGACGAATTGATGGGCTGGTATGACCATGGATTCGCCAGTGCTGAGCCAGTAGTCATCAAGCTGACCAGCAATAGTCAACCAGACGCGGCCACATGCCACTTCAATTTTGCGGGCGTGGTCGGCTGTGCCAGACAAGGTGCCACTGGCGGCAATCATGTATGATGGGTTTGCGAAATTATTTGTCATTTCTTTACTCCTGATATTTTACTGCTAAAGTGGCAATGCATTCTGCTGGATAGAGAGTGAAAATCACTTTGTTGCACTGCGATAGAAGCATTGTAGTCTTGCATCACAAGAAAATAAAACGAGTAATTTTTGAATGCCTTGCTAAATTAATTCACAATAAGTTCATACAAGATGGATTTTCGACGACTCCCCAATTTAGCTGCCCTGCGTGCCTTTGAAGCAGCGGCACGTCACCAGAATTTTTCCAGAGCGGCGCAAGAAATCCATCTGACCCACGGCGCGATCAGCCATCAGGTCAGGGCGCTGGAAGAAGAATTGGGTGTGCCGCTGTTCACCCGCCATGGCAAACGTATCAGCATCACGCCTGATGGCGAGCAGTTTGCCGCGACTATCAGAAAAGCCCTGATGGATTTGGGGGACGCTGCCGATTTGTTAAAAAAACGCAATAAGCAAAAGCGCCTGGGTATTACTTCGCTACCTTCGTTTGCGGCACGCTGGTTGTCGCCCCGCCTGGGGAGTTTTATAGAACATCATCCTGATCTGGAAGTCAGCCTGCAGTCCAGCAATCACCTGACTGATTACAATATGGAGTCTATCGATATAGGCATACGTTTTGGACTGGGTAATTATCCGGGCATGGTCAGTGAATTATTGATGGGTGACTATTATTACCCGGTCGCCAGTCCGCATTATCACGGTGGGCAATTACCGCAGACACCGGCAGAACTGGCCAGCATGCTGTTATTGCGCTGTGATGGCGAACCCTGGGAACCCTGGTTTCGCGCCGCGGGTCTGGACAATGAAGAACCAACCGGTGGCCTGGTATTCCAGGATTCATCCATGCTGGCACGTGCCGCGGTGGATGGTCAGGGTATAGCGCTGGGCAGGCATATCATCGTGCAGCCGGATATCAAGGCGGGTTTGTTGCAGCGCCTGTTTAATATTGATATACCTTGTGAAGTTGCCTACTACCTGGTGTATCCGCCAGGTGCATTGGCAAAGCCGCAAGTCAAGGCTTTCCGGGAGTGGCTACTGGCAGAAATCGCTGTAGAAAAAAAGCAGATGGATATGGCGGGGGCATTGACTACCAGCCCCTCATCTTTTGCAGGAGCGGCTTCCGCCGCGAAATGACCTGCACGGCAGAGCGTTCGCGGCTGAAGTTAATGCGTATGACTCACAATACGAATTTCACCATAGGGTGAGAAGACAGTGCACGATACAGATTGTCCAGTTGCTCACGGCTAGTGGCCAGGACGGTCACCGTGACCGAGATATAAGCACCTTTGCTGGACGGGCGCATTTCTACCTTGCCAGCATGAAACGTCGGGTCAAACGACGTTACGACTTCTACCATGGTCTGGGTGAAATCGTCGTGCATAGGTCCCATGATCTTGATGGGAAAGTCACTAGGATATTCAATCAGACTTTCTTCGGGGGGGATGGGTCTCATTTCCATAATGTTTCCAAATCTCAAAATAACTTAATGTCAGTATATGGGGTCTTGCGACTGAATTCCAATACCATCGCCCGCTCTCTTTGACATGGCCTGGTTTTCAGGCATAAAAGCTTGTCAGTGATGCCAGCGGCACATGCAAAGCCTCAGTCTGTGCCAGCTCTTCCAGCAAAAAATCCACGGTCGCCTTGACGCGGGGCGCAATCAGGGCGCGATGTGGATATTGCAATACCATCTGTCTGTTGCCTGCTTCATGAAAAGTGCCCAGCACAATCTTGAGCTTGTTGTCGCGCAAATAACGCCATGAATGGTGGACTGCCACCTGGGCAATGCCCAGGCCCATGACAGCCGCCTGCACTGCAGATTCAGGGGCTGACACCGTCAGGTCAGGCTCACGCGGGTAGGGGCGGTTTATCTCACCCTGCCTGAGCTTGAGGTTCCAGGTCGTCATTTTGCCATTCAAAAAACGCACGGCGATTTGCTTGTGCTGGTCCAGGTCGCTGATTTGTTGTGGCACGCCGTGCTGCTCCAGGTAAGAAGGAGCAGCCGCCAGAATAGTGTACAGAGGGCAGACTGCGCGCGCGACGATGCTGGAGTCTTCTATCATGCCGCCACGCAAGGCCAGGTCATAACCATCGCGCACCAGGTCTATGCGATGGTCATCAAAGTCAATCGCCAGCCGCAAGCCAGGGTGGCGCTGCTGCAATTTTGGCAACAAGGGCAGCAAGTAATGCTGACCAAAGGCATTGCCTGTCGATATCCTGACCTCGCCGACAACTTCTGCATGCTGGCGGCTGACGCTTTCTACTGCATGGTCAAGTGCATCAATTGCTGCGCGCGCGTTGGCCAGGAAAGTCTGGCCCTCGCGGGTCAATTGCAGTGAGCGGGTGCTGCGGTTCATGAGGCGCACGCCCAGGATCTGCTCCAGTCCAGCCACATTCTTGCTGACCGCTGCTGCTGAAATATGCAGTGCCCTGGCGGCTGCTGCAAAACTGCCACGGTCTGCTGCCTGTATGAAAGACATCATGGCAGGTATGCGTTGAGAGGCATCCAGTTTCATATTCGTAACTTCGAGTTGTGAGTGAAAATAAGAATAGCTGTCTTATCAACATTAATCAATGAGATCACAATCACTCCCATCAACACATACATGGGAGAAACAAAATGCAAACAGCTACAAAGACAGTCGCAGTCCTGGGTAATGGTATCGTCGGCGTTGCCATCGCCAAAGGATTTGCCAGCCTGGGTTATCAAGTGATCTTTGGTACTCGTAACCCTGATAGCGATAAAAGCAAGGGGGCGCTGGCTGCAGTACCAAGCGCAAGTGCCAGCAGCTATGCAGATGCGACCAAGGCTGCCGACCTGGTTTTCCTGGCTTTGCCATGGGATGGCTTATCTGAAAGCCTGGCATTGGCTGGCCCTGCCAATTTTGCTGATAAAACCGTCATTGATGCTGTCAATCCGCTACTGGATTTTGCGACAGGTTCGCCCAGGCTGGCAGTGGGCTTCAGTGATTCTGCCGGTGAGCTGGTACAAAGGCTGCTGCCACAGGCGCGGGTGGTCAAGGCTTTCAATACCATCGTCTTTACGCATATGGTGCAGCCAAAATTTTCGGATGGTCAGCCGGATATGTTTATTGCTGGTAATGATGCAGGAGCGAAACAGGAAGTGTCGGCCATCCTGCGTGATTTTGGCTGGCGCGGCGCGATCGACATGGGTGACATCACGGCAGCGCGTTTGATTGAGCCGCTGGCGATGTTATGGATAAGCTATGCCTTCCAGCGTCAGCATTGGACGCATGGGTTTAGTTTGTTGGGGCAGGCGAAGGCGTAGGAGGTTTGCTATCGGTGGCAACGTTGTAGGTTGGGCTACGGTTTACCAGCCCAACACTCAGCCTCTGCAAACGTATACGTTATCAAAAGCCGAGTGTTGGGCTGGTAAACCGCAGCCCAACCTACGTGGTAATAAGTGTTCGGTATGTTTAAGCTGCCTTGGCTGCCTGATACGCCGCATACAACTGATGATAAACCGCGCCGGGTTTGCCATCACCTATCACCGTGTCATCCAGCTTCACCACTGCCAGCACTTCCTTGGTCGCGGATGAGAGCATGACTTCATCGGCCGCAAAGACTTCTTCACGTGTGATGCGGCGGGCTTCCAGCTTGATCTGGTTAGCCGCGCACAGTTCTTCTATGAGGCCATAGCGTATGCCTTCGAGTATCAGGTTGTCTTTCGGTGGGCCCATGAGGACGCCGTCCTTGACTATCCAGACATTCGAGGCTGATGCTTCAGTCAGATAGCTGTCACGGAATTGTATGCTTTCGACCACGCCGTTTTCAGCAGCGTTTTGGGCTGCCAGCACATTGCCCAGCAAGGAGATGGATTTGATTTCGCAGCGCAGCCAGCGCTTGTCTTCCATGGAAACGCAGGCAACGCCGTTTTCACGTGCAGCCGCCGTCGGCAAGACAATGGGATTGGTCATGATGAAGACTGTAGGCGTGACTTCATCCTTGGGGAAGGCATGGGCACGCTTGGCAACACCACGGGTGACTTGCAGGTAGACCATCTGGTCATCGGCTTCATGGGCATCCATGACTTGGGCGATCAGTGCCAGCCATTCTTCCTTGCTATGCGGATTTGTAATACCTATGGAAGCCAGGCTGCGGAACAGGCGTGCCAGATGCTGGTCGGCACGGAACATCTTGCGTTGATAGACAGGGATGACTTCATAAATGCCGTCACCAAAAATAAAGCCACGGTCCAGCACCGGGATTTTGGCTTCGGACAGCGGCGTCATTTCGCCATTCAGATATACCAGGGGATCATTCATGATGTCTGTGCAAGTGGTGAATAGAAGAACTTATTCTCACACAGAATCAGGGCCATGCTTATGCAAATAAAGCATACAAGCATGGCCCTGAATATTGCAGTTACAGGTTTATTTGAACATCAAACGCACTGAATCCCAGGCGCGGCCAAAGATGCTGGCCTGGTTGACTTGTTCCAGCGCAATCACCGGGACTTCTGCGACGGCTTTACCATCGAGCATCATCTTCATCGTGCCCACCTTGCTGTTGAGGGCAATAGGAGCAACCAGCGGGTCTTTGCGTTCCAGTGAAGGTTTCAACTTGGCTGCAGCGCCTTTTGGCAAAGTCACATACAGTTCACGGTCAAAGCCTATCTTGACCTGGGCTTGTGTACCTTTCCAGACTTCTGGTGTGGCGATAGACTGGCCCTTGTCGTACAGCTTCAGGGTGTCAAAGTTCAGGTAACCCCAGTTCAGCAATTTCAGGCTTTCCTGCGCGCGTACTGAGTCACTTTCGGCACCGATGACGACCGAGATCAGGCGGCGCTGGCCCGTGCCATTGGGACGGTTTGCAGAAGAAATCAGGCTATAACCACCACTGGTGGTATGGCCAGTTTTCATGCCGTCTACGCTAGGGTCCAGCAACAGCAGGCGGTTGCGGTTGGGCTGGCTGATCTTGTTATAGGTATAGCTCTTGGTCGAGTAATAAGTTTTGTAAAAATCAGGATGATCGATAATCAGGCGTGCTGCCAGGTTGGATAAGTCCTGGGCAGTTGAATAATTATCCTTGCTGGGCAAGCCATGTGGATTGGCAAAGCGGGTGGCTTTGAGGCCCATGAGCTCTGCTTCGCGGTTCATTTGCACGACAAAGGCTTCTTCGCTACCCGCCACGGCTTCTGCCAGGGCAACGGCGGCATCATTGCCGGATTGTACGATCAGGCCATACAGTAATTCATTGATGGTGACGGGTTTGTTCGGTTCGATAAACATCTTGGAACTGCTGCCATCGACTTTCCAGGCACGAACCGAGACATTGATGCTTTGTTCCAGGTTGAGTTTCTTGTCCTTCAGGGCAGAAAACACCAGGTAGGCAGTCATGATCTTGGTCAGCGACGCAGGTTCTACACTCAAGGTAGGTTCCTGGGCGGCGATCACCTGGTTACTGGTAGCGTCGAGCAAGAGCCAGGATTTGGAGGCAATGGTAGGCGCAGGCAGGGTTTGCGCAACGGCAGCTGTCATTGACAGTAGCGAGATGGCAATTGAGGCAAGGAATTTTTTCATTGGTGGTTGCTAGTAAAACAAGGGTGACAAAAAATGAATAATCAGGTGTTGAGCCGATCCGTGATCCGTGTTTGTATGGCAGATCTGGCAATGCACATCATCAGGCTTTATCCCACATGCTGGTGATGAGTTGTTTGATATGGTGCAGGCGACGATGGAAGAAATGGTCGGCACCGGGTATCACGGTAACAGGTATATCTTGCGGGCGCAGCCAGTCCAGCACGGCGCTGAGCGGAATGGTGTCATCCAGTTCACCATGGATCAGGATGGTGTTGGCAGGTATGGCGGGCATATCCCATTTACCGGCAGCCGCACCGACCAGGGCCAGGCGCTCGGCTGGCTGGCCATTCTCCTGCAGGCGTTGCTGTAAACGGGCTTGTACAAAAGTGCCAAAAGAAAAGCCTGCCAAAGCCAGTGGCAAACCCGGGAAACGCGCACGCATGCTATTGAGCAAGACTTCCATGTCGTCGGTTTCACCCATGCCGGCATCATAGACGCCTTCGGACTTGTCAACGCCGCGAAAGTTCATGCGTACGGCGACATAACCCAGCGCCGTGAATGCCCGCGCCAGGGTTTGCGCTACCTTATTATCCATACTACCGCCATACAGCGGGTGTGGATGGGCTACCAGGGCCAGGCCTATAGGTGCAGCATGTGTTTCAGGATCGGGCAAGTCCAGCGCGCATTGCAAATTGCCAGCCGCACCCTGGAGTGAAAAATGTTCGGTTTGCGCATTCATGGTGATCAGACCCGCAAACGTTCGACGACACCGCCGCCTATCAGGTCGACATCAATGATTTCATCAATATCGGATTGATCGACAAAGGTATACCAGGTGCCTTGCGGGTAAACCACCAGCACCGGGCCTTCTTCGCAACGGTCAAGACAGCCGGCTTTATTGATACGGATCTTGCCCTGGCCATTCATGTCCAGTTGCTTGATACGGCGTTTGGCATGTTCCTGGGCAGCTTGCGCGCCACGGTCAGCACAGCAAGGGCGACCATCTTCGCGTTGGTTCAGGCAAAAAAAGACGTGTTTTTGAAAATAGAGTTCTTCAGACATAAGATATCCAGCCTGCGGTTGAGTCCGCCACCGGGTGGGTGATGGCGCTTGTTGCCCGCTATGATACTGCAATTGTGATCGCCGGGTCTGCTTTACACCGGACGCGGCTTGCGTAATAGCGCCCAGATCGCCAGATAAGGCCAGAACAAGGACAGGAATTGCGCTGCGCCATTGAAGTTCAGGAACTTGCCCTGCACCCAGGTTTGCATGGTGGCCGCAAAGTAGGGACTGTCCGAAATCAGGTTGATGACGATCAGCGATATTGTCAGCATCAACAAGGCCAGGCGCTTTTGTACCTGAGCTGGGGCAAAAGAAAAGCCATATAGCATGATGATGCTGATCAGGATGCCGCCACGCGCACCCGGCGTCAGCCAGGCGAAGGCATATTCCGGCTTGAACAACAGGGCGCTGGCCAGGGATTTGATGGTCAGTGCCGCTCCCAGCAATAGCACTGACAGTATGGTTTTAGGGGCATGGCGGTTGAGCAGACTCAGGCATATCAGCAAGGCACCGGTGCAACTGCATGCTGTGATGATGGTTTCCGAGAGCAGGTATTCTTCCGCGCTCGGTTCAAAACCCTGCAGCAGGAAAGCGCTGATGTCGATATCCATGCCCATCAATTCACTCAGGGTTTGCGAAATCACAGGGAAGATTTGCCCCAGGCCAAACAAATAAGCTTGTGGATAAATCTGTGCCATGGTCCATAGACCCAGCACCAGGACTTCACGGCTGGATTCTTTATGCGTCCATTGCTTGCGCAATAATTGCAGGCGGCCTTTTTCCAGTATCAGGGGAGTCAGCAGGGCACCCAGTATAGCCCCCAGTATCGCACCCGAGGTATTGGTCAGGAAATCCAGCAGGGAGGTAACACGGCTGGGCAAAAAGTTTTGTACTATCTCAGCCGTTGCCGAGATCACTGCCCCGCTCAGGCTGGCCAGCAGGGCAGCCCACCAGCGCGTAACCAGTGGATAAAGTGCAAACACGATGAGCATGCCAAAGGGGATATATCCTACGACATTGATGGAGGCATCAAAGCCACCCCAGTAGCGCGGCCATTGCTGTATCAGTTCCGGCAATGCAGCCACGCTGTTGGCTTGCCAGCCGGTGAACGGATACCAGCTCGCATACAGTATCAAAAACAGATAGGCGACCAGACTCACCCTGGCAAAGGGGGAGCTCTGCAATGAACTTAGCTGCGGGCTTGTTTCTGCGCTCGCTTCAGTGCCTGGTTCAGTGCCTGGTTCTATGTTCGGCTCAGGACTGAGCGTTTCCTTATCAGGGGCTTGCATACAGTATGTTTTACTTGGCTTATCAGCTTTATTTCAGCGGCAGGCTCATGATCCAGTTTTGTATTTCAATAATGCTGGCATCTGCAGCTTCCCGCATGGCCCTGGCACCACCCGGCGCATCAGCTGTGCTTGCCGGTATTTTCTGCTGGAAGCTTTTTTGAGCCAGCAATTTACGGTCCTTGATGACGGAGGCACGCAGGCTGATGTGTGCATTGCTTAGACTGGCAGAGCTGAATATCTGTGAAAACTCATCAAGCTCCAGGCGCAATAATGGCAGATTGGCAGCGCCGTCGCTATTCGTCAGCACATCGGCACCTTGTGCCACCAGGCCAGCTTTCAATCTTTGCAGCAGCAATTGTGCTGGTGGCATGCTCCAGCGGTGCAATGAATACGCCTTCAGTTGTTGCACATTATCATATTGCAGCCGGTACAACATGGCATTGCTATCCAGCGCTGGTGGGATGCTGATTTCGGCTATGCTGATTTGCAGCTTGCGTGTACCTGCTGGCGCAGATGTATTGGTAGCAAGCGGGCCAAAATCATATTGCTGGGCTTGCTGTGCCACTGGCGCGCTGCTACAGGCCGACAGCAGCATGAGTAAAAAGACTGCGCCGACATTGCTGAGGCGAGCTATCAATGCGGGATATATCATGCGAATTCCTTTACTTGGGGGCGACAAAGCCAGGTTCACCCGGACCAGGTGCAGGCAAGGGGTTGCCAAACAAAATGCTTTGCGGCCTGTCTTTCAGTGAATCTGACAAGCGGCCAAAAGAGCGCAGGCTGGCCTTGGCTTCGCCCGTCATCGTTTGTATTTTGGGCAGGGTATCCAGGGTCAGGCTATTGCCTACATTGTCCATCACCAGATTGAAGCGTGCCAGCGGGCCATCATCAGCTTGCAGGTTGCTTGTCAATTGATTCAGATTATTACTGAGCTTGCTGGCATTGGCAGACAGAGTGCGTACTTCTGCCATCGTCAGTTTTGCCTGGTCGGCCAGTTCAGGCAAGCGCGCCAGGGTAGGCTCAAACTTTGCTGGCAAGGCTTTCCAGGCCGCAGAAGCCTGGCCAAAATTCTCTACCGCAGTCATCAGTGATTTCTGGTTGGCCGGGTCCAGCATGGTGTTGAGCCTGCGTGCCAGTTCTTCAGTTTGTGCCAGGATGGCCTGGCCGCGTTTTTCCAGGTTTTGCATCATGCCGGGGCGCATGGGTATGCGTGGCACCACATCAGGATTATGATCTGCCACCAGCAATTGCTTGGATGTGCCTTCATCATCCAGTTGCACGAAGGCGATGCCCGTCACGCCCTGGTAACCCAGTGTGGCATAGGTGGAACTGGTGACCGGGGCATCGGGCAGGATTTCCAGGCGCAAGATGATTTGACCTGGATTCTTGTCATCAAAGTCGATATCGGTAACATTGCCGACTTTGATGCCCTTGTAACGTACCGCTGCCTGCAAGTTCAGGCCGGATACTGCCATCTCTGTTACGACATCGTAGGGTACGCGTTTGATTTTGTCGCGACCCAGCCAGATGGCCAGCACAGTAGCCAGTATTAACAGGGCGATGGTGAAAAACCCTGCCATGAGCGCATGAGATCTGTTTTCCATAACTTATATTTCCTGATGCGTTTTGGGGGGCAGCACTTCCATGGCGCGCAGGCCGCGACCACCGAGAAAGAAACTGCGGATAAATGGATGCTGGAAATCCACGACTTCCCGGGGCGTGCCCACCGTCACCACCCGCTTTTCTGCCAGCACGGCAATCCGGTTGGATAATGCAAACAGGCTATCGAGGTCATGCGTCACCATGATGACAGTCAGGCGCAATTGCTGGTGTAGCGATAATATCAGTTCAACAAAACTGTCTGAACGGTCAGGGTCCAGGCCTGCAGTCGGCTCATCCAGGAATAAGAGCTCCGGGTCCAGCGCCAGTGCTCGTGCCAGGGCGATGCGCTTGATCATGCCGCCCGACAAGTCGGCTGGCATCTTGCGCGCATGTTCAAAGGCAATATCAACCATATGCAGCTTCAGGTAGACCAGGTCAGTGATGAGTTCTTCTGGCAGTGTACCCAGTTCGCGCATGGGTTGGGCGACATTATCAAACACGCTCATGGCAGAATACAGGGCGCCATGCTGGAACAGCATGCCGGATCGCTTGCGCAAATAATCCAGATGACCATCCTGCGAAGTATGCAAGTCTTCGCCAAAGACCTTGATGCTGCCACGTGTCGGAGTTTCCAGTCCCAGCATTTGCCGCATCAGGACAGTCTTGCCCGAGCCCGAGCCACCGACGATGGAGAGGATTTCGCCACGCCTGACCTGCAACTCTAGTTGATCATGCACTACGGCACGACCAAACTGTGTGCGCAAATCCTTGATTTCTATAATGTATTCATTATCCATCAATATCCCGACTTGCTGAAAATGATGGCAAACACGGCATCGGCAATGATGACGATAGTGATGGCAACGACGACAGAATTGGTGGTGCCACGACCCAGGCTTTCGGTATTCGGTTCTATGCGCAAGCCATAGTGACAGGCAATCAGGGCGATCAGGACACCAAAGGTGACGCCCTTGGCCAGGCCTATCCAGTAATTCAGCAGGGGTACGGCTTCCGGTAATTTATAGATGAAAAATTCTGGCGACATGCCGAGCAGGGCCTGGGCCGAGATCATGCCACCAGCCAGCGCCATGACATCAGTCCAGATCACCAGCAAGGGCATGGCCAGCGCCAGCGCCAGCACCTTGGGCATGATGAGGCGATAACCATGCGGTATACCCATGACACGCATGGCATCCAATTCTTCCGTCACCCGCATGACACCAAGTTGCGCCGTGATGGCAGAACCAGAACGCCCAGCCACCAGGATCGCCGCCAGCATGGGCCCGAGTTCACGAATGATACTCATCCCCAGGATATTGACGATATATAAATCACCACCAAAAGTGCGCAATTGTTGCGCTGACAAATAGGACAACACCACGCCTATCAATATGCCGACCAGAGCCGTGATGCCCAGCGCTTGCGCACCAGTGCGGTAGACATTGGCTGACAATTCTTTCCATGGCGCTTTCATGGGATGGCGTGCAAAGCGTGCCAGGTCCAGCATGAGCTGGCCCAGCAAGGCAGTGAAACTGTGCAAGTGATTGAACAGGCCCAATACTTGTGCACCCAATTGCATGGTACGCGTCAGGCGCGGTTTGGCCGGTGATGGCAGGGCGATCTGGCTGACTTCTTCCAGACGGGCAAACAAGCCCTCATGGGCTGGCAGCATGCTGATGTGGGCAGGCCTGCGCTTGCCCCAGGTGCGCCACAGCATTTGTGCGCCTATGTGGTCCAGGCTACTGATTTGTGTCAAATCCCAGTGCAGCCCTGGTTGACTGGCGGCCTGTTGTAATTGAGCACTGATCTCGTGCATAGTGCTTTTATGTGACAGGACATGCACCAGCCAGGCACCAGCGACGAGGGCGGTAGGCTGTTGCTGGTGCGTGAATTGCAGGGTGGGCGCGATCTCGTGAGGCATATTTTGCAAGTGTAAGTGAGAAAGTGCATTTGCGGCAATCAAGCTGCCTCACATTCACCGGGTATAGCTATTTGATACCTGCCGCCTATTTTTCCTGTACCAGGGGTGTTTTTTTATCCATGATTTCGCGGCAATCCCCTTTCAAGGTGGCGTTGTCATAATTTGTCCAGCCATAACTATCGACATAACGGGTATGCGCTTTGAGCTGTTTGCTGAGTATGCTCCACTCCAGTTTTTCATCTGGGTAGCGGATATTGGCCATGTCCAGCAAGCTGTGAAAGACGTTTTCTGTTGATAGTTTGGCTTTCTGGTGCAGGCGCAACTGCACTATCTTGTCCGGGAACTGTTCTTGATAAGCGTCGGAATACCACATGAAAGCCGGGACATGGAATTCATATTGGGTATTGTGACCATGGAAAGCCAGGTTGCAAGTGCCGTCATACAAAGTCTGGCCGTGGTCAGATATATAGAATAGCGAAGTGATTTGCGAACTGGTTTTCAGTTTTTGTATGACTTCCGACAGCATCCAGTCCGTGTACAAAATGGAATTGTCGTAGCTATTGTTCAGCGCCTGCTTGTTTTTCAGATCGGTATACGCAGGATTAACGATGCCATACAAAGAGGGTTTCCATTGATCAAAAGATTGCGGGTGGCGGTGGCTGTAATTCCAGTGATTGCCCAGGGTATGCAAAACGATGAGTTTCTTCGGTGCCGCGTCGCGCATGGCATTGGCCATCGGTTCCAGCAAGACTTGGTCAAGATTCGAACTATTGGTAAAGCCACCGAGGTTCAAGAACTGGGTGACATCAGCTTCCTTGGCAAATACCGAAGTCGGCGTATCAAACTGACCAAAGCTCATTTGATTCGACAGCCAGTAAGTCTTGAAGCCTGCTTCCTTGAAGGCCGTCAAAAATGATTTTTCAGAAAAACCTGCTTTCAGGCTTTGCGCAGCCGGTTTGCGCGAGACGATGATGGGCACGGATAAGCGAGTGGCCGAGACGGCAGTCACCACATCACTGAAGCTGACCAGATTGCTTTCTTTCTTCAGCAGGGGATTGGTATCCCGCTCATAGCCATTCAGACTCCAGCGGTCAAAGCGTGACGATTCACCGATCACCATGATGATGGTTTGCGGTGTTGCCGGATTACCATCCAGATGTGCCTGGAAGCGGAAGGCCCGGCTTTTTTCTGATAATTTGGCCAGATAGTCGCGCTCTATCCAGAAATCATTGGCACGCAAGACCAGGCCAAATGGCCAGGTACGTATATAAATCTCTTCATCGTAGGGTATCCTGGCCCAGTGCGGCAAAGCTGGCAGATGCTTTTTCAGGCTGGTTTGCCAACTAGTCAGGGTATCGGCTGAAGCACTCGCACTGCTGCTGACCGAGCTGGCTGTCGAAGCACTGGCTTCTTCCTCGTCATCCTCGTCATCATCGTCATCTTCATCATCTCCTTCCTCCGTAGATGACGAGCTTGCACTATCACTGCTTGCGCTGGCAGAGGCCGGTGAAATGCCGATCTGCTCGCCATAATTCCAGCAACCCAGACCCAGCGCAAACACTAACAAGACCAGCCAGCGTGAGCGATGTGTCCAATGCCAGTGACTATGGGCCTTGGCAATGCGCAGCAAGCTCCACCACCAGGCTGACACGAGGATCACCAGTAATAAGAGTAGCCAGACCTTGTTGCCCAGGAATTCCATTGCTTCCTTGGGACTGGTTTCCACCATGATGCCCAGGTGATGTGTAGAGATGCCCTGGCCGAAATACAGGCGCAGGTAAACCTCAATAGGCACGGCAAAAAAAGCCGGCAGCAGCAGGTAATGAAACCAGCGTGGTCTTTGTAGCAAGGCCCAAAAGCCCAGCCAGGTCACCAGTTCCATCGCCAGCAAATGAAATGGTTTTTCCACGGGCTGCCCCTGCAGCAATGGAAAAAACGGCAAACTGGAAATCAGCAAGTAACTGCCTAAAAGATACAAAGAGGCTGGGCGGAGCAGGGCGGGCATTATGTTTGGGTACTTGCAACTTGGTTAGTGGCTAAGCTGCGCAAAGCCTGGCCCCTTATCATATATATAGTTATAGGAATGGCGCAGTTTTGCAGCAAGCTGGCGTTTAAGGGCGTAAATAGTAAATGATTTGCTTTACCTGAGTAGATCTAATTTGGGATTTAAGTATATTTTGCTTTTCAATGCACGCCTTAAGGCTTGGTGACCAAGGGTAAACCTTGATTTTTTGCCGAAATTCTCTACTCTGAAAGGCCGCCCACGCCCTCGCAAAATACGCTAAGCGCTTGAATTGTAGAAATAAAAAGCGTTGACACGCTTGATTAAAGCGACATAAAATTGCGAGTTCTCGATTTTGGGTTTGCATTTGCTATTCTTGCTTTGCCTGGTTTTATCAGGTAAGCAATGCTTAAAAAGCAGGCAAAGGCAGGCGCTTCAGTCGGGTTGGTCTGAGGATTCAGGCTGAAAAATGATTTTAAGTTCCCGGGCAACCGTTTCCGGGTTTGTGTTTAACGTTGTATTTTGTTGGATTAAAAACGATGCCAACCATCAATCAACTGATTCGCCAACCACGTGTTTCTGCACGTGTTAAAAGCAAATCGCCGGCGCTGGAAAACAGCCCGCAAAAACGTGGCGTTTGTACCCGCGTTTATACGACAACTCCAAAAAAGCCTAACTCGGCTTTGCGTAAAGTTGCCAAAGTTCGCCTGACTAATGGTTTCGAAGTTATTTCGTACATTGGCGGTGAAGGTCATAACTTGCAAGAACATAGCGTGGTATTGCTGCGCGGTGGTCGTGTAAAGGATTTGCCAGGTGTTCGTTACCATATGGTTCGCGGTGCTTTGGATACTCAAGGCGTTAAAGACCGTAAGCAAGCTCGCTCCAAATATGGTGCTAAGCGTGCTAAGGCAGTTAAGAAGTAATTATCTCGTAATTTAATCTCCGTAAACTATTACGGATCAGTGTCGGTTTGGAAATAAGCCGAGTAAGTGACCGGTTATGATGGCCTGTCGCGAGCGTGGAGCAAAATGTTGCTTTGTGCTCAACTGAAGATTGAAAGGAATTGAAATGCCACGTCGTCGTGAGGTCCCGAAACGGGACGTACTGCCGGATCCAAAATTCGGTAATGTAGAAGTAGCAAAATTTGTAAACGTATTGATGTTGTCCGGCAAGAAATCTGTTGCTGAAGGCATCATCTACGGCGCATTCGATCACATCCAGCAAAAATCTGGTAAAGATCCTTTGGAAGTGTTTGCGCTGGCAATCAGCAACGCCAAACCACTGGTTGAGGTTAAATCCCGCCGTGTTGGTGGCGCGAACTACCAGGTGCCTGTAGAAGTGCGCCCAGTTCGTCGTCTGGCTTTGTCTATGCGTTGGTTGCGTGAAGCCGCTAACAAGCGTAGCGAAAAATCCATGCCACAACGTTTGGGTGGTGAATTGCTCGAAGCCGCAGAAGGCCGCGGCGGCGCAATGAAGAAACGTGATGAAGTCCATCGTATGGCTGAAGCCAACAAGGCCTTCTCTCACTTCCGTTTCTAAGAGTAAGAGTAAGGAGCTGTTGTATGTCTTTAGTGCAACGGCTCTGGCAAGTATTTTGAATCAGGCCGGGCGCGATTTTTGTAAAAAAATGCGCTCGGTTTTGTCCATTAAAAGATTTAGGATTAGCTATGGCCCGTAAGACCCCCATTGAGCGCTACCGCAATATCGGTATTTCTGCTCACATTGATGCCGGTAAAACAACAACGACAGAACGCGTACTGTTTTACACAGGTGTAAACCACAAAATTGGTGAAGTGCATGATGGCGCGGCTACCATGGACTGGATGGAGCAAGAGCAGGAACGTGGTATTACCATTACTTCTGCAGCGACGACATGCTTCTGGAAGGGCATGGCGAACAACTTCCCAGAACATCACATCAACATCATCGATACACCAGGCCACGTTGACTTCACGATTGAAGTTGAGCGTTCCATGCGTGTTCTGGATGGCGCCTGCATGGTTTACTGTGCGGTAGGTGGTGTTCAGCCTCAGTCTGAAACTGTATGGCGTCAGGCTAACAAGTACAAAGTCCCACGTTTGGCATTCGTCAACAAAATGGACCGTACTGGCGCGAACTTCTTCAAAGTGTACGATCAAATGCGTGCACGTTTGAAAGCCAACCCAGTTCCTCTGCAAGTACCTATCGGCGCTGAAGACCTGTTCGAAGGTGTTATCGATCTGGTCAAGATGAAAGCGATCATTTGGGATGCAGCATCTCAAGGTATGAAATTTGAATACCGTGATATCCCTGAAAGTCTGTTGGCTGAAGCGCAAAAATGGCGTGAAAACATGGTTGAAGCAGCTGCTGAAGCCAGTGAAGAGCTGATGAATAAATACCTTGAAGAAGGTGATTTGACTGAAGAAGAAATCAAGGCTGCTTTGCGTCAACGTACTATCGCTTCCGAAATCGTTCCTATGATGTGCGGTACTGCATTTAAGAACAAGGGCGTACAGGCGATGCTGGATGCGGTTGTTGAATACCTGCCATCCCCATTGGACATCCCACCAGTTCCTGGTGTGAACGAAGATGACGAACCAGTTGTTCGTAAAGCTGAAGATACAGAGAAATTCTCTGCTCTGGCATTCAAAATCGCAACTGATCCATTCGTTGGTCAATTGTGCTTTATCCGTTGCTACTCCGGTACTTTGAATTCTGGCGACAGCGTTTACAACTCTGTTAAAGAGAAAAAAGAACGTATCGGCCGTCTGGTTCAAATGCACGCGAACCAACGTGAAGAAATCAAAGAAATGATGGCGGGCGATATCGCTGCTGTGGTTGGTCTGAAAGACACAACGACTGGTGATACTCTGTGTGACGAAAAAGCGATCGTTGTTCTGGAACGCATGATATTCCCAGAGCCAGTTATTTCTCAGGCTGTAGAACCAAAAACCAAAGCCGACCAGGAAAAAATGGGTCTGGCATTGAACCGTCTGGCCGCTGAAGATCCATCTTTCCGCGTACGTACTGACGAAGAATCTGGTCAAACAATTATCGCCGGTATGGGCGAGTTGCATCTGGATATTATCGTTGACCGTATGAAGCGTGAATTCAACGTTGAAGCGACAGTTGGTAAACCACAAGTTGCTTACCGCGAAACTATCCGCAAAACTTGCGAAGAAATCGAAGGTAAATTCGTTAAGCAATCCGGTGGTCGTGGTCAGTACGGTCACGTTGTTCTGAAGATCGAACCGCAAGAACCAGGTAAAGGCTTTGAATTCGTTGACGCGATCAAAGGCGGTACAGTTCCACGCGAATACATCCCTGCAGTTGAAAAAGGTGTTCGCGAAACACTGACTTCCGGTGTATTGGCTGGCTACCCAGTGGTTGACGTTAAAGTCACATTGTTCTTCGGTTCCTACCATGACGTTGACTCCAACGAAAACGCCTTCCGTATGGCGGGTTCGATGGCGTTCAAAGATGGCTGCCGTAAAGCAAGCCCAGTTATCCTGGAACCTATGATGGCTGTTGAAGTAGAAACACCTGAGGACTACGCTGGTACAGTCATGGGTGATCTGTCTTCACGTCGTGGTATGGTTCAAGGTATGGACGAAATCGCTGGCGGCGGTGGCAAGATCATCAAAGCTGAAGTGCCTTTGTCTGAGATGTTTGGTTATTCCACATCCCTGCGTTCTGCTACACAAGGTCGTGCAACGTATTCCATGGAATTCAAGCACTACTCTGAAGCACCTAAGAACGTGATTGACGCTATCGTCACATCCAAAGCTAAGTAATAAAGAATCAAAGGCCTGCCCCATGCCGGGGTAGGTTTTCTATTGTTGATAAATCGTTCTTTTTGAAGGAAGAATAAAATGGCAAAAGGTAAGTTCGAGCGCACCAAGCCGCACGTAAACGTTGGCACAATTGGTCACGTTGATCACGGCAAAACCACACTGACAGCAGCGATTGCAACAGTCTTGTCGAAAAAATTCGGCGGCGAAGCTAAAGCCTACGATCAGATCGATGCAGCACCAGAAGAAAAAGCGCGCGGTATTACTATTAATACAGCCCACGTTGAGTACGAAACAGCTGGTCGTCACTACGCCCACGTTGACTGCCCAGGCCATGCTGACTATGTTAAAAACATGATCACTGGTGCTGCTCAGATGGACGGCGCGATCCTGGTTTGCTCCGCAGCAGACGGTCCTATGCCACAAACTCGTGAACACATCCTGTTGGCCCGCCAAGTTGGCGTACCATACATCATCGTGTTCCTGAACAAGTGCGACATGGTTGACGATGCAGAATTGCTGGAACTGGTCGAAATGGAAGTTCGTGAATTGTTGTCCAAATACGAATTCCCAGGCGACGACCTGCCTATCATCCAGGGTTCCGCTAAACTGGCCCTCGAAGGCGACAAAGGTCCTCTGGGTGAAGAAGCCATCATGAAACTGGCTGATGCACTCGATTCCTACATCCCAACACCAGAACGTGCTGTTGACGGCGCCTTCCTGTTGCCAGTAGAAGACGTATTCTCCATCTCCGGTCGCGGTACAGTAGTAACTGGCCGTATCGAACGCGGTATCGTCAAAGTTGGCGAAGAGATCGAAATCGTTGGTATCAAAGACACAGTCAAAACAACATGTACTGGCGTTGAAATGTTCCGCAAACTGCTCGACCAGGGTCAAGCAGGCGACAACGTCGGCGTATTGCTGCGTGGTACAAAGCGTGAAGATATCCAACGTGGTCAAGTGTTGGCAAAACCAGGTTCGATCAAGCCACATGCGCATTTCACAGGCGAGATCTATGTTCTGTCCAAAGATGAAGGTGGCCGTCATACGCCATTCTTCAACAACTACCGTCCACAGTTCTACTTCCGTACAACGGACGTAACTGGTTCGATCGAGTTGCCGAAAGACAAAGAAATGGTTATGCCAGGTGATAACGTTTCTATCACAGTAAAACTGATCAACCCGATCGCGATGGAAGAAGGCTTGCGCTTCGCTATCCGTGAAGGTGGCCGTACAGTTGGTGCTGGCGTTGTTGCTAAAATCATCGAGTAATATCTGCCGTAATTTGTAGTATACTAGTTGGCTGTCGTATTGAATTTAATGCGACAGCCAATTTAGTTTTCGCTCTTTATTAAATATGCCGGCGGCTCTGCCGTACCTGGCTCGCTCTTTATAGGAATGAACATGTCCACACAAAATCAAAAAATCCGTATCCGTCTGAAGGCTTTCGATTACAAACTGATCGATCAGTCCGCTCTGGAAATCGTAGAAACAGCCAAGCGCACTGGCGCTGTTGTTAAAGGCCCGGTTCCTTTGCCTACACGTATCCAGCGTTTCGACGTATTGCGTTCCCCACACGTGAACAAAACTTCCCGTGATCAATTTGAAATCCGTACTCACCAGCGTTTGATGGACATCGTTGACCCAACTGACAAAACAGTTGACGCGTTGATGAAGCTCGACCTGCCAGCTGGCGTTGACGTAGAAATCAAACTGCAATAATTCTTATTGATTTGAGCATACTGATGCAAATTAGTATTCTCAGAAAAATACTGAAAATTCGACATACCACAATTTTTCGAAAATTCAAATAAATTAGTCTTGTAAATAAAAAATTTGCGGGCTATAATCGAAGGCTTAGATGTAGGTCAGCTCCGGCTGGCCTATTCGTTTAAGTTTTTTAAACATCAGCCTCACCCAATCGTAGGTGAGAATGGAGAAAACAATGAGCTTGGGCCTAGTTGGTCGCAAGGTTGGCATGATGCGCATCTTTACAGATGATGGGGATTCGATTCCTGTTACTGTTTTGGACGTGTCCAACAACCGCGTGACGCAAGTCAAAACTCCTGAAACAGACGGTTACTCCGCTGTTCAGGTAACTTTCGGTCAGCGCCGTGCATCCCGCGTAACAAAAGCGGCTGCCGGTCACCTCGCAAAAGCAGGTGTTGAAGCTGGTACTGTATTAAAAGAATTCCGTATTGATGCTGCTAAAGCTGCTGAATTGAAAGCAGGCGATGTTGTGCCTGTTGGTATGTTCGAAGCTGGTCAAAAAGTAGACGTGCAAGGCGTAACGATTGGTAAAGGCTATGCCGGTACCATCAAACGTCACCATTTCTCTTCTGGTCGTGCAACTCACGGTAACTCCCGTTCGCATAATGTACCTGGTTCTATCGGTATGGCGCAGGATCCAGGTCGTGTATTCCCTGGTAAGCGCATGACTGGTCATCTGGGTGATGCAACTCGCACTGTGCAAAATCTGGAAATCGCTCGCGTAGATGCAGAGCGTCAGTTGTTGCTGGTGAAGGGTGCCGTGCCGGGTGCAAAAAATGGTCAGGTGATTGTATCTCCTGCTGTTAAAGTTAAAGCCAAGAAGGGAGCCTAATCCATGGAACTGAAGCTCCTAAACGAACAAGGTCAAGCAGCGTCGAACGTAGCCGCTCCTGATACTATCTTTGGTCGTGATTACAATGAAGCCTTGATCCATCAAGTCGTCGTTGCATTCCAAGCCAATGCTCGTAGCGGTAATCGCAAACAAAAAGATCGTGAAGAAGTCCATCACACAACCAAGAAGCCTTGGCGTCAAAAAGGTACTGGTCGTGCACGTGCTGGTATGTCTTCTTCTCCATTGTGGCGTGGCGGTGGTCGTATATTCCCGAACTCGCCTGATGAGAATTTCTCTCACAAAGTTAACAAAAAGATGTATCGCGCAGGTATCTGCTCGATCCTGTCTCAGTTGGCTCGTGAAGGTCGTTTGAATGTGGTTGACGATGTTACTGTTGACGCACCTAAGACTAAACTGTTGTCCGACAAACTGAAAGCAATGGGTTGCCTGGATTCCGTCCTGATTATTACTGACGAATTCAATGAAAACCTGATGTTGGCAGCGCGTAACCTGGCAAACGTATTGGTTGTTGAACCACGTTATGCTGATCCAGTTTCTTTGGTGTTCTACAAGAAAGTGTTGATCACTAAGCCAGCACTGGCAAAGATTGAGGAGATGCTGGCATGAGCGCACAAGTCAAAATTAGCGAAGAACGCCTGATGAAGGTGTTGCTGGCTCCTGTTATTTCTGAAAAAGCAACTATGGTTGCTGAAAAGAATGAGCAAGTGGTTTTCCTGGTTATGCCAGATGCAACCAAGCCAGAAATCAAAGCTGCCGTCGAATTGCTGTTCAAAGTACAAGTTGAATCCGTACAAGTAGCGAATCGTCAAGGTAAACAAAAACGTACCGGTAAATTTAATGGCCGCCGCAATCATACAAGACGCGCTTTTGTATGCTTGAAGCCAGGTCAGGAAATTAACTTCACTGAGGGGGCATAAGCATGGCACTCGTTAAGATGAAGCCAACCTCACCAGGTCGTCGTGGTATGGTGAAGGTAGTGACAGAAGGCCTGTACAAAGGTCGTCCGTTCGCTGCTTTGTTGGAAAAGAAATCAAAAACTGCTGGCCGTAATAACAACGGTCACATCACTACCCGTCATATCGGTGGTGGTCACAAGCAGCATTATCGTCTGGTTGACTTCAAACGCACCAAAGATGGTATCCCTGCAAAAGTAGAACGTATTGAATACGATCCTAACCGTACAGCACACATTGCTTTGTTGTGCTACGCGGATGGTGAACGTGCATACATCATTGCCCCTAAAGGTATGGCTGCTGGTGATCAGGTCATGAACGGCTCTCAAGCGCCGATCAAATCTGGTAACTGCTTGCCTATCCGTAATATCCCGGTCGGTACAACTATGCATTGCGTAGAAATGCTGCCAGGTAAAGGTGCTCAGATTGCACGTACAGCTGGTGCTGGCGTTGTCCTGATGGCACGTGAAGGTACTTACGCTCAGGTTCGTCTGCGCTCCGGTGAAGTTCGTCGTATTCATATCGAATGCCGCGCGACTATCGGTGAAGTAGGCAACGGTGAGCATAACCTGCGCAAAATCGGTAAAGCTGGTGCAATGCGTTGGCGTGGTGTTCGTCCTACCGTTCGCGGTGTGGTCATGAACCCGGTCGATCACCCGCACGGTGGTGGTGAAGGTAAAACTGCAGCCGGCCGTCACCCAGTATCACCATGGGGTCAGCAAACCAAGGGTAAGAAGACTCGTCGCAACAAGCGCACTACTTCGATGATCGTCTCACGCCGTGGCAAGAAATAAGGGATAAAACATGACACGTTCATTGAAAAAAGGGCCGTTTTGCGACGCCCACCTGGTGAAGAAAGTCGAAACCGCGCAAGCGACTAAAGACAAGAAGCCAATCAAGACTTGGTCCCGTCGTTCGACAATTATGCCGGACTTCATCGGTTTGACCATTGCGGTTCATAACGGTAAGCAACACGTACCAGTTTATGTTTCCGAAAACATGGTTGGTCACAAGCTCGGCGAATTCGCGCTGACCCGTACGTTCAAGGGTCACGCAGCCGATAAAAAGGCTAAGAGATAAGGACCGATGATGGAAACTAAAGCAAATTTGCGCGGTGTGCGTCTGTCTGAGCAAAAAGGTCGCCTGGTGGCTGACCTGATTCGCGGTAAAAAAGTAGATCAGGCATTGAATATCCTGGCATTCAGCCCTAAAAAAGGTGCTGCGATCATCAAGAAAGTGTTGGAGTCTGCAATTGCAAACGCCGAGCACAATGATGGCGCGGACATCGATGAGCTGAAAGTAAAGACTATCTATGTCGAAAAAGGTGCGATTCTGAAGCGCTTCACAGCACGCGCTAAGGGTCGTGGTGATCGTATCTCTAAACAATCCTGTCACATTTATGTGACCGTTGGTAACTAAGGAGTCACGATGGGACAGAAGATACATCCAACCGGTTTTCGTTTGGCAGTAACGCGTAACTGGTCTTCTCGTTGGTATGCTGGCAATGGTAACTTTGCCACTATGCTCATCGAAGATCTGAAGGTACGTGAATACCTGAAGAAGAAACTGAAAAACGCGTCTGTAGGCCGCATCGTTATTGAGCGTCCTGCTAAAAACGCACGCATCACGATATACAGCTCCCGTCCAGGCGTTGTGATCGGTAAAAAAGGCGAAGATATTGAAGTATTGAAAGCCGACTTGTCGAAATTGATGGGCGTGCCAGTGCATGTCAACATCGAAGAAATTCGCAAGCCAGAAATCGATGCTCAACTGATCGCTGATTCTATCGCTCAGCAACTGGAAAAACGCATCATGTTCCGCCGCGCGATGAAACGTGCGATGCAAAATGCAATGCGTTTGGGCGCTCAAGGTATCAAGATCATGTCTGGTGGTCGTTTGAACGGTATTGAGATCGCACGTAAAGAATGGTATCGCGAAGGCCGTGTGCCTCTGCATACTCTGCGTGCTGACATCGATTACGGCTTTGGCGAAGCATCCACAACTTACGGCATCATTGGCGTAAAAGTATGGGTCTACAAAGGCGATCGTTTGGCAAATGGCGATGCGCCTGTTATCGAATCGACACCGGAAGACGACAAAAAACGTCGCGGTCCACGTCGTGATGATGGCAAGCCAAATAGCCGTCCACGCGCCAAGCGTCCAGAAGGACAAACACCGACGACCGGCGCAGCAGCCCCGGCAGCTAAGCGCGTACGCGCAAAAGCTGACGCTGCAGCACCGGCTGAGAAAGCAGGAGAATAATCATGCTGCAACCAGCACGCAGAAAATATCGCAAGGAACAGAAAGGCCGTAACAAGGGTATCTCGCATACTCGTGGTACAGCAGTTTCCTTCGGTGAGTTTGGCTTGAAGGCAGTTGGTCGTGGTCGTATCACAGCGCGTCAGATTGAAGCAGCGCGTCGTGCAATGACTCGTCACATTAAACGCGGTGGCCGTATCTGGATCCGCATTTTCCCGGACAAGCCAATTTCCCAGAAACCAGCGGAAGTCCGTATGGGTAATGGTAAAGGTAATCCTGAGTACTACGTTGCCGAGATTCAACCAGGCAAAATGTTGTACGAAATGGATGGTGTCGATGAGACGCTGGCACGCGAAGCGTTCCGCTTGGCTGCAGCTAAATTGCCGCTGTTGACAACGTTCGTCGTCCGTCAAGTCGGCCAATAATAGGAGTTGTAAATGAAAGTATCTGAACTCCAAGGTAAGGATCAGGCGGCTTTGACTAAAGAACTGAATGAATTGTTGAAGGCACAATTCAGCCTGCGTATGCAAATCGCTACGCAACAGCTGACTAACACTTCTCAATTGAAGAAAGTTCGTCGTGACATCGCACGTGTGAAAACCGTCATGAACCAGAAGGATGCCAAATAATGAACGATCAAGTTAAAGTCGCACTGAAGCGCACATTGATTGGCAAGGTTGTTTCCGACAAGATGGACAAAACCGTAACAGTGGTTGTTGAACGTCACGTTAAGCATCCTTTGTATGGCAAGATCATCGTCCGTAGTGCTAAGTACCACGCACACGATGAAGCGAACCAGGCAAAGGCCGGCGACACCGTTGAAATTCAAGAAGGTCGTCCTATCTCCAAGACTAAAGCTTGGACAGTGACACGTGTGGTTCAAGTCGCACAAGTAGTATAAATTTATTGCACAAAAAGTTTTTTAGTGTAATAATGATGGGCTGTCATTTGCAAAGTATGCGAGTGGCAGCCTAAATGTCTTTCATAACGCCCTCTTGTTGTGAAAGTGGTTAAAAAATCGTCCACCTAATCAGTTGGCTCGTGCATTGTGGGTTATGTAGGGGTTAGCTGGCGGGACCAAGACTGACTACAAATTTGCATTGTGCAAGTTGTGTGGATTAAGTTGGGAAAGAGAACATTATGATTCAAACAGAAAGCCGGCTGGAAGTGGCTGACAATACTGGTGCGCGCGAAGTTTTGTGCATTAAAGTGTTGGGCGGTTCCAAGCGCCGTTATGCGGGTATTGGTGACGTAATTAAAGTCACTGTTAAGTCTGCTGCTCCGCGCGGTCGTGTAAAAAAAGGTGAAATTTACAACGCCGTTGTCGTGAGGACAGCTAAGGGTGTTCGTCGTCAAGATGGCTCGTTGGTCAAATTTGATGGCAATGCTGCAGTATTGTTGAATGCAAAACTTGAGCCTATCGGTACTCGTATTTTCGGCCCAGTAACACGCGAATTGCGTACTGAGCGCTTTATGAAAATCGTGTCTTTGGCTCCAGAAGTGCTGTAAGGGGTCGTGATGAACAAAATTCGTAAAAACGACGAAGTCATCGTCTTGACGGGTAAAGACAAAGGTAAACGCGGTCAGGTGCAAGTTTGCATCGATAGCGATTACGTTGTTGTTGCAGGTATTAACGTTGCTAAAAAAGCTGTTAAACCTAACCCAATGACTGGCGCAGTAGGTGGCATCGTGGATAAAGTGATGCCGATTCATGTGTCGAATGTTGCATTGTTTAATGCAGCGTCTGGCAAAGCAGACCGTGTAGGCTTCAAGGTAGTGGATGGCAAGAAAGTCCGTATCTACAAGTCGACTGGCGAAGTTGTGAAGGCATAACATCATGGCCCGTCTACAAGCAATATATAAAGATAAAATCGTTGGTGAACTGACTGAAAAGTACGCGTACAAATCAGTTATGGAAGTTCCACGTATCTTGAAAATCACCCTGAACATGGGTTTGTCTGAAGCAATTGCAGACAAAAAGATTATCGAGCATGCGGTTGGTGACCTCACCAAGATTGCTGGTCAAAAACCAGTAGTTACCAAAGCTCGCAAAGCGATCGCTGGTTTTAAAATCCGTGAAGGCTACCCAATTGGTTGTATGGTAACTTTGCGTGGCGCTCAGATGTATGAATTCCTGGACCGTTTCATTACCGTGGCTTTGCCGCGTGTACGTGACTTCCGTGGCGTTTCTGGTCGTGCGTTTGATGGTCGTGGTAACTACAATATCGGTGTCAAGGAACAGATCATTTTCCCTGAAATCGAATACGACAAGATCGACGCGTTGCGTGGTATGAATATCAGTATCACGACAACAGCAAAGACCGACGACGAAGCGAAAGCGCTCCTCGCCGCATTTAAATTTCCGTTCAGAAACTGAGGTCGCCATGGCAAAACTGGCACTGATTAATCGTGAGCAAAAGCGTGCAGACCTGGTGAAGAAATTCGCTGGCAAACGCGCTGAATTGAAGGCCATCATTGATGACCAATCAAAGACTGAAGAAGAGCATTATCTTGCTCGTCTGAAGTTGCAGGCCTTGCCACGTAACTCCAATCCGACTCGTCAGCGTAACCGCTGCGCTTTGACAGGTCGCCCACGTGGCACATTCCGTAAATTCGGTTTGGGCCGTATTAAACTCCGTGAAGTCGCCATGCGTGGTGAAATCCCGGGTATGACTAAAGCCAGCTGGTAATAGGAGAATAAGCAATGAGTATGAGCGATCCTATCGCCGATATGCTGACCCGCATTCGTAACGCACAAGTTGTTCAAAAAACTGTCGTCGCGATGCCGTCTTCCAAAGTAAAGATCGCAATTGCGAACGTACTTAAAGACGAAGGTTACATTGAAGATTTCGCAGTTTCTGAAACTGCAGGTAAGTCCGAATTGAAAATCGGCTTGAAATATTACGCAGGACGTCCTGTGATTGAACGCTTGGAACGTGTATCACGTCCAGGTCTCCGTATTTACAAAGGTAAAGACGAGATCCCAAGTGTCATGAACGGTTTGGGAGTGGCGATCGTTTCCACACCAAAAGGCGTTATGACTGACCGCAAAGCGCGCGCAACCGGTGTCGGTGGCGAAGTGATTTGCTACGTCGCCTAAGGAGTGAAAGATGTCTCGAGTAGGTAAGATGCCAATCGCTTTGCCGGCAGGTGCTGAAGTCACCATTTCGACAGAGCAGATTACAATTAAAGGCCCACAGGGCGTGTTGTCTCAAGCCTTGAATGGCTTGGTGACAGTTGCGAACGACAATGGCACTTTGAGTTTTTCCCCAGCTAATGATGGTCGTGAAGCCAATGCGATGAGCGGCACCCTGCGTGCCCTGGTCAACAACATGGTTAACGGCGTCACTAAAGGTTTCGAAAAGAAACTGAATCTGGTCGGTGTTGGTTACAAAGCGCAAGCTCAAGGCGACAAATTGAATTTGTCTCTTGGTTTCTCGCACCCAGTTGTTCACGCAATGCCAGCAGGCGTTACATGCGCAACACCAACTCCAACTGAAATCCTGATCAAAGGGATTGATAAGCAAAAAGTTGGTCAGGTTGCTGCTGAAGTTCGTGCATACCGCAGTCCAGAGCCTTATAAAGGCAAAGGCGTTCGCTATGCGGACGAAGTGGTTGTGATTAAAGAAACCAAGAAGAAGTAATAGGGGTTGACGATGGACAAGAAACAATCACGTCTGCGCCGCGCACGTCAAACCCGTGCCAAGATCGCAGAACTCAAAGTGAACCGCCTGGCCGTGCATCGCACAAACCTGCACATCTATGCAAACATCATTGGCCCAGACGCCAAAGTGTTGGCATCTGCTTCTACAGTAGAAGCAGAAGTACGTGCAGAGTTGGCTGGCAAGTCTGGTGCAGGCGGCAACGCTGCTGCAGCGAGCTTGATCGGCAAACGTGTTGCAGAGAAGGCAATCAAAGCAGGGGTTACCGAAGTTGCGTTTGACCGCTCCGGTTTCCGTTACCACG
Source organism: Undibacterium sp. Di27W (assembly GCF_049340345.1). NCBI lineage: Bacteria > Pseudomonadati > Pseudomonadota > Betaproteobacteria > Burkholderiales > Oxalobacteraceae > Undibacterium > Undibacterium sp. Di27W. The sequence continues at coordinate 142,454 of NZ_JBMPOS010000012.1, read as the reverse complement.
GTCGCGTCAAGGCGCTTGCAGAAGCAGCCCGTGAAGCTGGCTTGAAGTTCTAAGGAAAATTTGTCATGGCAAAAATGCAAGCAAAAACAGCAGCCGACAAGCCGGATGATGGCATGCGCGAAAAAATGATCGCGATCAACCGCGTGACCAAAGTGGTCAAGGGTGGTCGTATCATGGGTTTCGCGGCGCTGACAGTCGTTGGTGACGGCGATGGCCGTATCGGTATGGGCAAAGGGAAATCGAAAGAAGTTCCAGTTGCTGTACAAAAAGCGATGGAAGAAGCACGTCGTAAGATGATCAAAGTGACTTTGAAGAACGGTACTCTGCAACACACCGTTACTGGCAAGCACGGCGCGTCTTCCGTCATGATTTCTCCAGCAAAAGAAGGTACTGGCGTTATCGCTGGTGGTCCAATGCGCGCAATTTTTGAAGTAATGGGTATTGTAAACGTCGTGGCGAAATCCAACGGCTCCACAAATCCATACAACATGGTTCGTGCAACTTTGAACGGTTTGGCCAAGATGAGTACTCCATCTGAAATCGCTGCAAAGCGTGGCAAAACTGTTGAAGAAATTCTCAGTTAAGGAGCACCTCATGTCTAAGACAGTAAAAGTGCAATTGGTTAAAGGTTTGATCGGCACACGCCAGGATCACCGTGCAACTGTACGTGGCCTGGGTCTGCGTCGTGTTAATTCAGTTTCCGAACTGGAAGACACACCATCCGTACGTGGCATGATCAATAAAGTCTCGTATCTTGTGAAGGTTGTATCGTAAGCCGTCTGGTTTACGATCGGAGCAAATTATGGAATTGAATACAATCCAGCCAGCTGATGGCGCAAAACACTACAAACGTCGTGTTGGTCGCGGTATCGGTTCAGGCTTAGGTAAGACAGCGGGTCGCGGCCATAAAGGTCAAAAATCCCGTTCAGGCGGCTTTCATAAAGTCGGTTTTGAGGGCGGTCAGATGCCTTTGCAACGTCGTTTGCCAAAACGTGGTTTCAAATCACTGGCAACTCCGTACAAAGCAGAAGTTCGCCTGACAGATCTGGAAAACCTGCCAGTGACAGAAATCGACGTTTTGGCTTTGAAACAAGCCGGCGTAGTTTCTGAGCTCGCACGTGTAGTCCGTGTGATCTTGTCTGGTGCCATCACCAAGAAAGTTTCTTTGAACGGCTTGATCGTCACTAAAGGCGCTAAAGCTGCAATCGAAGCTGCTGGCGGCACTATCGCTTAATTTAAGCAGACAACCGGAGCATTAATTGGCAACATCTCCACAACAAAAAAGTGCGGCAAGCGGGTTCCCATGGGGTCGACTCTGGTTCTTGCTGGCGGCACTGGTTGTCTACAGGATTGGTGCACATGTTCCTGTACCAGGTATAGACGCCAAAGTACTGGAAGAAATGTTTAAACAAAACCAGGGTGGTTTACTGGGTATGTTTAATATGTTTTCCGGTGGTGCGATGCAAAGATTCACTGTATTCGCGCTCGGTATCATGCCGTATATTTCTGCGTCGATCATCATGCAATTGATGTCGATTGTCTCTCCGCAATTGGAAGCACTCAAAAAAGAGGGCGAATCCGGTCGTAGAAAGATTACGCAATTTACACGTTATGGCACTGTGGTTCTGGCCTTGATCGAAAGCTATTTTATTGCATTCGGTCTTGAGGGACAGGCTAATCTGGTACTTGATCCTGGCATGGCATTCCGTTTGACGACAGTGCTGTCGCTGGTGACCGGCACCATGTTCCTGATGTGGTTAGGTGAGCAAATCACTGAGCGCGGTCTGGGAAATGGTATTTCGATCATCATTTTTGCCGGTATTGCAGCAGGCTTGCCTGGTGGTTTGAGTAATTTGTTTGAACTGGTCCGTACTGGTCAAATGGGTAACTTTGCCGCACTGGTTATTTGTGTTGTAGTTCCTGCAGTAACGTTTGCGGTGGTGTTTGTCGAGCGTGGTCAACGCAAGATCCTGGTGAATTATGCGAAGCGTCAGGTTGGTAACAAAATTATGGGCGGTCAAAGCAGTCATTTGCCGCTGAAGTTGAATATGGCTGGTGTAATTCCTCCTATTTTTGCTTCTTCCATCATCTTGTTTCCAGCGACGATTACTAGCTGGTTTACTAAGGGTGCAGAGTCTTCAACAAGTGGTTTTATCACTTTCCTGAAGGATCTGGCAGCGTCGATGGCGCCTGGTGAACCTATACACGCTTTGTTGTATGCAATAGCGATCATTTTCTTCTGCTTCTTTTATACCGCTTTGGTATTCAATAGCAAAGAAACCGCTGATAACTTGAAGAAGAGCGGTGCTTTTGTTCCCGGGATACGTCCTGGTGACCAGACCGCACGCTATATCGACAAGATCTTGATGCGTTTGACGCTGGCAGGTGCGATTTATATTACGCTGGTTTGTCTGTTGCCAGAATTTTTGATTGCGAAGTGGAAAGTACCATTTTATTTCGGCGGAACGTCTCTGCTGATTATCGTGGTGGTAACCATGGACTTTATGGCGCAGGTACAGAACTATGTTATGTCCCAGCAATATGAATCGCTTCTTCGTAAAGCAAATTTCAAGGGCGGGATTCCTACTCGGTAATCGCCCAGGGGACAGCAGATCGAATGGCAAAAGACGACGTTATACAGATGCAGGGCGAGATTCTTGAGAATCTTCCGAATGCAACATTTCGAGTTAAGTTGGAAAACGGGCATGTTGTACTTGGCCATATTTCCGGGAAGATGCGAATGAACTATATTCGCATTCTTCCAGGTGATAAGGTGACAGTGGAATTGACGCCTTATGATTTGAGCCGGGCGCGAATAGTGTTCCGTACCAAGTAAATTTAAAATGAACTAGAAGGAAAGAGGGCAAAAATGAAAGTTCTCGCATCAGTTAAGCGGATCTGCCGCAACTGCAAAATCATCAAGCGCAAGGGTGTTGTTCGTGTTATATGCACAGAACCACGCCATAAGCAGCGCCAAGGTTAATTAACGTTATTGAACGAGGAATAACGAATGGCACGTATCGCAGGGGTTAATATCCCAAATCATCAGCATACCGTAATCGGCTTAACAGCTATCTATGGTATTGGCCGTCCACGCGCACAGAAAATCTGTGACGCAACAGGTGTTTTGACCAATAAAAAGGTTAAAGATCTGGATGACAACGAACTCGAGAAGCTTCGCGACGAAATCGGTAAATTTATCGTCGAAGGCGACTTGCGTCGTGAACTCTCCATGAACATCAAACGTTTGATGGACTTGGGTTGCTACCGTGGTCTCCGTCATCGTAAAGGCTTGCCTTGCCGTGGCCAACGTACACGCACAAATGCGCGTACTCGTAAGGGTCCACGTAAAGCAGCGCAATCTTTGAAGAAATAATCCAGGCTAGCCCGGATCCAAGGAAAACATTATGGCAAAAGCTCAAAATAACGCTGCAGCAGCACGTGCGCGTAAGAAAGTTAAAAAGAACGTTGCGGAAGGTATCGCTCACGTTCACGCTTCTTTCAACAACACCATCATCACGATCACTGATCGTCAAGGCAATGCGTTGTCTTGGGCAACTGCCGGTGGTGCTGGCTTCAAAGGCTCACGTAAGTCTACTCCGTTTGCAGCGCAGGTTGCAGCAGAGGCAGCTGGTAAAGTTGCGGTTGAATGCGGTATCAAAAATCTGGAAGTTCGTATCAAAGGCCCAGGCCCAGGTCGCGAATCTTCAGTACGCGCTTTGAACAATCTGGGTATCAAGATCTCCCTGATTCAAGACGTTACTCCAGTTCCACATAACGGCTGCCGCCCTCCAAAGCGTCGTCGTATCTAAGTTGCTTATTATTTAAGCGCCTTAGGCAAGCAGAATTATTCTCTGCTGGCATTCTTGCGGAATCTCCGTTAGAATGCAGACCCGCCATTTCGTTGGCGGGTTTTGTGTTGTGGAAATTTTAGGGTAGTAAAAAAATAATCAAAGGCATGACCTTTGTTGTTAAGACCACCGTCTGATTGCAGGCAGATCAGACTAGCGTAGTGAAGAACACTACGTCATTTACAAGGAAAACATCGTGGCACGTTATATCGGACCAAAAGCAAAACTTTCCCGTCGCGAAGGCACGGACCTGTTCTTGAAGAGCGCACGTCGCTCCCTGGACTCTAAATGCAAACTGGACGCAAAACCAGGTCAACATGGTCGCACTTCTGGTGCTCGTACCTCTGACTACGGTAACCAATTGCGCGAAAAGCAAAAAGTTAAACGTATGTACGGCGTTTTGGAACGTCAGTTCCGCCGCTACTTCGCTGAAGCTGACCGTCAAAAAGGCAACACAGGCGAAACACTGTTGAAATTGCTGGAATCCCGTCTGGACAACGTTGCTTACCGTATGGGCTTCGGCTCCACACGCGCTGAAGCACGTCAGCTGGTGAGCCATAAAGCATTCACAGTCAACGGTATCGTTGTCAACATCGCTTCTTACCAAGTTAAATCTGGTGACGTGATCGCTGTTCGTGAAAAAGCGAAAAAACAAGTTCGTATCGCTGAAGCTCTGTCCCTGGCAGAACAATCCGGCATGCCTTCATGGGTAGCTGTTGATGCGAAAAAACTGGAAGGTACTTTCAAGTCCATGCCAGATCGTAGCGATATCGCTCACGATGTCAACGAATCCCTGATCGTTGAATTGTATTCTCGTTAATATTCAAGTTTCACCGCCTGCCTGTTTTACTACAGGCAGGCTTTTTTCTTTAATGCCGTCAGCCTTATCGGTGTAACGAGCCGAGGGTATTGAAAAGGACATTCATGCAAAACAATCTGTTAAAACCACGTATTATCGATGTGGAAATGTTGGGTGCCGGTCACGCTAAAGTCGTGATGGAACCGTTTGAACGTGGCTATGGCCACACACTGGGCAACGCACTGCGTCGCGTATTGTTGTCCACTATGGTTGGTTATGCACCGACTGAAGTTGTGATCGCCGGTGTTGTTCATGAATACTCATCCCTCGATGGCGTGCAAGAAGACGTCGTTGACATCCTGTTGAACTTGAAAGGCGTCGTCTTCAAGTTGCACAACCGTGATGAAGTCACCCTGACATTGAAAAAAGATGGCGAAGGCGCTGTATTGGCTTCCGACATCGATCTGCCGCATGACGTAGAACTGATTAACCCAGATCACGTTATCGCCAATCTGACAGCCGGCGGTAAGCTGGACATGCAGATCAAGGTAGAAAAAGGCCGTGGCTATGTGCCAGGTAACGTTCGTCGTCTGTCTGAAGATGCGAACAAAACCATCGGTCGTATGATACTGGATGCGTCTTTCTCACCAGTACGCCGTGTTTCCTACGCTGTGGAATCTGCCCGCGTTGAACAACGTACTGACTTGGATAAACTGGTTATCAATATTGAAACCAATGGCGTTATCTCTCCTGAAGAAGCAATTCGTCAATCTGCCCGCGTGCTGGTTGATCAATTGAATGTCTTCGCTGCCCTGGAAGGTACTGAAGCCGCTGCTGAAGCTCCATCCCGCGCACCTGCAGTTGATCCTGTCCTGTTGCGCCCAGTCGATGATCTGGAACTGACAGTACGTTCAGCCAACTGCCTGAAAGCGGAAAACATTTACTACATTGGTGATCTGATCCAACGTAGCGAAAATGAACTGTTGAAGACACCAAATCTGGGTCGCAAGTCCTTAAACGAAATCAAGGAAGTTCTGGCTTCCCGTGGTTTGTCTTTGGGCATGAAGCTGGAAAACTGGCCACCAGCTGGCCTGGAAAAATAATTTTGTCCCAACGGGTGGGCTGAGACAGCCTGCCCGTTTTTTAACCGTAGTAAAAATAATTACCGGCCCGCGATAAGTTTGCTTATCGATAGAAGAGCTGGCATTTAAATCTGAAAGGAAATACCATGCGTCATCGTCACGGCTTACGTAAGCTGAATCGTACTTCTTCCCACCGTCTGGCAATGCTGCGCAACATGACAGTATCCCTGTTGCGTCACGAAGCCATCAAAACAACTTTGCCAAAAGCCAAAGAACTGCGCCGCGTTATCGAGCCGATTCTGACTTTGGGTAAAACAGACACACTGGCTAACAAGCGTCTGGCTTTCTCCCGTTTGCGCGATCGCGAAATGGTAGTCAAGCTGTTTGCTGAACTGGGCCCACGTTACGCAAATCGTAACGGCGGCTACCTGCGCATCCTGAAAATGGGTTTCCGCGTCGGCGACAATGCTCCTATGGCATACGTTGAACTGCTGGACCGCCCAGAAGGCGCAGATGCAGCTGATGCACCAGTTGCTGAGTAATTAGGCCTGGGCTTCATGCTCAATACTGCTTAAGACTTAAAAAAGCCGTTCAGTGTAAACTGAACGGCTTTTTGCTTATGGACGCGCATAATGCATTTGTCCATACGCATATTAAACACAGGCTTGCACGGATGCATTTGCAGGCATTTATTTTATGTAGGCTGTAATCGCTTTGCTTTGCGCCCGACCAAATATCATGCAAGTTTTATCAGGCTCAATGGCGTTGCCAGCCTAGGGAGTAGCGATGAATAATGACACTGTGATCCTGGTATTAAGCAATCTGCCAGACCGCGAAACCGCCAAAAAACTGGCCAGCCACATCGTTGCCGAAAAATTGGCTGCCTGCGTGAACATTTCTGCTGATATATTGTCCATCTACAACTGGGATGGTGAGCAACAGGCTGATACCGAAGTGCAATTGATGATCAAGACCCGGCAAGCTTGTTATGCCAGGCTGGAAGCACTGATACTCGCCCAGCATCCTTATGATCTACCCGAAATAATAGCCATCCCCCTGGTGGCCAGATTACCGGCTTATCTGGACTGGGTGAGAAAAGAAACCGAAACGCCATGAATACCTCAACGCCGCTGTTTTCTGCATCCATGCCAGCCGGACCAAAGATCCTTCGCCTATCGCAGCTATGGCGCTGGTGCGCCGTGGTAATTGCCATGCTGTTTGCATCGCTAGTGGCTCCCTTTGCTAGCGCAGAAGACTTCCTCGATCCTGAAGAGGCATTCAAGGTATCTGCCAGGATGGTAGAGCCTGGCATGGCCGAGGTGACTTTTGCCATAGCAGACGGTTACTACCTGTATCGCGAGCGTTTCAAGTTCAGCTCTGACGATGCCAAACTGGGCGAAATTGATATCCCCAAGGGCAAGGTCAAGTTTGATGAAACCTTCCAGAAAGAGGTGGAGACGTACCGTAAATCGCTGGTGGTGCGCATCCCTGTGCAGGCCGCAGCAGATTTCACGCTGAATATTGGCCGTCAGGGCTGCGCCGATGGTGGCTTGTGTTATCCACCTCTGGAAACACAGCTTAAATTGCAGATAGCCGGGGCGAGTACAGCAGGTGCGGAGCCAGCAGCCAATGTGAGCGCCAACTCTGCTGCCAATGTTGGTACAGAAAGTAATATCAAAGCCACAGAAGCCAGTCATGATGAAGAAACCAGCAGTATCAGTGTCGCTTTGAAAAGTGGCAGGCTGGTCCTGATTCTGCCTTTGTTCCTGTTGTTGGGCCTGGGTCTGTCTTTTACACCTTGCGTCTTGCCCATGGTGCCTATTCTGTCCTTCATCATCGTAGGCGAGGGTACGGGCATCAAACGTAGCCGCGGCTTTCTTCTGTCCCTGTGCTATGCGCTGGGTATGGCGCTGGTGTACACGGCACTTGGTATTGCCGCTGGTCTGGTGGGTGAAGGTTTGTCGGCTACCTTGCAAAACCCCTGGGTACTGGGCACATTTGCCTTATTGATGGTGATACTCTCACTGTCCATGTTCAATGTCTATCAATTGCAGGTGCCTGCCGCCTTGCAAACCAAGCTGACACAGGCATCTGAAGGTCAACGCAATGGCAAGTTGGTGGGCGTGTTTTTGATGGGAGCAATATCAGCCCTCATCGTTGGCCCCTGCGTGGCGGCACCTCTGGCAGGTGCATTGGTCTATATCAGTCAGACGCGTGATGTTGTCGTCGGTGGTTCAGCTTTGTTCGCCATGGCAATGGGCATGAGTGTGCCCTTGTTGCTGGTGGGGATATCGGCGGGTAGCTTGTTGCCCCGTGCCGGTATGTGGATGGAAAGCATCAAACGATTCTTTGGCGTCTTGATGCTGGCCATGGCTTTGTGGATGGTCAGTCCCGTGATCCCTGTCTGGTCACAAATGCTGGGTTGGGCCATCTTGTTGATTGCCTATGCCAGCTATCAATTGTTTTTTCAGCGTATAGGCATGTTTGCCAAGTTTGTATCGGTGATCTTTTTCTTGCTTGGCGCAGTGCAGCTGGTAGGCGTTGCCACTGGCGGCCGCGATGTATTTTCTCCTGTTGCCCACTTATACGGTGGCAGTAGCGAACATGTGAAATTCACTCGCGTCCGCCGCATCGCCGAACTCGATGCGGCTCTGGCGCAATCCAAGGGCAAGACCGCCATGCTGGATTTTTATGCCGACTGGTGTGTCTCTTGCAAAGAGATGGAAAAACTGACCTTCCCTGAAGCCAAGGTCAAAGCCAGGCTGGACAATATGCTCTTGCTGCAAGTGGATGTTACCGCCAACAATGCCGACGACAAAGCCTTGTTGAAACGCTTTGGGCTGTTTGGTCCTCCAGGCATTATTTTCTTTGATGCCCAGGGTAAGGAAATCCCTGGTCAGCGTGTCATCGGTTATCAGAATGCAGATAAATTCCTGTTGTCACTGACGCGTACCGAGCTTAAGTGAAGCTTGTTTATTGTATATGTAAAGAAAGTATAAGCTTGCATTAAAACTATCCTTGAGTAAGCCCGGCAGAGAGGCTATATTCGAAGTCTTGTTTCTTTTTGGAGAAAAATATGACTTTACGTTTAGGCGACATCGCCCCTGATTTTGAGCAGGATTCTTCTATCGGGCCTTTGAAATTTCACGAATGGGCGGCTAATTCCTGGGTAGTCTTGTTTTCCCATCCGGCGGACTTTACACCTGTCTGCACGACAGAGCTGGGCCTGACTGCAAAACTCAAGCCAGAGTTCGACAAGCGCAATGTAAAAGCCATCGCTCTGTCAGTTGATGGTGCAGAATCCCATCTGCAATGGATCAAGGATATTGAAGATACGCAGAATACGGTAGTCGGTTTCCCCATCGTTGCCGATGCTGATAAAAAAGTTGCTGCACTGTATGACATGATCCACCCTAACCAGTCTGAGACTGTCACGGTGCGCTCATTGTTCGTCATTGACCCGAATAAAAAAGTCCGTCTCATCATCACTTATCCGCTGACTACAGGTCGCAATTTTGACGAAGTCTTGCGCGTCATTGATGCCCTGCAATTGACAGATGGTTATACCGTCGCCACACCAGGCAACTGGCGTGATGGTGATGATGTCATCATCCCGCTGTCTATCAAGGATGAAGATGTGATCAAGCAAAAATATCCTAAAGGCTATACTGCTGCACGCCCTTATCTGCGCGTGACACCGCAGCCAAACAAGTAATTGATGAAATAAGCCATGCCTTACGCATAAACAAAAGCCACGAGTGACTCGTGGCTTTTGTTTTTGAGACGCAGAATGAATTCAGCTTATCTCGATGGAACGATCATTTCAGCATAGTCATACAAAGCGCCCAAAATCTCTTCTGCCGCTTCGTCTGCTGTTTCCGACAAAGTATCGATTTCATTGAAATACATATCCACAGTCCTGGCATTGCCTGCCCCGTCGAGCAAACGTGCCGCGCGGTGCTCTTCCCAGCTTTCCTGTTCTTCCCTGCTCAGGCTGTCATGGAAGTTACGGGCGCGGTAGCGGAACAGTAATTCAGCCAGGCGCGGGTCCTGGAAACTGGTGCTGGCCTTGGCCAGTTGTGTGCCACTCATGCGGCGCAAATCATTCAGGAGGCGGCGGTCACCGGCACCGACAAAGCCGCCATACAAGTCTTCATCGACATCGCTGGCTACGGCCTCTGGGCGGGCATACACTTCTTCCCATATGGCTTTGGCAGAGTCTGGCAGGGCGGCCGCTTTGATGATGTGCTCTTGCACCTGATGCATATTGATCTTCCAGCGCTCAGCCATGGCTGCTGACAAGGTTTTCAGATTGCCGATCACGATGGGTGATTTGTTGATATGTATGCTTTTCACCGGCAGACGTTGCACGCCTTCTGGCAAGGTATCGGTCTTGCTGAACATGCGTAGCTGTATGGTCTCTGCATCCAGCCCTGCCAGCTCTGCCGGGTCATGGGCCAGGTCCCAGGCAATGACTTCATTCTTGTTCTTGGGGTGCATGGCCAGCGGCCACATCACGGCCAGGCAGCCGCGATCTACCGGGAACATACCAGATACATGCAAAAATGCTTTGTTCAGCACTGGCATATCGACTTCTGCCGCAACCTTGTCTTTCTTGTGCAGGGCAAAACAAAAATCGAACAGTTTGGGCTGGCGCTCGCGTATCAGGCGGGCCAGGGCGATGGTGGCACGTACATCAGATAGCGCATCATGTGCTGCTTCGTGTGCAATGCCATTGGCCTTGGTCAGATGCTCCAGGCGAAAGCTAGGCTTGCCTTCATCATTCAGAGGCCAGTTGATGCCATCGGGGCGCAGCGCATAGCAGGTGCGCACCATGTCCATGATGTCCCAGCGACCGCAATTATTTTGCCATTCGCGTGCATATGGATCGATGAGGTTACGCCAGAACATGAAGCGGGTAATTTCATCGTCGAAGCGTATGGTGTTATAGCCCACGCCTATGGTGCCGGTCTTGCCCAGTTCCTGTTCTATTTTTCCTGCAAATTCGTGTTCAGGTATGCCGCGTTCCAGGCAGGTTTGCGGCGTGATATGGGTAATCAGGCAAGACTGCGGATCAGGCAAAAAATCATTGGCGGGCTGGCAGTACAACATGACTGGCTTGCCTATCTCATTGAGATCGGCATCTGTGCGTATGGCGGCAAACTGCGCAGGCCTGTCGCGGCGGGCGACAGCGCCAAAGGTTTCATAGTCATGCCAGAGGAAAGTGTGTTCTTGCATCGGTATTTAAACTCGCGAATTAATTTGTTGAATCAGTGTTTTGCAGATCGTATCGCATCCGGCATGTCATTCTATGCGACGACTGGCCTGGTCTTCCAGATAGCGCTGACTACGGAAATAAATCAGCAGCAGGATCACGATGACACCCATCGCACCCATGGTGTACCAGAAGCCAGAGGCATGCTTGAGCAAGGGCATGACTTCAAAGTTCATGCCAAAGATACCGGTGATCAATGTCAGTGGCATGAACAGGGCAGTGATGACAGTCAGGGTGCGCATGATTTCACTGGTTCTGTGTGCCATCGCTGCAAAATGGATTTGCACTGCCGATTCCAGCGATGCCTCCAGACGGCGCGCATGGTTCAATACGCGGCTGATATGTTCCATGACATCATTGGTGCGCACCAGCAGCAAGTCCTTGGCGCGGCTATTGCCATCATGGGTATCGACGATATGGTCACGCAATTCCTGCATGGCATCGCGCTGCTCTTCACACAGATTATCAAGCTTGCGTAATTCCACACGGGAGTCGAGCAAGGCCAGCCAGTTATTGAAGGGGCGGCGCGGGTCCAGCAAGGCATGCTGCCAGCGATCGAGTTGCTGGGTCAGCGGCTGGCGCAACTCCAGATATTGATCGACCATGGCATTCAAGAGCCGCAACATCAGCTCTTCCGGCGAAGCCGGCAGGCGGCTGCCATGGGTATTATTCTCGGCTTTGGATTTATAATCCAGCAGGCGCTGGCGTGCCAGTTCTACCGTGCGGCTTTGCGCCGGGCGCACGGTCACCAGCACATTTTGCATGAGTAAAAAAGACACAGGCGTGGTCGCCAGTTTATTCAGCGCTGCCGGTATCTTGCGCTTCACACCGTTCTTGTTGTCAGTACTTGCTTCTGTCAATGTCAGCTTGCGAAATACCACCATTTCATATTCTTCAGTGGCATCGAAATAAGAAGGGTGCGTGAGATTTGTCAGATCCTTGAGATGCAATTCATAAATCTGTGTACCTGTGATGGCCTCGACACGATTGCGCCAGGCTTCCGGGTCGGCAGCAACTTCTTCATGGCTGGCATCCAGCCATAGAAAACCACCGGCATTGACCAGGGCTTCGGGTGTGTCAGGATTTTGCAGTACCTGCGTATCATTAATGTGGAAGATGTCCATGCGTCTTTTGTCGTGAAAAAATAAGCCAGAGTCCACCCAGTGAAATCAGGCAGGTGGCAGTCAGTAATGCCTGTTCTGGCGTCGATAAAGCAAAGGAATAAAACCAGCTGGCAGTGAAGAGGTTCATCAATAAGATGCACAGTATACGTACAGTCTCAGGCAGCAGATAAATACGGCCTCTTTCCATCAGGCCACCTATGGACCACAAGCCCATGACCAGCCAGCTGACATAGATAGTGGCATTCAAGGCACTGATGGATTTATACACGATCAGGAAGTGCGTCGCCGCTTGCAGCAATAAGATGAACTGCATGATGCAATACCCGGTCATGGCCTTGCTCATGACAGGATCATAAATAGGTCTGTGCAAATCAAAGGATGAAGACGCAGATTGTGCCATCACATCGGCTGGTCGCCAGCCTGGTGGTCGCAACCATATCTGCAATTTATCCAGCCAGTTTTTTGTGTGCCAGGCATCGCGCCAGACTTGCTCATATACTTCCAGATTGGCCCACAAAGGGTTCCAGCTACGCAGTGGCTTGCGCGTGCCGTAGACGATGGCTACATCATCCAGCTCTTCGATAAAAGTGCCAAATAACCTGTCCCAGATAACCAGGATGCCACCAAAATTCTTGTCCAGATACATGTCATTGACAGCATGATGGACGCGGTGATTGGATGGTGAGACAAACACACGGTCAAACCAGCCCAGCTTGCCTATCTGCTCGGTATGCACCCAGAACTGATACAGCAAATCAATGAGGGCCACGGCTATAAACACATCCAGCGGAAAACCGATGACTGCCATGGGTAAATAAAATATCCAGCCAAACAAAGGTCCGGTGCTGGTCTGGCGCAAGGCTGTGCTCAGATTGTATTGCTCACTCTGATGATGTACCACATGGGCCGCCCATAGCAGATTGGTCTGGTGCCCCATCCTGTGCAGCCAGTAATATAAAAAGTCATACAGCAGCAGGGCGGCGATCCACACCCAGACACTGTCCGATGGCAAGCTGAACAGTGACAGATGCTTGAGCACCAGCGCATACATGCCTATCGAAAACAGCTTGGAGAACGCCCCTATGATCTGGCTCATGACCCCCAGAGAGAGGCTGTTAAGCGAATCATTGATACGGTACAAATGACGCTGGCGTTTGCGCGCCACGATAAACTCCAGGGCGATCAGAATGAAAAAAACCGGACTGGCAAAGGTAATGATTTTTTCATGCATGATCCTGGCCTTATTCAGTGGGGGATGAGGTAACCGAAGCTGCAATCAGCCACAGCGCCAGATAATAGCTGCTGAGGATGAGTAAAGGAGAATGCGCAATAGGTGCATAAAAGCGGTTATAGGCCAGCAGGGTATCTGACAGCATGAAGCACAGGCCGCCTATCAATGCGAGGCGACCAGAGGTGATGCGTAATTGCAGGCCGCGGCTGATGGCTTGCGCAGTCATGCACAGCAACAGACAGACATAGGCGACAACCGGAATTTGCATGGCTATTGGCAAGCCCGGCCACAGTATCACCAGGTTGATGATGCCAAGTGCAGCAATGCCGACGAAGGCCAATGGTTTCCCGGCAAAGCGGCTGTCACTGATGAGGGCTCGCAAGAAGCAAATGTGGGCCAGCAAAAAACTCAAGAGGCCACATAAAAAACCATGTTGAAAGACAGCCCTCGGTAACATCAGGAAGATGTCGCCAATCAATGAGCAGATGATGCCAGCCAGTATGGCAGTTTGGTAGCTGCGGCTGATGACAGGCTTGCTGCGCCATGCAAAAAAGAAGATGGCGAGGGTCGTCAGCGGTTTGAAAATATAATGCAGATATTGCGCGCTGCCTATCTCTTTCCCCCATTCTGCACCAGCAATGGCCAGCGTAGCAAAAATGAAGATGAAGGCAGCACGCAACATCGTTGGCATGGTATCAGCCAGTATGTTTCAGCAGACGTGCAACATCACGGGCGAAATAAGTCAGTATGCCATCGGCACCGGCACGCTTGAATGCCAGCATGGATTCCATCATGGTCTTGTTATGATCGAGCCAGCCATTTTGTGCTGCCGCCTTGATCATCGCATATTCGCCACTGACCTGATAGGCAAAGGTTGGCACCTTGAATTCATCCTTGACCCTGCGCACGATATCCAGATAAGGCATGCCGGGTTTGACCATGACCATGTCGGCACCTTCGGCCAGATCCAGCGCCACTTCGCGCAAGGCTTCATCGCTATTTGCCGGGTCCATCTGGTAATTCGCTTTATTGCTTTTGCCCAGATTGGCGGCAGAGCCTACGGCTTCACGGAAAGGGCCGTAAAAGGCCGAGGCATATTTGGCCGAGTAAGCCATGATGCGGGTGTGGATAAAATTGTTGGCTTCGAGTGCATGTCGTATCGCGCCTATGCGGCCATCCATCATGTCGCTCGGGGCGACGATGTCGACGCCAGCTTCTGCCTGCACCAGGGCCTGGCGTACCAGCATGGCCGTAGTTTCATCATTGAGGACATAGCCATCTGCATTGATCAAGCCATCCTGGCCGTGACTGGTGTAAGGGTCGAGTGCGACGTCAGTCAGTACACCCAGTTCAGGGAAACGGCTTTTCAGTTCTCGTACTGCGCGTGGTATCAAGCCTTTGGGATTGGTGGCTTCTATGCCATCTGGTGTTTTCAGTTGCGGGTTGATGGCCGGGAACAACGCCAGTACCGGTATGCCCAGGGCCACGCAATCTTCGGCCACGCCCATCAGCAAATCTATCGTCACCCTCTCCACACCAGGCATGGATGAAATTTTTTCACTTTGATTCACACCGTCAATGACAAAAACCGGATAAATCAAATCAGATGCAGTCACTATATTTTCACGCATGAGCGCGCGGGAAAACGCATCCTTGCGCATGCGGCGCATACGTATTGCAGGGAAATGGGCAGACAGGTGAGGTGGCTTATTGGATGACATGGTCAGATGAAAATCAATGAAAAGAATTTTATGCAGGTTAATGAAACTTTTTTTAAGTTGCAACATCTTAATGCACAGGTTGGATCAACTCCACGCCTACCGCTTCTCCTCCCTGAGCGGGCACCGTGCGTCCCTATTCGTAACGGTGTTATTACCCCGGCAAAAAAACACACTTTGCCGGGGTTTTTTTATTCTGCGTCAGCTGGCTTGCTGATCTGATTTTCTGCAGTTTCATCCGCTGTGTCGACGCCTGCATCGACAGCATCGACAGCATCAACGATGGGTTCCCTGTCCAGGCCAACCAGGCGTTGCACTGCGGCATCGGCTTCTTCTATGCCTATGCGTTTCAGGGCAGAGAATAATTGCAGGCTGAAAGGGAAGAGCGGTCCTTCATCATCTACGTAACTGTCGAGCACTGCCTTGGCTTTGCGCAAGGCATCGGTACATTCGCTGCGATTAAGCTTGTCAGCCTTGGTCAATATGCAGTGGATGGGACGGCCAGTTGGTGCAAACCATTCCAGCATCTGTATATCCAGGTCAGTAAACGGGCGACGGGCATCCATGATCAGGACCAGGGCCGCCAGTTGCGTGCGTCTTTGTACATAGGCACCGAGTAACTGGTTCCAGTGTTGTTTCGCTGCACCTGGTACTTCGGCATAGCCGTAGCCAGGCAAATCCACCAGTAAGGCGCGAATTTCATCGACCCTGGTTTCATCCTTGCGATGTTGCCCTACGTGGGCACCACCAATTGAAAAATAATTAATATGTTGAGTGCGGCCCGGTGTTTTAGAGGCAAAACAGAGTTTTTTCTGATTGCACAGGGTATTGATTGCAGTCGATTTGCCAGCGTTGGAGCGGCCAGCGAAAGCAATTTCCGGCACGTGGGTGCGCGGGAGATCGCGCAGATGATTCACCGTAGTGAAGAAGCGGGCTTGCCAGAGGATAGACATAGAGGAAAGGAATAATGGAAAAATGCAACATAAGGCAGTAAAAACGCCTGAAAGCTATTGTACAATAAGGGGTTAGGTATTGGGCAGCGATTAAAATCATGTTTGTTTACCAGTTTTGATCGCATCTTGATGCCGAAAAGCTCTTTTTACAGATCAAATTGCATCAAATGCGTCGCCAATAGGGCAGATTTCCATTATTTAGTCTCAGGGTGTTTGAATGAACCGTGCTTTTTTATCGTTTACTAAGTCCATCAGTGTCGCAGTCCTGGCGGTATCTTCTTTCGCTTCCTTGGCTAATACGCATGAAGAAGCCAAGCCAGCCAAAGCTGACCCAGTCAAAGGCGAAGCGCTGTATACCAATGGTGATGCAGCACGCGGCATTGCAGCTTGCGTATCCTGTCATGGTGCATCCGGTAATTCCACAATCAGCGCCAACCCAAAATTGTCTGCACAGCATGATGCCTATCTGGTCAAGCAATTGACAGATTTCACGGGTGATACACGCAAAAATGCCATCATGACAGCATTTGCCAAAGCCATGACGGCGGATGATATCAAAAACGTTGCAGCTTACCTGTCTACTCAAAAATCCAAGCCAGGCACGGCAAAAAATAAAGATATCGTAGAACTGGGCAAACAAATCTATCGCGGTGGTATTGCCGAGAAAAATGTCCCAGCCTGCGCTGGCTGTCATAGCCCGAATGGTGCTGGTTTGCCAGCACAGTTCCCGCGTATCGCTGGTCAGCACCAGGATTACACCGTTGCTCAATTGACTGGCTTCCAGAATGGTTCTCGTAAAGATGGCGCAAAAATCACAGGTGCCCGTCAAAACAGTGCGCAGATGATGAGCATTGCCAAGAAAATGTCTGAAGATGAAATGCGTGCTGTAGCTGACTATATTGCTGGCCTGAAGTAATAGAAAAGAATAAGTAGTGAAGGAGGGGGGTGGCAATAGCCATCCCCTTTTTTCTTGATGGATGCCGCATAGCAATTCGCCCAGGCGCAAGAGTATGTTTCAGCCATTTTTGGGTAGAGCGTGTACTATTCGTTGCGCCCGGATATTGATGTAAAACACGTCTGGACAGAGATGTTTCCTCTAACATCTGACACATGCATTTTGCGCAAACTTCATAAGTAATGTAATCATCAGCATTAATCCGCAATAGTCAGCAATAAGCAGAGAGTATGGAAAACAAGATAGAAGGCGATCAGCCTGCAGATACTGGTGGTATACAGCTACAAACCCGGCGCGCCTGGCTGGCGGACGGGGTGGAGTTGCTGTCTTCCATGCGCTTTGCCATCAGTTTATTGACACTGATAGCGATTGCCTCGGTCATAGGTACGGTGCTCAAGCAAAATGAGCCCATGCCCAATTATGTCAATCAGTTCGGCCCTTTCTGGTTTGAAATTTTCAATAAGCTGGGCTTGTATGCCGTGTATTCTGCCTGGTGGTTCTTGCTCATCATGACCTTCCTGGTGATCTCGACCTCGCTATGCGTGATACGCAATGCACCCAAGATGATCAAGGATATGCGCAGCTGGCGCGACAATGTGCGCGAGCAATCCTTGCGCAATTTCCATCATCGCTCAGAATGGCATAGTGCAAATGGCAGGGGCAAGGTTACAGAGCAAATCCTGGCTCACCTGGCGCGGGTTGGCTATCGTTTCAAGCTGGTGGAAAAAGAAGGCGCGACCTTGATCGCTGCCAAGCAAGGTGCAGCCAACAAATGGGGTTATATATTCGCCCATAGCGCCATCGTCATCATCTGCATAGGCGGCTTGCTGGATTCTGAATTGCCCATACGCTTCCAGCAATGGTTCATGGGCAAGCTGCCGTATGAAGGTGCGGGCCTGATTTCCAAGATACCTGCGCAACATCGCCTTTCACTGGCGAATCCTACTTTCCGTGGCAATACCATGATACCCGAGGGGGCTAGCAGCAGTACCGCCATCCTGCCTCAGGCGAATGGGGTATTGATACAAGACTTGCCTTTCACCATCAAGCTGAAAAAATTCACCATCGATTTTTACTCCACCGGCATGCCCAAGCTGTTTGCCAGTGACGTGGAAGTGACTGATCATGAAACCGGCAAGGTTTTTTCTTCTGTCATCAAGGTTAATGAGCCTTTGATATACAAGGGTGTTGCCATTTATCAGTCAAGTTTTGAGGATGGTGGCAGTCGTCTGCAGGTCAAGGCTTATCCCATGCAGGGACCAGATATCAGCACCCTTGCCATGAATGGCGAAGTCGGTGGTAGCACTGCCTTAAAGCCAGGAAATGGCAATGACTTCACGATAGAGTGGTCAGGTTTTCGTCCTTTTAATGTGGAAAACATGGCCCGCAATGGCAGTGATGTCAGGGCCGTTAATCCCGATCAAAGCTTGAATGAAAAGTTGACAGAAGACCTGAGCAAGCATCTGGGTTCGGCGGCAAAAAATGCGAATAATAAGGACTTTAAAAATGTAGGCCCCAGCTTGCAATACAAGCTGCGCGATGAAACCGGCCAGGCCAGAGAATTCCATAACTATATGCAACCCGTCCAGATTGACGGTGACTACGTAATACTGGCAGGCACGCGTGACTCGCCCAATGATGCCTTCCGCTATCTGCGCATACCGGCAGATGATGAGGATAGCATCAAGGATTGGATGCGTTTGCGTGCCGCAGTGCAAAACCCTGAATTACGTGCCATGGCAGTGACCCGTTTTGCCGAGCATGCTGTCCAGCGTAACCCGGGCGGCAGTACGCAAAAACAAGGCTTATGGGAAACCTCCGCCAGGATCAGTCTGGATGCTTTTGCCGGCGATGAAAAAATATCTGGTTTGCCGGCAATTTCCAAAAAACTGGAAAAAGTCCCGCAGGAAGAACAAGCCAAGGTCGCTGAAGGCTTGATCAAGGTATTGAACGGCAGCATGTGGGAACTGTGGATGATCGCCAGGGAAAAAGAGGGCTTGCCCATCTATGAACTTGATGAAAAGCACGCACGCTTCCTGCAATTGGCGATAGGCGCGATCTCTGATTCTGCCTTCTATGGCGCACCGGTGTATTTGCAGCTCACCGGTTTTGAAGAGGTCAAGGCCACGGTCTTGCAAGTGACGCGTTCACCGGGCAAGAATGTGGTCTATCTGGGATGCCTGCTCCTGGTATTGGGCGTGTTCTCGATGTTCTATATACGTGAGCGCCGCCTGTGGATCTGGATCAGGGATGATGGCACAGGTGCACATGCACTCATGGCCCTGAGTTCGCAAAGAAAGACGCTGGATTTTGAAAAAGAGTTCGAGCAATTGAAAATGCATTTGCGGCAATTGACTAGCCAAGCAGGTCAAGAGAAATAAGCAGAGCAGCAGATTGAGAGGCAGGCAAGCGCAGCTTAATCGACTACACTATGAAGCATATGGCCTGATGGCCTGGCAGCTGGGGAGATATGATGGAAATCACGCAGAATTACACACCCTATCAGGGTTTTTTTAAACGATTATCGATCGCAGACTGGCTGTATGCCGTAGTGCTGTGCATGGCATCCTTGTTCGCCCTGAGCCGTGTTGGCGGTTATATGGATGTCTATGAAAAGGGCATAGTCTTACTGGCTGCGCCGACTTTTGCCTTGCTGGGCTGGCATTGGAAATCAGTGCGCACCCTGATGCTGATTTTGGCGGTGCTCAGCCTGCTGGCCATACAAATGTACGGCGGTTCGCTGGAGATGGCGAACAAGAAATTTTTCCTGAAATATCTGCTATCCAGCCAGTCCGCGATTTTGTGGATGAGTACCCTGTTTATCCTGTCCACTCTGTTTTATTGGGGGGGCTTGATCGCCCGTTCCGATTTCGGCGCTTCGGTTGGTTCCATATTGTGCTGGTCAGCCGTGGTCATGGGTTTTACCGGCATGCTGGTGCGCTGGTATGAGTCTTATCTGATAGGCACTGATGTTGGCCATATCCCGGTATCGAATCTGTATGAAGTGTTCATCCTGTTTTCGATGATCACTGCCTTGTTTTATCTGTACTATGAGCAGCAATACCGCACTCGCCAACTGGGGCCTTTTGTCATGCTGGTCATTACAGCGGCAGTCAGTTTCCTGATGTGGTACACCGTCAGTCGTGATGCAGCAGAAATCCAGCCGCTGTTGCCAGCCTTGCAAAGCTGGTGGATGAAAATTCATGTGCCAGCCAATTTCATAGGCTATGGCACGTTTGCATTGGCTGCCATGGTGTCTGTGGCCTATTTGCTCAAGTCCAAAGGGTATCTGGTTGACCGCTTGCCTGCACTGGAAGTGCTGGATGATGTCATGTACAAGGCCATTGCTGTTGGTTTTGCCTTCTTCACCATTGCCACCATCCTTGGTGCCTTGTGGGCGGCGGATGCCTGGGGTGGTTATTGGTCCTGGGATCCAAAAGAAACCTGGGCGCTGATAGTCTGGCTCAATTATGCGGCCTGGTTGCACATGCGCCTCATGAAAGGTCTGCGCGGTCAGGTTGCTGCCTGGTGGGCTTTAGTCGGTCTGTTGGTCACCACCTTCGCATTCCTGGGCGTGAATATGTTCTTGTCGGGTCTTCACTCCTACGGCAAGTTATAAATTTAGGACTGACACAAAACCGCCCCAGCTGCGTTATAGCTCCTGTTTTGGCAAATTCGGTACTGAAGTACTGTCTTCGTCGCTATGGTGTAGTCGGGGTTGCAGACAACATGTTGTCTGTCGACGTAACGAACATCCCTTATAAGGGATGTTTCCTAAAAGCGATAGCCTTGCTGGGACAATTTTGTGTTAGTCCTATTTACATGTGTAAGGATTAGCAGGAAACCGCGACTCATGAGAAACTAGGGTGTAATGATCATCTCGAATGATTGTTGCGCCAGTCTCAACCACGGAGTCCACCATGCTGATCAAACCTAGCCCAAATGGCATAGACCTGCCTTTTTCTTCTGAAATCACCCCGCGCGCCGTGTTTGAGGCGCGTCGAGACTTTATCCGCAAGATGGCAGTAGGCTCCATAGCTGGCACAGCCTTGTTTGAAATGGCCAATCGCGCCGCTTTTGCCCAAAATCCTGCTGCACAAAAACTGGCTGCCACGCTGAATTCTGCCTATGCTGTGGTGGAAAAGAAGACGGCTTACAAAGATGCCACTAGCTATAATAATTTTTATGAGTTCGGCACTGACAAGGCTGACCCGGCAGTGACTGCTCACACACTCAAGCCACGTCCCTGGACAGTGAGCATAGAGGGTGAAGTCAAAAAGCCCATGACCCTGGATCTCGATAGCCTGATGAAGCTGGCTCCACTGGAAGAACGTATCTACCGTTTGCGTTGTGTTGAAGGCTGGTCCATGGTGATACCCTGGACAGGTTATTCACTCTCCAATCTCATCAAAAAAGTCGAGCCTACGGGCAATGCCAAGTATATTGAATTTGTCACGCTTGAAGACAAAAAGCAAATGCCAGGCTTGCGTAGCCCCGTGCTGGAGTGGCCTTATGTAGAAGGTTTGCGCATGGATGAGGCTAATCATCCGCTGGCCTTGCTGACTTTTGGTATGTATGGCGAAGTCTTGCCCAACCAGAATGGTGCACCTGTGCGCATGGTCTTGCCATGGAAATATGGTTTCAAGTCTGCCAAGTCCATCGTTAAAATCCGTTTTGTCAAAGAGCAGCCACGCACAGCATGGAATATTGCTGCGCCCAGCGAATACGGCTTTTATTCAAATGTGAACCCGGATGTTGATCACCCGCGCTGGTCGCAGGCAACTGAGCGCCGCATAGGGGAAGACGGTTTGTTTGCCCGCAAGCGCAAGACCCTGATGTTCAATGGCTATAGCGAAGTGGCGTCGCTGTATTCTGGCATGGACTTGAAGAAGTTTTTCTAGGATATACGCCCCATGTTGCTCACCAATAAGCAGGTTTCCTGGTTCAAGACAGCTTTGTTCATCCTGGCTCTTTTGCCTTTTGTGCGGCTGGTCAGTTTTGTCTTTCTCGACAAGCTGGGGGCAAATCCAGTTGAATTCATCACCCGTAATACTGGCGACTGGACCCTGTATTTCCTCTGCATGACTTTGGCTGTGACGCCTTTGCGCAAGCTTTTGCATATGCCATGGCTAATCCGTTGCCGCCGCATGCTGGGTGTGTATACCTTCTTTTATGCCTTCCTGCATTTCATGACCTTTCTCTGGTTTGATCATTTCTTTGATCTGACAGAAATGTGGAAGGATGTGATTAAACGTCCCTTTATCACTATCGGTTTTATTGCCTTTGTCTTGTTGATCCCCCTGGCTGCGACCAGCACCAATGGCATGATCAAACGCCTGGGCGGCAAGCGCTGGCAGTGGCTGCATAAATTGATCTACCTGATCGCACCTTTGGCAGTACTGCATTATTTCTGGATGAAGGCGGGCAAGCATGATTTTTCCCAGCCTGCGCTGTTCGGTATCATCGTTGCCGCTTTGCTCATGATACGTATATGGTGGCGCTGGTCCGGGCGTGATACTGTCGCTGCAGGAGTCTGAATATTGGCTGCATTCCATGTTGCGGGTGCACATTGATCTTGTTTTACAACGCACATTTCTTCACGGCATAATCCCGTTTTTGAAGAATGCGGGCACAGACCCGCGCGCGCATAAAACATGAATGACTATTTACTGGAAAAGAAAACCGTCGCGACACGCACCCAGCGTGTCGCTGTCAGTATCCTGGGGATGTTTGGCTGGCGTGTGCGCTACCGCCCTTTGCCTGGGCCGCGTGGTGTCGTCGTCATCTATCCACACACTTCCAACTGGGATTTCGTGGTGGGTATCCTGGCCAAGCTGGCGATAGGCATGCCTTTCCACTTCATTGCCAAATCTTCCTTGTTTGAAGGCTTGACCGGGGCAACTCTGGGGCGTCTGGTGCGCTATCTGGGTGGTGAGCCGGTAGAGCGCGGTGTATCAACCGGGGCGATTGCCCGCCTGGCCGAGAAAATCAATCAATCTGACTGGTACTGGCTGGCTATCACGCCAGAAGGTACACGTAGTCGCAAGCCGTATTGGCGTAGCGGTTTTTATCATATTGCCACCACTGCCAAAGTGCCTGTGGCGTGTGCTGCCTTTGATTTTGTCAAACGCGAAGTGGTGCTGGTCGATCATCTTGAGCTGACTGGTGAGCGTGAACAAGACATGGCGAACATGGCAGCCCTGTTTGAGGGTGTGCAAGGCTGTCGTCCAGCACTGGCCAGCCCTATCGTCTTGCGTCCTGAAGATGATGTGGATATGAGCAAAAATAACGCATATCCAAAGTTAAATTCAACGCAAAATCAGGGGTGAGCTGGTGCGCTGCTTGTCGTCACCGGAGCAGGCTTGGCTGGCATGACCAGCGGGCCTTTTTGGCCGCAAGCCGTCAATAAAGACATGATGAAAAATAGGCTAATCAGTTTGCGCATCTTGTATTCCCGGAACACCGTATAGAATGGCGTTTTACTTATGAAGACGCTGGAGTGTAGCATGACTGAATCCGAATTCCTGATACTGGCCGATACTTGCTTGCGACAAGTAGAGGAATTATTTGAACAAGCCTTTGAAAACGATGAATACGATGTCGAGTGCAGCCGCAGTGGCAATGTACTGACGGTGGAATTTGTCGATACCAATACAAAAATCATCGTCAATAGCCAGGCACCAATGCAGGAAATGTGGGTAGCCGCACGCAGTGGTGGCTTTCACTATAAATATGACGGCCAGCATTGGCTCAATACCCGCGATGGTTCTGAGTTATTTGCGACCTTGTCCCGCGTGGCGCAAGAGCAAGGTCGTTAAGAGCAAAGCTATTCTTCGATGACATTCACCGGTGGTGGTGGCGGTGCCAGGCTACCCACACCCAGGCCCGGTGGATTCTCGGCATAATAATAATCACCGTCTATCGCCAGTATGCCTTTAGGTACTGGCCTTTCTTCGATAGGGAAATCCTTCAGGATTTTTTGCATATAAGTAATCCAGATAGGCAAGGCCAGACCGCCACCGGTTTCCTTGTTACCGAGGTTTTTCGGTTGATCAAAGCCTATCCAGGCAATGCCGACGACCTTGGATTGATACCCGGCAAACCAGGCGTCAAAAGAGTCATTGGTGGTGCCGGTCTTGCCAGCGATATCCGGGCGTTTCAGGATCAGGGCCTTGGTTGCCGTCCCCATTTTGACGACGTCGCGCATCATGCTATCCATCATGAAGGCATTGCGTTCATCGATGACGCGGTTGACTTCATCGCCTGCCATGTCGGGTTTGGTTTGCACCAGCACCTGGCCATTGCTATCGGTGATCTTGGAAATCAGGTAAGGGTTCACTTTGTAGCCGCCATTTGCAAACACTGCATAGGCACCTGCCATTTGCAGTGGCGTGACCGCACCTGCACCTAGAGCGAGGGTCAGATAGGGCGGGTTTTTCTCAGGCAGAAAGCCAAAGCGATTGGTATATTCCTGGCCATATTTGGCACCTATCTTGTGCAGGATACGTATGGAGATCATGTTCTTGGACTTGGTCAGGCCGCGACGCATGGTCATTGGGCCTTCATACTTGCCATCATAATTCTTTGGCTCCCAGGACTGACCACCAGTCTGGCCAGCATCAAAGCTGATCGGCTCATCATTGATGATGGTGGAAGGGGATAAACCTTTTTCCAGTGAAGCCGAATAAATAAAGGGCTTGAAGCTGGAGCCAGGCTGGCGCCAGGCCTGGGTAACGTGATTGAATTTATTCAGGTTGTAATCAAAGCCACCGACCAGAGCACGTATGGCACCATCCGTGGTATTGGCTGCAACAAAGGCAGACTGCACCTCCGGCATTTGCGTGATGGCCCAGCTCTTGCCTTCCAGTACCACGCGTATCACCGCGCCACGCTGTATGCGTTTGTTGGCGGGTGTTTTTGCAGACAGGCCGCTGGCAGCAAACGTCAGGCCAGTGTCTTCAATACGGATTTCTTCGCCAGAAGACAAGACGGCGCGCACCAGCTTGGGCGTCGCTTCCAGTACCATCGCCACTTGCAAGTCATCACTGTCCGAGTGCTCGGCCAGTTCTTTTTCTATGGCGTCCTCAGCAGCTTCCTTGCCATCGGGTATGGCGATGATGGCTTCTGGTCCGCGATAGCCATGGCGCTTCTCATAATCCATGACACCACGACGCAGGGCCAGATAGGCGGTGTCCTGGTCGGCCTTGGTGATGGTGGTATACACATTCAGGCCGCGGGTATAGGTTTCTTCCTTGAATTGCTCATACACCAGTTGGCGCGCCATTTCTGCCACGTATTCTGCATGGATGCCAAATTCGCTGCTGTCGGTCTTGGTCCTGAGTTCTTCATTCTTGGCTTGTTCGTATTGCGCTTCGGTGATGTAGCCCAGATTGCGCATCCTCTGCAGGATGTATTGTTGCCTGACAGTGGCACGCTTGGGGTTGGCCACCGGATTATAGGCAGATGGTGCTTTAGGCAAGCCAGCCAGCATGGCGGCTTCGGCAATGGTAATGTCTTTCAAGTCCTTGCCGAAATAAATTTGCGCGGCCGAGGAAAAGCCATACGCACGCTGACCCAGATAAATCTGGTTCATATAGACTTCGAGAATCTGGTCTTTGCTGAGGTTTTGTTCTATCTTCCAGGCAAGCAGGATTTCATAAATCTTGCGTTTGAAAGTTTGCTCGCTGGACAGGAAAAAATTGCGGGCAACCTGCTGGGTAATGGTCGATGCGCCCTGTTTCGCGCCGCCAGTCAGATTGTGCAGGGTGGCACGGGTGATACCCTGATAATCAACGCCGCCATGTTCATAAAAACGGTCATCCTCAATCGCCAGCACGGCTTTTTTCATGATTTCAGGAATATCCTTGAAGCGCACGACATTCCGTCTTTCTTCGCCAAACTCGGCGATGAGCATATTGTCAGCCGAAAAAACTCGCAGTGGCATTTTGGGACGGTAGCTGGTAATGGAGTCCAGTTCTGGCAAATTTGGATAGGCCATGGTGAGCGCAAAACCCACAATTAATACTCCTGCTACAACTAATCCGAATAAAACACCCGTAGTTCCGAGTACAATGCGGGCCAAAAGCTTTCCTGCAGAGCGTTTTTGTGGCTCAGGAAGATTGTCGGGCTCTTTATTTTGTTCTGACATAGCGGCTAATTGTAAATAAGGCAGCGGACATTATAGCCGCCTTCGGCAAGCATGAGACGGCCAGCAGATAGACGGATTTGTAAGCAAATTTTCAGAATATTCTTGATGCACGTGGATATTTGGCAACGCATAGGGGTAGTGCTGCGTGGAAATTGCTTTACCAATGCCAGTCTTATTGCTAGGATTTCATGTAAGCTTGGATAATTGTCTCGTAAATAGCGGTTTTTAAAGACAATTTATTTTTAGCAACAGAATGATTCGCACATGTAATTTTGTGTAAATTGAAATGATGATGTAATCGTGAGGGGATATTCTTGGCTTTAGATCTGGCTTCGTTGCTCGGCAGAAAAAATCCGCCACTATTTGGTCTGGATATCAGTTCTCTCGATATCAAACTTGTTGAACTTTCGGAAGGAAGCAACAAGTCGTATCGACTTGAGCGCTATGCCTCAGAACCACTGCCGAAAGGCGCGGTACTGGATGGCAATATCGAGAATATTGAACAAGTGACCGAGGCAATCCGCAAACTCGTCAAGAAAAGCGGAACCTCGGCAAAGAACGTGGCAATGGCAATGCCGGCATCCGCCGTCATTACTAAAAAAATCATACTCGCCGGAACCTTGAGCGAACAAGCACTGGAAGTGCAAGTTGAGTCTGAGGCTAGTCAGTACATACCGTTTTCCATGGATGAAGTTAGCCTGGATTTCTGTGTGCTGGGACCGGCGGCCAATGCGGAAGAAGATATAGAAGTGATGCTTGCTGCGTCTAGAAAAGAAAAAATTGAAGATCGCGTAGCCACCATACAGGCAGCGGGTTTGCAAGCCAAAGTCATGGATATTGAATCCTATGCTGCGCGTGCTGCCGTGTCACGTCTGATTGATCAGCAAGCCAGTGGCGGCAAGGATCAGATTTATGCAGTTTTCCAAATAGGTTCCAAGCGCACTTATATCTTTATCATATTAAATGGTGAAGTCATTTATGAGCGCGAACAACAATTTGGTGGCGCTCAGCTGACTCAGGACATCGTCAGAAATTATGGTATGTCAGCAGAAGAAGCTGAACAGAAAAAGAAAAATGGTGATTTGCCTGATACCTATGAAATGGAATTGCTGGAACCCTTCCTGGAAAGTGCAGCCCTGGAAGTGACGCGTGCCATACAATTCTTTTTTACATCTACCCCATATACACGGGTTGATCAGATTTATCTGTCCGGCGGCTGTGCAGTCATTCCTGGACTGGTTGATATCATTGCTGAACGCACCAAGATTTCCACCGCGGTCATCAGTCCTTTCAAGGGTATGGAATTAGGTTCGAGCGTGAATGAGAAAGCTTTACGCAATGATGCTCCGGCATTCATGGTTGCCTGTGGTCTGGCATTACGGAGATTTGGCTAATGATCAAGATTAATCTTCTGCCGCACAGGGAAGAAAAGCGCAAGCAGTTAAAAAGCGACTTTTATGGACTCTTGCTTTTGTCTGCCATTGTTGGCGCGCTTATTGTTGTGGTTGTCAGCGCCTATTTCTCGCGGGAGCTGGGTACGCAAACTGACAAGAATACTTTCATAAAAAATGAAATAGTCAAACTCGATGAGCGTATCAAGGAAATTGCCACGCTCAGGCAGGAAATTGATGGTTTGAAAGCGCGTCAGCAAGCGGTAGAAGATTTGCAGGGTGACAGGAATCAGCCGGTGTACCTGCTTGATGAGCTGGTTAAATTAACACCTGAAGGTGTGTATTTACGTACGCTGAAGCAAGAGGGGCAAAGAGTAGTGTTGACTGGTTATGCCCAATCTCAGGACAGGGTTGCTGAATTTATCAGAAATCTTGGTACCAAATCTGACTGGATGTACAAGCCTGATCTTGATGGCATCAGTTCTGCCGTTTTGGGCGCTGCCAAAGATGCTAAAAAAGTATCTGATTTTCAGGTGAACGTGAGTATTCGACGCCCTCGTGAAAAAGAAGATATAGCTTCCCAAGCTGGTGAGACAGCTAAGAAACCTGGTGCGCCTTAGCGCGTAATGATATGCAATACAACGGAAGATTGTAAATGGCGATTAATCTGAATGAAATTGGTGACTCTATCAGTGGCCAATTTCGAGACCTGAACGGGCTTCATCCTGGTCTTTGGCCTATTGCACCGCGTATGGCGTCTGCAATTGGTGTGTTTTTGGTTGTCATATTTTTAGGCTGGTACATACAATGGAGTGACCAGCAACTGGCCATAGAAAAAGGGCAGGCTGAAGAACTCAAGCTCAGGGATGAGTATAAAGGCAAGTTGCAACAGGCAATTAATCTTGATGCTCTGAAAGAGCAGCGCAAGTTGGTTCAGCAATATGTTGCTACTATGGAAAAGCAATTGCCAAGTCAGGCTGAAATGGCTGCTTTGCTCGCTGATATTAATCAGGCAGGTACCGGACGTGGATTGCAATTTGATTCTTTTAAACCAGGATCACCTGCTGTCAAAGATTATTATGCCGAGCTGCCTATCGCGATCAAGATTCAAGGTAGTTATCATGATTTGGGGCAATTTGTAGCTGATATAGCAAAATTGCCGAGGATTGTTACCTTAAATAATCTCAACATCATTGCATTGAAAGAGGGTGGGCTGTCATTGGATGTGACTGCAAAAACTTTCCGTTATCTGAACAGGGATGAAGTTCTGGATCAGGCTGATAAAAAGAAAAAGGAGCCTAAGAAATGATGAAAGTCCTCGTTAGGCCGATCATTTATGTGATGTTGGCGCTGTCTTTGTCTGCCTGTGGAGATTCAGAAGAGACTGAGTTAAAGGCCTGGATGGCTGCAGAGCAAAAACAGGCAAAGGCAGTCATTCCAAAATTGAGTCCGCCCAAGGTATATACCCCATTTTCTTATGGTGGCAAGGGGGATATAGAACCATTTGATCCAGCCAAGTTGCTGGTGGTTCTAGCTCGCTTGAGGGCGCAGTCTGGCAACGGTATCAAGGCTCCGGATTTAACCAGAACAAGGGAAGCCTTGGAATCTTATCCCATGGACAGCCTGAAAATGGTTGGTACGATAGAAAAAAACAAAATGGTCTATGGTCTGGTTCAGGTCGACAAGACGGTATATCAGGTCAAGCTGGGCGCATATATAGGGCAAAACCTGGGGATGATCATCAAAATTTCCGAGAATGAAATCGGTATCAAGGAAACCGTACAGGATGCCGCAGGTGATTGGGCTGAGCGTGAAGCCAAGTTAGAGTTGCAGGAGGCAAAGAAATGAATGCGTTGATAAATACAAGTAAAAGGGGCGCCAAAGTGGTTAAATTTATTTTATTTGCTTTACTCAGTTTTTGTGGTGCGGCATTTGCGCAGACAAATTCCATTGAGTCTTTGACGGCAAATCAGCAAGGCGCCAATATCATAGTGAAAATCACCATGAAGCAGCCTTTGCAAAAACTGCCTGTGGGATTTGCGATTGCCAATCCTGCCAGAATTGCCATTGATTTTGCTGATGTCAGCAACAATACTGGCAAAACCTCTTTTGAAATGAATATGGGTGATTTGCGCGCTATCAATTTGATAGAGGCCACTGGTCGCTCACGCCTGATATTCAATTTGAATAAATCCCTCAACTACGCCACTGCCATAGACGGTAATTCACTGATTGTGACTATTGATGCTTCCGGTGGTGTTGCAACTGCAGTTAATTCTCAAGGTTTGCCTACCAATGTACAGCCAGCTGTAGTCGGGAAACGTTTCTTGAGAGATATTGATTTCCGTCGTGGTAGCGCTGGTGAAGGTAGAATTGTTATTGATTTGCCATTGGAGCAAGTCGCCGTTGATATTCGTCAGCAAGGGCAAAAAATCATCGTTGATTTCCTCAAGGTCGGTCTGCCAGAAAAACTGCGTAGCAGGCTTGATGTTGCTGACTATGGCTCACCAGTGCAGCTCATTACCACCACACCGTCTGGCGAAAACGTACATATGGTGATTGAACCTACCGGTTTGTGGGAGCATAGCGCCTATCAAAGTGATACGCAATTTGTGATCGAAGTCAAACCTATCAAGGAAGATCCAAACAAACTGACCCAGGGTACGCAGGGTTATCGCGGTGAACGTCTGTCCTTTAATTTCCAGAATATTGAAGTCCGCGCCATCTTGCAAATTATTGCTGAGGTCAGCAGCTTGAATATTATTGCCAGTGATACTGTGAGTGGCACGATTACGCTGAGATTGAAAGATGTACCTTGGGATCAGGCGCTGGATATCATTATGCAATCCAAAGGACTGGACATGCGTAAAAATGGTTCTGTCATCTGGATTGCGCCCAAGGAAGAGTTGCTGACCAAAGAAAAACTGGAACTTGAGCAAAAAGCGCAAATCGCAGATTTGGAGCCACTGAAAACAGAATCATTCCAGCTTAACTATCAAAAGGCGGAGTCTTTCAAATTGGTGTTTGGTATAGAAGGTGGTAGCGCTAACAACAGAATATTGTCAAAACGTGGTAGTGCAGTGATAGAACCGCGTACTAATCAATTATTTGTTACTGATATTGCTTCCAAACTCGAGGAAGTACGCAAATTAATCGCCAAAACTGACATTGCATCGAGGCAGGTTTTGATAGAAGCCAGGATTGTGGAGGCTGATGATAAATTCAGTAAAAATCTTGGTGCCAAACTTGGCTTTATTGATACACGTGGACTCAGCGGTGGTAACGCCGGTTATCAGGTGTCTGGCAATCAACGCGTCGCTTTGACTGGTAATTATCTTGGTGTCGGTGAGCAAACACTGCAAGCAAAACTTACAGATCAAAGTTTTATTCCAAATACACAGTTCGTGAATTTACCTGCGGCAGGTATCAATGGTTTAAACGCCGGTAGCCTGGCAGTGAGTTTGTTTTCTTCAGCTGCAAATCGCTTCCTGAATCTGGAGTTATCTGCACTGGAAGCTGATGGTAAGGGTAAAATCGTGTCTAGCCCCAGGGTTGTGACTGCCGACCAGTTGAAGGCATCCATAGAGCAGGGTACAGAATTACCATATCAAGTAGCTACTTCTAGTGGCGCAACATCTATTATTTTCCGTAAAGCGTCTTTGAGGCTGGAAGTAACCCCTCAGATTACGCCAGATGGTAATGTTATTCTGGATGTGGATGTGCATAAAGACAGCGTCGGTCAAGAAACACGTGCTGGTTTTGCAATCGATACTAAAGAAGTAAAAACCATAGTCCTGGTTGAAAATGGTGGCACGGTTGTTCTGGGTGGGATTTTCCAGCAAACTGAACGTGACAATGTAACAAAAGTGCCGTTCTTTGGTGACCTGCCCTTGTTTGGTAATCTGTTTAAATCTACAGGCCGTACCAATGACAAGACTGAATTATTGATTTTTATCACTCCTAAAATTATTGCCGAGAAATTTAGTGTTAAATAATGAAGAGTGCTTGATATGCGTGCCAGCTTATGGCAGACCGATTTTCTGAGTTTGTAAAAAATATAGGTGTTTCATGATGAAGTATATACGCGGTTTATTCGTGCTGATTTTAATGATAGGCCTGACGGCCTGTGGTGGCGGCGGTGGCTCCCCTGGTAATACCAGCGGTGGTGCCAAGTTGTTTACATCTGCCTCTGATAAAATAACTATCACTCCAGGTACAACGCAAACCTTTACTATCGGTGGCGGTGCACCCAATTATTCTGCGACTAGTAGCAACTCTGCTGCAATTGTTACAGTTGTAGACAAAACTTTGAGTATTACAGGTGGCGGCGGTGGTAGCGCAACTGTTACTGTCAGAGATGCCGCTGGTTCAACAGTGACCATAGACGTCACGATAGGCTCCGGACTGCAATTGTTCTCTTCTGCACCAGGATTGATCGTTGTTGGTGTAGGCGCGCAGTCATCTGAATACACCATAGGTGGCGGTAGTCTTATCTACAATGTTACAACCAGCAATGCCGCCGTCGCAGACGTGATATTCGCAGGTAATCGCTTTGTAGTCGTTGGTGTTCGTGGCGGTAGTGCTACTATATCAATACGTGATTCCATAGGCGGCATTGTTACTATCCCTGTAACTGTGGGTACGGTAGATGCCTTGGCAACTACGGCATTTACAGATATCAACGTAGGCGTCAATGCGGCTGTGACTTATACCGTAATTGGTGGTCAAGCTCCTTATACAGTTGGAAGCAGCAATGTTGCTGTTGCCACTGCGTCGATATCAGGAACAAAACTGACTATTACAGGTTTGAGCATAGGTACGGCAAAAATTGTCGTTCGTGACGCTACGATAGGCATAGTAAATATTAACGTGACAGTAGGTACAGCTATAGACTTATTCACAACTGCACCACCAGATTTGACAGTTGGTGTAGGCGCATCCAGCCCGACTTTTACAATCGGTGGTGGTAGCCAGGTGTATTCCGTGACTAGTGGTAACACTCAAGTGGCAACGGTTGGTATCAATGACAATAAATTCACTATTAATGGTGTAGCAGTTGGTACCACGACTGTTGTTGTCAAAGATACTGCGGGTAAAACAGTCAGTATCAATTTAACGGTGGGTTCTGCTGTAAAGTTCTACACTACGGCACCGTCGGCGATCACTTTGACTGCTAATGGCACAGGAACCTATGTGGTTGGTGGTGGTGTTGCGCCATACACGGCCACAAGTAGCAATACCGCAGTCGCAACCGCGTCTATCTCTGGCAATACCTTGACTTTGAAAGGTATTATTTCTGGTCAGGCAAATGTCATTTTGCGCGACAGTGCAGGCACAACGATTCCTCTTACCGTCACTCTGGGGTCGGGTGCCGCTAATGCTGTCTTCACGACAGCGCCAGCAGCAGTTACTATTGCCGTAGGTTCCAGCCCTAGCTACCAAATCGGTGGTGGTTCAGGACCTTATTCTATTACTAGCAGCAATACGACAATTGCATCAGTCAACCTGAATGCAGATAATACTTTCACGATCACTGGTGTTGCTACCGGTAATGCCAACGTTGTTGTGAAAGATTCTGCTGGTATACCAGTCACTATTGCCGTTAGCGTAGGTTCTGGCGCAGTCGTTGGTTTGTATACAACTGCACCTTCCACCATTAATTTGGGTCCTGGCTCTGCTCCTGTTTATAACATCGGTGGTGGTACTGCTCCTTATGCGGCAACCAGCAGTGATGTAAAAGTAGTGACGGTAGCCGTAGTTGGTAATGCAATGACTGTGACTGCGGTTGGTCCAGGTACGGCAACAATTCGACTCGTGGATAGCGTTGGTACACCAATTAGTGTTACTGCCAATGTGATTTCTGGAACAAATTCAGATTTGTCCGTAGCCCCTACGACCGTTTCAGCTGTTCCTGGCGACACGATTTACATTCGCATAGACGGTGGCAGCGCACCTTACAATGCAGTGTCTAGCAATAATAGTGTTGCAAGTATTACAAATGGTTCTATTCTGAATGCACCTGGTGTAGTTTCGGCTTTCATGTCGACTATAGGTACGGCAACTATTGTTGTTACAGATGCTAAAGGTAAGGTTATTACGGTTGCCATTACTGTCGCTGTTGGCGGACCGGGCATGTTCCTGACACCAACGACATGGACTATTGATGAGACAAATAACTCGTCCATTTCCTTGTCCATCTCCGGTGGTAACCCACCGTTCCAGGTGTTCACGAACAATACTTTGTTATCGTCAGTAGTGGGGACTAACATTGACCCAGCTAATCCTTTGACTTTCACCGGACGTACCGTGACTGTCAGCCTGGGTACGCAAGGTACACGCTGTGTCGCTGCCAATACACCGGTAACGATCACAGTCAAGGATGTAGTGAATACATCAGCAACCAGTGTAATGACTGTCCGTGACACGAATGGTGCTGCTGGCTGTTAATAGTTGAGACAGGTTTGCCTGAAGCGGAAAATTTCTACACAATAGCTGTTTATTTGCTTCGAACCAGTTATATTCTCCAGAGCCGCAAGCTCTGGAGAGTTCAGCAAAAGTCTTAAGCCAGGTAAACAGTTTTGAAGAATATTTTTCTCGTAGGCCTGATGGGCTCCGGCAAAACCACGGTTGGCCGGGCCCTGGCAAAAAAACTCAATAAGCGTTTCATTGATACTGATCACGAAATCGAGGCCCGTACCGGTGTCTCGATTCCCGTGATTTTTGAGATTGAAGGCGAGGCTAGTTTTCGACAGCGGGAGGCGGATGTGATCCGTGACCTGACTGGGCAAGAAAATATAGTCTTAGCCACAGGTGGTGGTGCCGTGTTAAGTGCAGAGAGCAGGAAGTATTTGCATGAACGCGGCATTGTCATTTATTTGCGTGCAGGCATACAAAGCATCTTGCAGCGTACCCGCCACGACAAGAATCGCCCTCTTTTGCGCACGACAGATCCGCGCAAAAAACTCGAAGAGCTGGAATCCCAGCGCGCCCCCCTCTACCAGGAAGTTGCCCATGTCAGCATAGAAACTGGCAGGCCCAATGTACAGTTTTTGGTGCAATCCGTACTGGATAAATTAGCTCAGGAAAAATTATTCGACATTCCTGAAGCCCTACTTAGTCATAGCAAATTAAATATGTCAGAGCAAAGTTCAGCCAGCACCAACACGGTCTTGAATGTCGATCTCGGTGAGCGCAGTTACTCCATCACCATAGGCGCATCCCTGTTAGCTGATAGCCAGTTCCTGCAGTCTAAAATCAAGGGCAAGAAAACGGTCATCATCACCAATACTGTGGTGGCCCCCTTATATCTGGCAACGCTGGAAACGGCTTTGCGCACGGCTGGCAAAGAAGTATTGTCCGTAGTTTTGCCTGATGGCGAAGAGCAAAAGAACTGGGCCAGCCTGATGCTGATCTTTGACGCCTTGCTGGAAAATAAATGCGATAGAAAAACCACTTTGCTGGCGCTTGGTGGTGGTGTCATCGGTGATATGACAGGCTTTGCCGCCTCGGCGTATATGCGCGGCATTCCTTTTGTGCAAATCCCGACGACCCTGTTGTCGCAAGTGGATTCATCGGTCGGCGGCAAGACCGGTATCAATCATCCTCTGGGCAAGAACATGATAGGGGCGTTTTACCAGCCCGAGGCTGTGATTGCCGATATAGGCAGTCTGCAAAGCCTGCCTGACAATGAACTCTCCGCTGGTCTGGCAGAAGTTATCAAGCATGGTGCGATTATTGATCCTGTGTTTTTTGACTGGATAGAAACCAATATGTCCGCCTTGCGCGCCAAAGATCCCAAGGCGTTGACACATGCAATTTTGCGCTCTTGTGAAATCAAGGCTGACATCGTGCGCCAGGATGAGCGCGAAGGTGGTTTGCGCGCCATCCTGAATTTTGGGCATACCTTTGGCCATGCCATAGAATCCGGTCTGGGCTATGGCAAATGGCTGCATGGTGAAGCGGTAGGCTGTGGTATGGTCATGGCGGCTGATTTGTCTTGTCGCCTTGGATTTATCGACTATGTCACCAAGACTCGCATCAAACAAGTCGTAGAAGCCGCTGGCTTGCCCAGTGTAGCGCCGGATCTTGGTGAAGAGCGCTGGCTGGAATTGATGGAAGTCGACAAGAAAAACGAAGGTGGTAAAATCAAATTCATCTTGTTGAAACCACTAGGGCAGGCACATATCATGACAGTCCCCAAAGAAATGTTGTTGCAAACCTTGCGTAGCTGTATCAGCAATTAACAAATATGTTTACCGACGCCCACCTCGCTCCCTATGCTGCACAATCTGCCAGTTCGCGAGGGCGGCGTCACACCGAAGAGTCATCATCCTCACGTAGCGAATATCAGCGTGACCGTGACCGCATCATCCATAGCACGGCTTTTCGCCGGCTAGAATACAAGACCCAGGTCTTCGTCAATCATGAAGGCGACCTGTTTCGCAACCGTCTCACGCATAGCCTGGAAGTGGCCCAGATAGGTCGCTCGATCGCACGTAATCTGCGCCTCAACGAAGATCTGGTGGAAGCGATATCCCTGGCACATGATCTTGGCCATACGCCCTTTGGCCACGCGGGCCAGGATGCCCTGAATGCCTGCATGAAGCCCTTTGGTGGCTTTGAACATAATCTGCAAAGTCTGAGGGTGGTCGATGAGCTGGAAGAGCGCTATGGCGCTTTTGATGGTCTTAACCTGACCTACGAAACCCGCGAAGGCATACTCAAACATTGTTCGATCACGAACGCCAGGTTGCTGGGTGATGTAGGGCAGCGTTTCATTGATAAACAGCGGCCTACGCTTGAAGCGCAAGTCACCAACCTGGCCGATTCCATCGCCTACAATAATCACGATATTGACGATGGTCTGCGTTCCGGTTTGCTGCTGGAATCTCAATTGCTCGACCTGGATATTTATGGACGCCATCGCGCGATTGTCGATGCGACTTATCCAGGCATCAGTGGCCGCCGTGGTGTCGCCGAAACCATACGGCGCATGATCAATACCCTGATTGTTGACTTGATTGAGACTTCAGCGCAAAAGATCAGGGATTGCCAGCCTGCTTCAGTCGATGAGGTGCGCAATATGGAAAGAATGATCGCTTTTTCAGAAAGCATCTACCGTGAAGCACAAGACTTGAAACAGTTTTTGTTTGAAAACCTGTACCGCCATTACCAGGTCAATCGCATGACCTTTAAGGCCAGGCGCACCATCACCGAATTATTTGATGCCCTGTACGCAGAACCAAATCTGCTGCCTACGGATTATCAGGTCCGCAAACTGGACAGCGCAGAGCAGCAGCAAATACAAGTCAGAAAAATCGCCGACTATATTGCAGGCATGACAGACCGCTTTGCCATGCGTGAACACAGGCGTCTCTATATAGTGGATGAAGTCTAGTTGCGACGACTGAATTGGCTACCCAGTATCTTCTGAGTTCCTACTGACGATGCCAGGCATTATCGGATTTACATAATTTGTACTTTCAAAAGCCAGGAAATACAGCAGGCTTTGTATAGAATATCAACTCTTTATCAGGAGAAAGCCATGCCATCCATTTCAACTTTATTTGCCCGCCTGCTGTTAGCCAGCAGCCTGCTCGTGGTCGCCACTGCCACTACTACTGCCCATGCAGTTTCTTTCTCTGATCTCAGTAATCAGGATGCAAGCACAGGTTTGAAAGCGGCCCTTGATAAAGGATCGGCGGCGGCTGTCAGCAAACTTGGTGTTGATGGCGGTTTCCTCAATAATGACAAGGTCAAAATCCAGCTGCCTTCGATATTGGAAAAAGCCCGCCCGATTTTGCAAATGACAGGCAAGGGTCAGCAACTTGATGAACTGGTGGTTTCCATGAACCGCGCCGCAGAAGCTGCCGTGCCCATGGCTAAACCCTTGCTGGTGAACGCTGTCAAATCCATGAGTCTGACCGATGCCAAGAATATTCTGACGGGTGGCGAGACTTCAGTGACCGATTTCTTCAAGGAAAAAACTTCCGCTCCTCTCAGTGCGAAATTCCTGCCCATGGTTAAAGGCGTGACCGACAAGGCTGGTCTGTCCGCCAAATACAATGGCATCATGAGCCAGGCACAAAAATTTGGCGCAGTGTCCCAGCAAGAAGCCACAGTAGAAGGCTATGTCACCCAAAAAGCCATGGATGCCTTGTTTTTGATGATCGCTGAAGAAGAGAAATCCATACGCCAGGATCCGCTGGGCGCTGGCAGCAAAGCCATCAGCAAAGTCTTTAGTTTGCTGAAATAAAATGCCAGGTGCAGGCAAGGCACAATATTGCCTTGCCTGTGCTAGTGGGCCGCATTGCATTGGCCATGGAATTCTTTGGAAATTAAAAATGCTGCTTTTTTGCAGCAGTTCTACCAAAAAATCACTAATCTGCACCGGTATCGATGAAATTCTTTCATCCCATCGCCGAAAGAGTTTCTCTCTGTCATAATTTTAGGTGTGTTTTTACCTGCCTTAAAACCCTGCTTTCTATCAAAAGCCTTGCTACACAAGGCCGTTTTCCCCGGATATACCTGCCAGATTACTGCTTGCCTCCACTTTTGCGTAGTATTACTTAAGTAGAACGGAGGCTGAGTTTTTTTCCATTTCCTGTTAATTTAGCGGGGTAATTCATGAATTTAATTTTTTGAAGTACTCTTATAAAAAATCAGGAGACAAAGATGTCATACAAAGTCAAAACCCTAGTCGCATCCATCGTTCTGGGTCTGGCTGCTGCCAGTAATGCAGCAGAGCCGATCAAGATTGGTGTCGCCGGTCCTTTTACTGCTGGTTCAGCACCGATGGGTGTTTCCATGCGCGACGGTGTCCGACTTGCAGTTAGCGAAATTAATGCCAAGGGGGGCGTATTGGGCCGCCAATTGCAATTGGTAGAGCGCGATGATGAGGCAAAAAATGAGCGCGGTGTGCAGGTAGCGCAAGAGCTTATCAACAAGGAAAAAGTATCTGCTACCGTAGGTTATATCAATACTGGCGTAGCGCTGGCATCCCAGCGTTTTTACCAGGACGCCAAAATACCGGTAATGAATAATGTGGCGACAGGCAGTGTGATTACCAAGCAATTTGCTGCGCCAGAGCACAAGGATAACTACGTTTTCCGTATTGCTGCCAGCGATGTCATACAGTCTGCAATGATTGTTGAAGAAGCTGTCACCAAGCAAAAATTTACAAAAGTCGCCATCCTTGCTGATTCATCAAATTACGGTCAGCTTGGCCGAGAGGATCTCGAAAAAGTATTGAGTGCAAAAGGCATCAAGCCAGTTGCGGTAGAAAAATTCAATGTCAAAGACGTGGATATGACACCTCAGTTGCTGAAGGCCAAACAAGGTGGTGCGCAAGTCATTCTGACTTATGGCATAGGTCCTGAGTTGGCACAGATTGCCAATGGCATGGAAAAACTGGGCTGGAAAGTTCCTATGATAGGCAGTTGGACTTTGTCCATGGGGAATTTCCTTGATAATGCTGGCAAAAACGGTGACGGTGCCATGATGCCGCAAACCTTCATCCAAGACCCGAATACACCAAAACGCAAGGCCTTTATCGAGGCTTATCAGAAAGCATATAAGGTAGAGCGCATGCCTTCTGCTGTCTCAGCAGCTCAAGGCTATGATTCCATTTATTTGCTCGCTGCTGCATTCAAACAGGCAGGAACTACTGACGGTGTGAAAGTGCGTGAAGCACTGGAAAACCTGAATGAAAAAATCGAAGGTGTAGTCACCACTTATAACAAACCATTCACGCATGACGACCATGAAGCCATCAAGCCTGGCATTCCTGTCATGGGTGAAGCCAAAGCCGGGCATATCGTCCAGGCCAAATAAGGGCAGGCACTCAGTATTCGCTCTTAGCCCAGCTGCGTCATCTATATGCAGTGGCTGGGCTGTTTTCAGATAAACAGCTGCAGGCTATCGACCGTATGTGGATAGTCGTGACAGGCTGCACTCCATGGGTGAGACAAAATGGAAATTTTACTTCAGCTCGTCTTCAGCGGCATTGCCCTGGGGATGATTTATGCTGTCATCGCGTTCGGCTATCAACTCACATTCGCTACTTCAGGTACCTTGAATTTTGGCCAGGGTGAAGCTCTCATGCTTGGTGCCCTGGTGGGCCTGAGCGTCGTTGGCAATGTGCATGGTGGTCCATATATGAATTATTGGTTGATGATACCCATCGTTATCGTCTTTGGTGCGCTGCAGGGCACCTTGGTTGAATGGATAGGCGTGCGTCCTGCCATCAAGATCAAATCAGAATTTGGTTGGATCATGTCTACGATTGCACTTGCCATCATTTTTAAAAATGTGGCAGAAAATATTTGGGGTAAGGATGACCTGACCTTCCCTTCCCCTTTGTCGGCTGCACCCTTCGAGGTTTTCGGTGTCAAGGTACAGGCCATGCAAGTGGTGGTGGTGTTAGGGGCGCTGGCCATGATGCTGGCAGTGGAATTTTTTAACCGCAAATCCATCTATGGCAAGGCCGTGGTTGCCACTTCCAACGACAGGGACGCAGCTGGCTTGATGGGTATCAATACCAGCATGGTCATCACCTTCTCTTATGCATTGTCATCGGCCACAGCGGCGTTTGCAGGTGTGTTGGTGGCTCCGTTGACACTGACAGGGGCCACCATGGGTTCTGCCCTGGGTCTGAAGGCATTTGCTGTGGCGATTATTGGAGGTTTGACCTCTGGTGTGGGTGCTATCGTCGGTGGTCTTATCTTGGGTGTGGCAGAAACACTGACAGGTTTTTATATCTCCACAGGCTACAAAGAGGTCCCAGGCCTGGTGTTGCTGTTACTGGTATTGGCGGTCAAACCGGCAGGTTTGTTTGGCAAAACTGCCATCAAGAAAGTATGAGGCCGGATGATGAATAAAAAGACCCTACTCGTTTCCATCGCTGGAATTGCTGCTCTGGGCCTGTTCCCGGTGATAATGCACAATCCCTATTACCTCCATTTGGTTGAAACCATACTGATCTACGCCATCCTGCTGTTTGGTCTGGACATTGTGGTTGGTTACACTGGCCAGGTTTCACTCGGTCATGCCGGTTTGTTTGGCATAGGCTCCTATACAACGGGCGTGCTGGTGTTCAAGCTAGGCATGTCGGTATTCGTCGCCATCCCCTGCAGTATCGCCGTCACGGCCGTATTTGGTGCCTTGCTGGCCCTCCCTGCGCTGCGTGTGACTGGTCCTTACCTGGCCATGGTGACACTGGCCTTTGGTACCATCATCCAGATTCTCATCAATGAAATGAGTTTCCTGACTGAAGGGCCGATGGGCATCAAACTCACCAAGCCTGTGATCTTTGGACAAAAGCTCGGTGAAGTTGGTTTCTTCTATCTGGTTGCTATCATGCTGGTGCTGGCGCTGATCGTGGTGCATCGTGTTTTACGCTCTCACTATGGCCGTGCTTTCCAGGCCTTGCGTGACAGCCCGATCGCGTCTGACTGTATGGGCGTGTCAGTTTACAAGTACAAAGTGATTGCCTTTGTCATCAGTGCGGCACTGGCTGGTCTGGCAGGCAGCCTGTATGCGTATTCGGAAGAATATATTTCACCGAATACCTACAACTTTGAACTGACCATCATGTTCCTGCTGGCAGTCATCATGGGCGGGCGCAAGACCCGTACTGGTTCATTGCTGGGTGCTTTGATTGTCGTGATGTTGCCATCGCTGCTGGCTGATATAGAACTGTTCCGCAAGATTGCTACCGTCGCTGCAGTCATCGCCGTGATTGCCGGTGGTGCCGCCATCGCCAAACAGCGCAAGACAGTCAGGGAACTCATCGTACCCGTTGGTGCGACTGTGGCCATGGCATTGTTCTCTTACAAGCTGGAAAACATTACTGACTGGCGTCTGACCATCTTCGGTTTGATGACCTTGTTTGTTGTGTACTACCTGCAAGATGGCATCGTTGGCTTCGTCAACAGCTTGCTTGGCAAAGGGCAGCAACATCTGGTCGTCAATGTAGAAAGCGCAGAGACCAATGCAGGCAATGCGATTGTCAACGCCAGCGATACTCGCGTTGGTGTCCTGTTGACAGGCCGGAAAATTCTCATGCAATTCGGTGGCCTGAAAGCCCTGAACCAGGTTGATCTGCAAATCAACAAAGGCACGGTACACGGCTTGATCGGCCCCAACGGTTCCGGTAAGAGCACCATGATGAATGTGCTGACCGGTATCTACCAGCCTACCGATGGCGTGGTGGAATTTGGCGGCAAAGTCATCTCCGGCAGCACTCCTTCCGCAATTGCTCTGGGTGGTGTGGCACGTACTTTCCAGAACGTGCAATTGTTTGGTGAGATGACAGCAACAGAAAACATCCTGGTTGGCTTGCACAGCACCTTCCGCAGTAATGTGGGTGATGCCATGCTGCATACGCCACGCTATCTGCGCGAAGAACGATTGGCAAGAGCACGTGCTGCCAGCATCCTGCAATTCGTTGGTCTGGCGGACCTGGCCAATGAAGAGGCGCGCAATCTGCCTTATGGCAAACAACGCCTGCTCGAAATTGGTCGCGCACTGGGTCTCAATCCGCAACTGCTGTTGCTCGATGAACCTGCTGCTGGTCTGACTGCGCCTGACATCAAGGACCTGATCGCCATCATCCGCAAGATACGTGAACACGGTATTACTATCATCCTCATTGAACATCATATGGATGTGGTCATGTCGATTTGCGATACCGTGACTGTGCTGGATTTTGGCCAGAAAATTGCAGAAGGCAAACCGGCGGCAGTGCAGGCCGACCCAAAAGTAATTGAAGCCTATCTCGGTGGCAGCGTTGCTGAAACCGTCGAAACTACTGCAGCCTGAGGAGAGAGTAATGTTAAGCATTTCAAATCTGCATGCAGCCTATGGCAAGGTCGAAGTCTTGCATGGTATTTCCATGGAAGTGCCCAAGGGTAAAGTCGTGACACTGATAGGTTCCAACGGTGCTGGCAAAACCACCACCATGCGCGCCATCTCCGGTATGTTGAAACCCAAAGAAGGTAAGGTGACACTGGCCGGTAAAGATGTTACCGGCCTCGATTCACACAAGATCGCCAGGGCAGGCTTGGCACATTCGCCAGAAGGCCGGCGCGTGTTTGCCACCATGTCGGTGACCGATAATCTTTTGCTCGGTGCCTTCCCGCGCTTCACCCGCAGCCGTCCGCGCGGTGACATAGAAAGTGATCTGCAAAAAGCCATGGAATTGTTTCCACGCTTGAAAGAACGCAAAAACCAGTTGGCAGGCACCCTGTCTGGTGGCGAGCAGCAAATGCTGGCGATGGCGAGGGCAGTCATGCTCAACCCTGACGTGGTCTTGCTGGATGAACCATCCATGGGTCTGGCACCGATATTGGTCGATGAAGTCTTTCGTATCATCGTACGCCTGAAAGAGCAGGGCACCACCATGCTGCTGGTGGAGCAGTTTGCCGCGGCTGC
The DNA here is from genome assembly GCF_049340345.1 of Undibacterium sp. Di27W. NCBI lineage: Bacteria > Pseudomonadati > Pseudomonadota > Betaproteobacteria > Burkholderiales > Oxalobacteraceae > Undibacterium > Undibacterium sp. Di27W. The sequence continues at coordinate 99,495 of NZ_JBMPOS010000012.1, read as the reverse complement.
CCTGGCCGTGGCTGATTATGGTTATGTACTGGAAAATGGCAGGATATCTGTGCATGGCCCGGCGACTAGTTTGCAGAATGATCCGGCAGTGAAGGCGGCTTATCTGGGTGGTGGTGCGCAGCACTAATTAATGCCAGATTCTCGGTGGAAAATGTAGTGAAAAAATGGGGAGTTTGCTCCCCATTTTTTCATTTTGGCTCATCAATTCTTGCTTGAATTGTGATATTTTTCGATGCTGAATTGCGCTGGTTCGCGCTTCACATTGATCACCATTGGGCATCCCTATGAATTCCATTTCTTCAAAAATCCACCTTACGATTCTGGTGTTGGTCACACTCTTTAGTGCCTCCTGCATGGCAGCGCCAGTGCTGCAAGAACATACAATAAAAATCGATGGCAAGCCAAGACGCTACTATCATTTATCTGATACTGCCGCAACACCTCCTGGCCAGCCCATCCTGTTGGTCAGTGGCTCAGGTTGCGATGATTTTGCTACACGCTTGCCCCTGTTTTTTGAACGTTATCCCGCCACTGCCAATGTCTATTATCTGGAAAAACCTGGTGTCATCAAAAATGCCGACGGCAGCAAATGTAGTAAAGAATTTCAGGCAGCAGACAAATTTGATCAACGCTTGTCAGATCATTTAAAGTTCATCGAGCAAGAGCCTGAACTGAAAAAGATGCCAGTGCATTCCATTGCCGTACTGGGCTTTTCTGAAGGCGGTGCGATTGCGCCTTACCTCGCCAGGGATAGCGAGAAAATAGGCTGGCTGGCAACCGCTGGTAGTGGTGGTTTGAAACAAAGTGAAGAATTTTTGATCTTTGCTGATCGTGGTGTTGAGCCTTATGCCAAGCCATTTTCACGTGACTATTTTTTACATGTGTATGCTGACATCAAAAAAAATGGCAAGAGCCTCAGGAAAGAATTCTTTGGTCATCCCTATGCCTACTGGTCTGGTCGTTTGTTTACTGATCCTTTGAGCGTATATGCAGGCCTGGATATCCCCATGGTGGCGGCGATGGGGGAGAAGGATGAGAGTGTGCCTATAGAATCGGGGCATGCCTTGCGGGACTATTTCTTGAAGCACCCTGAGAAGGATTTTCAGTTTGTCGAATTTCCGGGCGCCAGCCATGGTTTGAAAACTGCGGAGAGGAATGGGGCGCAGGAGTTTATTGCGGGCTTGGCGGGGTGGTTTAAGGGGGATAAGAAGGCATTTGAGTTGAAGTGATTGCAGATATGCATAAGAGGCTGCTCAGCCTTGGATTTTAGGGCAATCTTATTAACGTCAATCCTGCGTAGGCAGGAATCTAGTGACGTTTGTTGTATACCGTAAAATGCATTAACTTCAGATTCTCATTATTTTACGAATCTGTTTTTCAAATACGTTTATGCGCCATTTAAGATTGCCGGTCGGGGGTAGCCCGACAGCTACATACCTTTCTTGCGTCGCCAAGAAAGGTATGCCAAAGAAGGCGACCCAGGCGTAGCCGCCCCCTAAAGGGGGTTCCCGTTTGTGCAGTACAAAAAATGGGAAATACCCGAAACTCGCCTGCGGCTCAAACAACGGTCATTTCTTTTTCCATTTTCTGTACCGCACAAACGGCGGCTACACATGGGAACTGCAAAAATCAATAGCAACTGCAACTGCAACTGCAACTGCAACTGCAACTGCAACTGCAACTGCAACTGCAACTGCAACTGCAACTGCAACTGCAACTGCAACTTCAACTTCAAAAGCAACGTCAATGCGACCTTTGTGCAAATTTTTGTATTGGCAATTGATTTAATTTTCTTAAAAAATCAGTTTTTAAATCACCCTTCCAAATACCGCAAAGGATGCGCATGAGCAGGCCATGCTTCTGCAAAGAATCCTGTCACCTGCTCTGTCGTCACTTCAGCCAATGTTGCAGGTGACCAGCGTGGACTATTGTCTTTGTCTACCACCAGGGCACGTACGCCTTCAAGTACTTCACCATGCTTGAAGCAATGGCGTACCATATTTCTTTCCATGCGCAGGCAGGCTGATACTGTCATGTCCTTACTGCGGCGCAGTTGTTCCAGTGTGACTGACATCAGCAAGGGTGAGCGCTTTTGCATGGTGGCCAGGGTTTGCTGGGCGAATTCGTTGCTGTTTTGCTGCAGTTTTTCACAGATGGTAGTGACACTATTACCTGCGAAGATGTCATTGATGGCCGCATGTTGCGCGGCCAGTTTGCTGGTATCCGGCTTTGCCTGGTCTGCAAAGCTAGCTGCGAAATCACGTATTGCCACGTGCAGGTCCGTGGCCGCGCTTTCGCTGAGCAAATTCATCAATGCTGGTATTTCAGCGGTGGGGATGTAGATATCTGCCAGCCCTGCATAGATAGCATCAGCGGCAGTAATGATCTCACCAGTCAGTCCCAGGTAAGTACCAATTTCACCCTCAGTGCGTGACAGGAAATAACCACCGCCGACATCAGGGAAAAGACCGATATTCACTTCCGGCATGGCCATCTTGGTACGCTCAGTGACAATGCGCAAACGGCAATCTGACCCTGCCTGGGCGATACCCATGCCACCACCCATGACGACGCCATTCATCAGCGCGATATAAGGTTTTGGGTAGAAATGGATTAAATGATTTAAGGCATATTCTTCTGTGAAAAAATCTTCCAGCAGGGCCGAGTCACCTTTCGGAGTAGCAGTGCCGACATCATAGAAAAAACGGATATCCCCACCAGCACAAAATGCCTTCTCGCTGCTGCTGTGAATAAACACGGCACGCACACTTTGATCATCCTGCCAGGCCAGCAAGGTCGCCGTCAATGCTCGCACCATATCGAGAGACAGCGAGTTCAAGGCTTTGGGTCTGTCAAGGGTGATATAGCCTATATTGTTCTTGACGGAGGTGAGGACAAATTCGCTCATGATGGACTATGCAGTGTAGGGGATGAAGCTGCTATTTTAACTTTGTCAGGCTTGGGCGTCACGGGGTGTATATGTTTATGAGGAAATAGAGTAAGGACGGCATGCTCGTTGCCGTTGGGTTTGACTTTGGGGTTGTTTTTGACTTTCGGCAGTTCCCATGTGTCGGCGCCGTTTGTGCAGTACAGAAAATGGAAAGAGAAGGACCGCTGTCTGAGCCGCAGGCGAGTTTCGGGCCTTCCCATTTTTTGTACTGCATAAACGGGAACCCCGCAGGGGCGACGACGCCTGGGTCGCCTTCTTTTGCTTCCTTTTCTTGGCGAGCAAGAAAAGGGAGTAGCCGCCGGTCTATCACCGGCGAGCAATCTTCAAATACGAATGCAGGTATTTCAAAATCCAGCTCGCAAAGTCTTACGATTCTGGCGTGAATAAACTTCGTGGCATACACCGAACGCCGCTGGATTCCAGCCAAAAGCACGCTGGAATGACGTTAATACGTGTACGGATTGCCATATGGCAATCAACTGAATAGATTGAGAAATATTATTTATTTCAAAACCACTCACCCAACAAAAAGGACGCCTTTAGCGTCCTTGTTTTGGATGTCCACAACCTGTTAGGGTAAGGACCGGGGTCTTATGAAGCCGATGCCGGATCAGGTATGTGCTTGATGGCGTCGTGCTGATGGTCTTGCATTTTATCTTTGTGCTTGATGACCTGGCGATCAAGTTTGTCTACCAGTGCATCGATTGCTGCATAAAGATCATGCGCCAGACTTTCAACGTGGATATCTTTACCGCTGATATGCAAATTAATGTCGGCTTTGTGTCGTTTTTCCTTTTCCCGGAGCTTGTCCACCGTCAGGATGACGGCGATATCAATGACCTGGTCGAAATGTCGCCTGATACGTTCTAGTTTGGTATGTACATATTCACGAATTGCAGGAGTTACTTCGACGTGGTGTCCACTGATGGTGAGATTCATACTGTGCTCCTATAGTGATGTTGCTTGCTGTAACGATACACTCTTGGCATTTATTTGCCTTGAGCTAAATCATATATAGCAATTCAAACCGTGATTACAAGGACTACTTACAAAGATTTACGCAAACTGACTGGGGGGATTTTCAGGGCTTCACGGTATTTGGCAACTGTCCGCCGGGCAATTACCATGCCCTGTTCACCCAGCATGTCTGCAATTTTGCTATCAGAGAGTGGGCTTTTCTGGTCTTCTGCTCCTATCAACTGCTTGATGAGTGCACGTATCGCGGTGGAAGATGCTTCACCCCCTGTTTCCGTCGCGACATGGCTGCCGAAAAAGTACTTCAACTCAAACATGCCATGTGGGGTCAACATGTATTTTTGGGTTGTCACACGTGAGATAGTGCTCTCGTGTAATCCTAGTGTATCAGCAATTTCGCGCAAAACAAGGGGTCGCATGGCAACGGCACCATGGGTGAAAAAATTGCGTTGCCTTTCAACTATCGCTTGTGCAACGCGCAAAATAGTGTCAAAGCGTTGCCGCATATTTTTGATGAGCCAGCGGGCTTCCTGCAATTGCGCACCCAGGCCAGCTTCACCACGGTTTTGCTTCATGATATTGGCATACACGCTGCTGACTCGCAGCCTGGGCATGACATCCTGATTCAGCATGACTTGCCAGCCATTGCCAGACTTTCTGACGATCACATCCGGCACCACATAATCTGATTCATCGGCGGCAAAGGCAATGCCAGGCCGTGGCTGGCACAGGCGTATGATGGTTTGTGCATCGCGCAAATCTTCATCATCGCAGTCGAGAATTTTCTTGAGTTTGGTGAAGTCTCTTTGTGCAAATAAAGCCAGTTGTGTTTCAACAATTTGCAATGCCAGTCTGCGTGTGACAAAAGCCACTTTGGGCATGCGCCTGATTTGCAGGGCCAGGCATTCTGAAGGGCTGCGCGCACCGACACCAGCCGGGTCAAAGCTTTGCAGCATATTCAGGGCAAAGGCCAGTTCTTCTGCTTCTACACAGAGTTCCAATGGCAAACTGGCATGTATTTCATCCAGGGTTTCAGTCAGGTAACCATTGCTGTCCAGCGCATCTATCATCAGTTCGACCAGGGCACGGTCACGCGGCTCACGCAGGTTCAGGCGCATTTGCTCCAGTAGATGTTCACGCAGGGTGATGTGGGCTGCTCCCAGTTGTGGACGGCCATCTTCATCATCACCAGATTTGCTGCCATGCTGCACATCATCAAAGCCCCAGTCTTCTTCGCTGGAGCTGGTGCTGTCATTGCTGATGACCGTTTCGGCATCGGCAGCGGCTGGCTCGGTGGATTTATCGCTTTCTTCTCTTTGCGCAGGTGCTTCCATGCCTGCGTCAGCCGAGGTACTTGTTGTATTGATGGCACCATCGGCCAGCAGGCGAACCGCATGGTCGAGTGGATCATCGACGCGTTCCAGCATGGGATTATCGGTCAGCAGCGTCTCCAGCTCCTGATGCAATTCCAAAGTCGATAACTGCAATAATCGTATTGATTGCTGCAATTGCGGCGTTAAGGCCAGATGTTGTGAGGTACGTAGTTGCAGGCTTTGTTTCATGATGATTCCCGTCACATCCGGAAGTGTTCTCCGAGATAAACGCGACGTACAGATTCATTTTGTATGATGTCGTCAGGCTTGCCGCTGGCAAGTACCGCGCCTTGATTGATGATGTAAGCGTGATCGCAGATGCCCAGGGTTTCGCGCACATTATGATCGGTGATCAAAACGCCTATGCCGCGTTCCTTGAGGAAGCGGACGATACGCTGGATTTCGATGACAGCGATAGGATCAACGCCGGCAAAGGGCTCATCCAGCAAGACAAAGCGTGGATTGGTGGCCAGTGCACGGGCAATCTCGACGCGGCGGCGTTCACCACCTGACAGTGACAAAGCCTGGCTCTCGCGTATTTTTTCTATTTGCAAATCTGCCAGCAAGGCATTCAGCCTTTGCTCGATTTTCTTGCTGCCGAGGAATTTGCCATCGCTGTCTTTTTGCAATTCCAGTACCGCACGGATATTGTCTTCTACCGTCAACTTGCGGAACACTGATGCTTCCTGCGGAAGGTAAGACAGGCCGAGCACGGCGCGCTCATGGATGGGCAGTTGCGAGATATTGACATCATCAATAATGATATCGCCAGCATCGGAAGGTACCAGACCAACGATCATGTAGAAAGAAGTGGTTTTGCCTGCACCATTCGGCCCCAGCAAACCCACCACTTCACCACTTTTCAATAGCAGGGAAACATCGCGCACGACCTGGCGTGCACCATAACGTTTTTGCAAACCCTTGACCAGCAAGGTGCTGCCTGACTGTGCTGTCATCTTAATTAGCCTGTTTTTCTGGTTTTGGTTGCAAGATGATTTTCAGGCTGCCCGAACCTTCTACAAACTGGCCACTGGTGGAGTTAGTGCCTACAAAGACTTCATTCTTGCTGTCATAAGACAGGTATTCGCCAGCCTGTTCCTGGGTGACTTTAGTGCCTTCCAGATAGCGTACCTTGGCCTTGGAAAAGAATTTGACGATTTCCGTGCTTTGATTGTATTCCGCACGTTCAGCTTCGCCATCTACCCACAGATCAGGTCCGCCATCGCGCTTTTGGCGGAAGGTGACTTTGCGATTGCTGCCACCAGTCAGTACTACAAATTGATCACCATTCGGCGCCTCGGTGACGACGGCATTTTCTGCCTTGACATTCAGAGTGCCACGCACCAGGGCGACACCCTTGGATAATCTGCGCACGCTGGTCTTGCCATCGCTCTCGCCATAACCGGCTTCGATGACGGTTTCCTTGTTGCTGTCGGCTTTTTCTGCATATGCAGTTGCACTGACCAGGCCCAGGCAGGCCAGGCCGAATAAATGGGTAATGCCGAATTTAGTAAGTGTCATGGAGATGATCGCTTTCTCAATTATTTGGTTTTAACTGCATTCACCGCTTCACGCTTCTTGAGCAGGATGCGGACTTTGCTTAACAGGGCCAGGTGTTGGGTAGAGTTATTGGCCAGCATACCGGTTGCGGTCGATGTCGATTTACCGGTGGTGATGGTGATGGGCTTATCGGTCTTGACAACATCATCATCTGGCAATAGCAATAGATAATCCGATTCCACATGCACGAATTGCGAACTCAGGCCCTCTGGCCTTTCCATGCTGACATTGTCATATAAATGCACTTCATCATGCTCACGCTTGGGTGTGATGACATTGGATTTTTGCGACACCACGGCCAGGTCGGCCCGCAGATGCAAGGGTGGCCGGTCCTGATCAAAGCTGTTGATCTGCGGATGCTTGATTTCTATATTGTCGTTACGCGGCAGATGTACCAGGCTGTCACCAGTAATATGGTAATTGGCCTTGCCATTATTCGACAGGCGTATGAAATTGAATTTCTCTACATAGTAATCAGGTGCTGATCTGGCTGCGCTGCGGTTTTGTTCATCGTCGCCATTGCGACGTATGACTTCCATGACCCAGATGGTGCCCAGGGTCAGTATGCCCAGCAGTATCACGGCCAGCCAGATGCGGAAGCGGTCTATGGTCAAATGGGATTTCATGTCAGATATGCTTGTAGAGCCTGTTCATATTTACCCTGGGCACGCAGGATGAAGTCGCAAACTTCGCGTGCTGCGCCCTGGCCACCGCTGGCCCTGGTGATGTAGAGCACGCGCTGTTGCACCTCTGCATGCGCATTTGGCACGCTGGCAGCAAAGCCCACGCGCGTCAGGATGGGCAAGTCGATGACATCGTCGCCGATAAAGCCGCAGGCTTCTGCGGGAATAGCCAGCTGGGCCAGCAATTCCAGGAACGCGGCTTTTTTGTCATGGATGCCCTGGCAAACATGGCTGATGCCCAGATCGGCAGCACGCTTGCTGACGATGGCGGATTGCCTGGCACTGATGATGGCCGTGATGATGCCAGCCTGTTGCAAGAGCTTGATACCCTGGCCATCCAGCACATTGAAGCACTTCATCATTTCACCTTCGGGCCCAAAATACAGGCTGCCGTCGGTCAGTATGCCATCTACATCAAAGATCATTAATCTGACCTTGCTGGCTCCTGCTGTCGCTGCATCTGCTGCATCTATTAAAGCTATGTCCATCAAATCACCTTGGCCCTGGTCAAGTCATGTATATGCAAGGCACCCACCAGCTTGCCCTGGTCGTCGGCGACCAGCAACTGGTTGATGCGGTAAGTTTCCATGACTTCGACGGCTTCTACCGCCAATTGTTCCGGACGTATGCGACGCGGGCTATGGTTCATGACATCGGCAATGCGTAATTGGGTAAAGTCGCGGGTGCCATCCATCAGGCGGCGCAAGTCGCCGTCGGTGAATATACCCAGCACCTGCTGCTGTTCATCCACCACGGCGGTCATCGCCATGCCTTTTTTGGTGATTTCGAGCAGTGCCGTCTTCAGGCTGGTTTCCGGGCCGACTTGCGGTATGGCTTCATCAACCCGCATGACATCCCTGACATGCGTCAGCAAGCGCCGACCAAGGGAGCCACCAGGGTGGGAGCGGGCAAAGTCTTCTTCGCGAAAACCACGTGCATCCAGCACTGCCACCGCGAGTGCATCGCCGAGGGCCAGGGTCACCGTGGTGCTGGCCGTTGGTGCCAGGTTCAGCGGGCAGGCTTCTTTATCGACATGCAGATTCAGATGGATATCCGCCAATTTGCCCAGGCTGGATTCCGGGTTGCCTGTCATGGCGATCAGTTTCACCCCCAGGCGCTTGATGATGGGCAGGATGGACATCAGCTCAGACGCTTCACCGGAATAGGAAATCGCAATAAATACATCCTGCGATGTCACCATGCCAAGGTCGCCATGCGCAGCTTCAGCCGGATGGACAAAGAACGAGGGCGTGCCAGTCGAGGCAAAGGTAGCAGCAATTTTGCGTGCAATATGACCAGACTTGCCTATGCCAGAGACCACGACCCTACCGTGGCATGCCAACAACATGCTGACCGCCTGAGAAAAACCGGCAGCATCGCCATTGCCCAGGCGCTTTTGCAGGGCCAGCAGGGCATCGGCCTCGATTTGCAGGGTTTCACAAGCCAGTTTCAGGGCGCGTTGCGCAGCGAGGGCCGCGTTGGCCTTGGCTTGTTGTTCAAAAGTTAAAGGTGCATTCAGTTCATTCATGCCGGAAGTATAAACGAAATCCTCAAAGCAAAAACTTTGCCAGTTGTAACGTAATGAATTATGTTTGCCCAAAAGCAGGATGACAGGTCTATAAATCGGCAATAATAGGCAGCATGACAGGTCTAGACACTACACTATTATTGTTGGCCGCCGCCGTATTGGGCGTGGTCGCATTCCGCATGTTGCAACTGCCGCCCATGCTGGGTTATCTGGTGGTGGGTATTTTCATAGGACCACATGGTTTTGGGGTAGCCGAAGATGGTGCAGTTACCCATGAGCTGGCCGAATTCGGTGTGGTTTTTCTGATGTTTTCCATAGGGCTGGAGTTTTCCCTGTCCAAACTCATGGCCATGCGCAAGGCAGTGTTTGGCCTGGGCATGGCGCAAGTACTGGTCACCATCTTTACCAGCATGGTCTTTGGCTGGGCTGCCAGCCGCTGGCTGCCGCAATTGTTTCAGATCAGCTGGGAAGCCTCATTTGCGCTCGGTGGCGCGCTGGCCATGTCATCCACTGCTATCGTCTCCAAAATGCTGACGGAAAGACTGGAACTGGAAAGCCTGCACGGGCGGCAAATTATCAGTGTGCTGCTGTTCCAGGATCTGGCCGTGGTGCCGCTGCTGATCCTGGTGCCTGCCCTGGCCTCAAAATCGCCAGACTTGATGCAAACCCTGGCCTGGGCCAGTGGCAAGGCTGTGCTGGTGCTGGTGTTATTGCTGGTGGTAGGGCAAAAACTCATGCGCGCCTGGTTCCATATCGTTGTCAAGCGGCGCTCGCAAGAGTTGTTCATGCTGAACCTCTTGTTCATTACCCTGGGGGCAGCCTGGCTGACCGAGAGGGCTGGCCTGTCCATGGCGCTGGGGGCATTCGTCGCTGGCATGCTGATTTCTGAAACTGAATACCGGCATCAGGTGGAAGAAGACATCAAACCTTTCCGCGACGTCTTGCTGGGCCTGTTCTTCATCACCGTAGGCATGCTGCTCAATGTAAGGCTGGTGCTGGAGCATTTCTGGCTGGTGCTCTTGCTGTTGACCGGGCCGGTCTTGTTGAAGTTTGTGCTGATTGCCGCCTTGGCGCGGGTTTTTGGCAATTCCACCAGCGTTGCCATGCGCACTGGCCTGGGTCTGGCACAGGCGGGTGAATTCGGTTTCGTTTTATTGAATCAGGCGGGTGGCTTGCAACTGGTCGATCCCCTGCTGGTGCAATTGATACTCGCATCTATGGTGATTTCCATGCTGATCTCGCCCTTCATCCTGGCCAAGTCGGATGCCATCGTCATGAAATTCTCTGCCAATGAATGGATGATGCAATCGCTGGCACTGACCCAGATCGCCGCGCGTACCATGACCACCAAGAAGCATGTCATCATCGCCGGTTTTGGCCGCAGCGGGCAAAGTCTGGCACGTATACTGGCAGAAGAAAATATCGATTACCATGCCCTTGATCTTGACCCCGACCGCGTGCGGGAAGCGCAAACTGCCGGTGCCAATGTCTCATATGGTGACGCAGCCAGGCGAGAAAGCCTGCTGGCGGCAGGTGTCAACCGCGCTTCGGCGCTGGTGGTGACTTATACCAGTACCGCGTCAGCCTTGAAAATTTTGCATTTCGTCAATGAAATGAACCCCAGCTTGCCGGTCATCGTGCGTAGCCATGATGATGTGGATCTGGATAAACTCAGGGCGGCTGGTGCGACGGAGGTTGTGCCAGAACTCATGGAAGGCAGCCTGATGCTGGCATCCCATGCCCTGGTCATGCTGGGTGTGCCTCTGCGCCGCGTGGTGCACCGGGTGCAGGCAGCCAGGGACGCGCGCTATGAATCCCTGCGCGGCTTCTTCCACGGTGCCAGTGACGCTGCCGATAGCCCGGAAAGCATGCAGATACGCCTGCATACTGTCATCTTGACCGAGCGTGCCAATGCGATTGGTCAGCATCTGGCTGAGTTAAAGCTGGTCGAACTGGAAGTTGATATCCATGCAGTAAGGCGTGGCAAGGCCAGGCTGGATCATCTGGATGACATCGTTTTACAGAATGGCGACGTGGTTGTCGTCAGGGGAACTTCCGAAGCAGTCGCTAGAGCAGAGCAGCGGCTGTTAAAATAGCGGGTTATTTTTAAAAATTGAAGGACATGCTCGATGTTGAATCCGGCCGAATACATTAAACAACATATACGCACAGTGGAAAACTGGCCACAAGCCGGCGTGATGTTTCGCGACATTACCCCCTTGTTGCAAAATCCTAAAGTATTTCGTGTGCTGATCGATATGTTTGTGCACCGCTACATGGATGAAAAGCTCGATGTGGTGGCTGGCCTGGATGCACGCGGCTTCATCATCGGTTCTGTAGTGGCCTATGAGCTGAACCTGGGTTTTGTGCCTATCCGCAAGAAAGGCAAACTGCCTTTCCATACCGTGTCTGAGCAATATGAGCTGGAATATGGCAGCGCCACAGTAGAGCTGCATTCCGACGCCTGTAAAAAAGGTGACCGCGTCGTCCTCATTGATGACCTGATTGCCACCGGCGGCACCATGATGGCGGGCAAGAAATTGCTGGAACGCCTAGGGGCGACAGTCGTGGAAGGTGCTGTCATCGTAGACTTGCCTGAACTGGGTGGTTCAAAAATTATCCAGGACAGTGGCCTGCCATTGTTCACCGTTTGTAATTTCGACGGCCATTGATAGGCTGGCTGGTACTTAGCTGGTACTTACTCACATGCATCAGTTTCACATTGCCAATGTAGACCCGGCCTTGCCCGAGGCTGTGGCTTTACTGGATGAACTCTGTGTCCGCCTGGCTGATATTACCGGCAGCAGCGGGCGTTCCTCCTTTGATGCAGAAGATGTGCGCGTGCCGGGTGCCTTGTTTGTGCTGGCCCGTAATGCTGATGGTAAGGCAGTGGGCTGCGGCGCTTTTCGCCCCATGGGTGAAGGCGTGGCAGAAGTCAAGCGCATGTATGCCCAGGTGGCCGGTGTCGGCCTTGCCGTATTGACACATCTGGAAAGTGCCGCCAAGGAATATGGTTACCGCAAGCTACGCCTGGAAACCCGCCTGATCAATCAGCGTGCTGTTGCCTTTTATGAAAAACACGGCTATGTCCGCATTTCCAATTTTGGCAAATATGTGGGCAAGGCAGAGGCTGTCTGCTTTGAAAAACAACTAAATCATCCGCAAAACCAGTCCTGACAGCGAATTTGCTGATTTTTTTGCTTATTTATTTGATAGCGCAAGAAATCAGCAAAAATGCCAGAGCTGCGCTATACTTCAAATCTTCCAAGGAGCGTTGCGACGAAAACTACGAGTTTTTGCCAGGCTTGGGATATCCATAACCGCGCTCACGTTACTTTTTTCATCAGAAAGGAGGGCGTGATGAACGCCGTCGTAACAAACACATCCAATACTTCCCAAGATTTTTTCGTTGCTGACCTGAGTCTGGCTGACTGGGGCCGCAAGGAAATCCGCATTGCTGAAACAGAAATGCCAGGCCTGATGGCGATCCGTGAAGAATTCGCGGCTACCCAGCCTCTGAAAGGTGCGCGTATCACCGGTTCCCTGCACATGACTATCCAGACTGCGGTGTTGATCGAAACATTGCTGGCCCTGGGTGCAGAAGTGCGCTGGGCATCTTGCAATATCTACTCCACACAAGATCACGCAGCTGCAGCGATTGCTGCTGGCGGCACACCAGTGTTTGCTTTCAAAGGCGAAAACCTGGATGAGTACTGGGATTTCACCCACCGTATTTTCGAATGGAAAGACGGCGGCTATTCCAATATGATCCTTGATGATGGTGGCGATGCTACTTTGCTGCTGCATCTGGGTACACGTGCTGAAACAGATATTTCTGTGCTGGCCAATCCAGGTTCAGAAGAAGAAATCTGTCTGTTCAATGCGATCAAAAAACACCTGGCGATTGATGCTACCTGGTACTCCAAACGCCTGGCAGAAATCAAGGGCGTGACAGAAGAAACAACCACAGGTGTACATCGCCTGTACCAGATGCACAAAGATGGCAAGCTGGCTTTCCCAGCTATCAACGTCAATGATTCCGTCACCAAGTCCAAGTTCGACAACCTGTATGGCTGCCGTGAATCCCTGGTCGATGGCATCAAGCGTGCAACGGACGTCATGATCGCTGGCAAGGTTGCTGTTATCGCCGGTTACGGTGATGTAGGCAAGGGCTCTGCACAAGCCATGCGTGCTTTGTCTGCCCAGGTATGGGTAACTGAAATCGATCCTATCTGCGCATTGCAGGCAGCGATGGAAGGCTACCGCGTCGTGACCATGGAATATGCTGCTGAACACGGCGACATTTTCGTGACGACAACAGGTAACTACCATGTCATCAGCCATGCACACATGCTGAAGATGAAAGACCAGGCCATCGTTTGCAATATCGGTCACTTCGATAATGAAATCGACGTCGCTGCATTGAAGCAATACACCTGGGAAAACATCAAACCACAAGTTGACCACGTGATTTTCCCTGACGGCAAACGCATCATCCTGCTGGCAGAAGGCCGTCTGGTGAACCTGGGTTGCGGTACAGGTCACCCATCCTATGTCATGAGTTCTTCTTTTGCCAACCAGACTATTGCGCAAATCGAATTGTTTGCCAATACAGCGAAATATCCAGTCGGCGTTTACACTTTGCCTAAACACCTGGATGAAAAAGTCGCGCGTCTGCAATTGAAAAAACTCAATGCACAACTGAGCGTGCTGACAGAAGAACAGGCAGCCTATATCGGCGTGAGTCAAAACGGCCCTTACAAGCCAGATCACTACCGTTATTAATCCACTATAGCGCCTGTCCGGGTTTGCAATTTGCAGACATGGACAGGTGTGCAATGAAGCTGTATCTTGTGGCTACAGCTTCATCCATCTACAACAGGAGCATGTATGCGTTTACTGGCAACCTGGTTGGTCAATGCGCTGGCTTTGCTGGCTATCCCTTATTTGATTTCCTCAGTACAAATCGATAGCTTCGGCACCGCACTGGTCGTGGCTGTAGTGCTGGGCCTGGTCAACACCATCATCCGCCCCATCGTCTTGATACTGACCTTACCTGCAACAGTATTGAGCCTGGGTCTGTTCATCTTCATCATCAATGGTCTGATGTTCTGGGCAGTAGCCAATATGGTAGATGGTTTCCATGTCACTGGTTTCTGGGCTGCAGTGGGTGGCGCTTTGTTGTACAGCGTGATCTCCTGGGCACTCTCGACCTTATTATTGCAGCAGAAAAAAGATGAAAATGCCTGATTTCAGCATAGAATTTTTCCCGCCCAAAACGGCGGAAGGCACGGAAAAGCTGCGTGCAACAAGGGCCAAACTGGCCGAACTCAAACCCAAATATTTTTCTGTCACTTTTGGTGCCGGTGGCACTACCCAACAGGGTACGCTTGATACCGTGACCGAGATACGTCGTGAAGGCCATGATGCTGCGCCGCATCTGTCCTGCGTGGGTGGCACCCGCGCATCGATACGCGCCATCCTGAATGATTTCAAGGCCAATGATATCCGTCGCCTGGTGGCCCTGCGCGGTGACTTGCCCAGCGGTTATGGCATGGGCGGTGAATTCCGTTATGCCAATGAGCTGGTGGAATTCATCCGCGCTGAAACCGGTGACTGGTTCCATATTGAAGTAGCGGCCTATCCTGAAATGCATCCGCAGGCACGTTCACCGCAAGATGATTTGAACAGCTTCGTGCGCAAGATGAATGCCGGTGCCAATGCCGCCATCACCCAGTATTTTTATAATGCCGATGCCTACTTCCGCTTTACAGAAGAAGCGCGCAAGGCAGGCGTGACAGCACCTATCGTGGCAGGCATCATGCCTATCACCAATAGCACACAGTTACAGCGTTTCTCTGAAATGTGTGGCGCAGAAATCCCGCGCTGGATACGCCTGAAGCTGGCCAGCTATGGCGACGATACTGCATCCATCAAAGCCTTTGGCCTGGATGTGGTGACTGCCATGTGTGAACGCCTGTTGGCCGGTGGTGCGCCGGGTCTGCATTTCTATTCTTTGAACCAGGCAGCAGCAACGACAGCAATCTGGCAGCGCCTGGTCTGATATAGTCACAGTCTTAGGCTCCTCTAAGGGTATCCACCAGTGCATGTATGAATTTTGATTCTTTCCCTCAAGTTGCCTGTCTGATGCTGCCGGTGTTTGGTTTGCTTTGTTTTGCTGTGGGCGTGTATGACTTCTGGGGCGCATGGCGCAGCAGGTCATGGCCTGCGACTGAGGGGGAAATAGTGTATTCCTGGGCGGTGAATGTGTTCCGGGTGACGGGGGCGAACAACGAGGGACCTGGCAGCAGGTTGGGGATTGGTTATGAATATACCCTGAATGGCGTTAGGTACGAAGGGCGGCGCGCATATTTCGGTGGCGAACCAACGCTGCGTGTTGCCCGCAATATCGTGGCAAAGTTTCCGGCCAAAGCTGTAGTGAAAGTATATTATTATCCAGAGCGGCCGGGTACCAGCGTGCTGATCCCCGGGTTTAATCGTTTTACCTATGGCGGCCTCATCCTGGCATTGCTATTCTTTTCACTGACTGCCTGGTTGTGGCAATATAGGTAGCCATAGCTAGCGCAAACCCAGCCACAAACCCAGCGGTACGAATAGCACCGCAGCGGCATTGCCGAGCAAAACGATAGACGCCACCTTGTCTGGTTCCTGTTTGTATTGTTCTGCCACCATGAAGCAAAATACTGCTGGTGGCAGGGCGGCAAACAGATACATCTGGCCGCGCTGTGTGGCCGTCAGCGGCAATGCCAACTCCAGTATCCCAGCCACCAGCAAACCAGCGAGAGGGCAAACGATGGCACCCGCCATGCCTATGCGCCAGCTGGCGAAATTGATGTCCAGCATGCGCACGCCGAGTGCAAACAACATGATGGGTATGCAGGCATCACCCGTCATCTTCAAGGCCAGGAACAAGGTAGGTTGCAAGGGAATATGCAAGACCGCAAACAGCATGCCCGCTGCCATTGCCAGCATCATGGGGCTCAGCAAAAAGCGCCAGGGATTATCCTGATGATCAGGATGCCCATGCTGGATGATGCGTATGCCCACCGTGAAATACACGAGGTTGCAAGCCATGAAGAGCGCCACCGCCGCCGACAGGCCAGCAGTGCCAAAGGCCAGTGCCGCCAGCGGCAAACCCATATTGCCACAGTTGTTATACATCATCGGCGGCACAAAGCTGCGCACGTCATAACCCAGCAAACGCGCCACCGGCCAGGCCAGCAAGCCTGAGCCCAGCGCAATCAATACTCCTGCCAGTATCAGCCAGAGATTGTGGGCCACATCAAAGTCCTTGCCTGCCAGCGCAGTGAAAATCAGCAAGGGGCACAGCACATCCATGCTGATGCGGTTGACCGAGACCATATCGGCTGCCGCCGCAGGGCCTTTACGCTTTGCATAGACAAAGCCCAGGCCTATGATCATGAACACAGGAAGGATGATGGAAAGTATGCGTTCTATCATGCGGGCTTGTCAGAAAAATGAGCGTATGGTTTTACTTCTGTTCACAAGAGTCTAGCCGCTTTATCTGCTTTGTGCTGTGGCAGAAAGCACAGGTGACAAGATTTCATGTGAGCCGAATTAGCCATGGCTTGATCCATGTCAAGAGCGGCTTTGCCAGTTTTTCTACAATATGATTTCACACCTAAGGTATGCGGGGATCAATTGGCGATAGAACTTTTTAATGATGGCAAACACATCTGCGTGATGTTCAATGATCTGCTGGACGATACTGCAGACCATGCCGTCCAGGCCAACCAGTTCCTTGTCGTATCAGAAGGTGAAGGGGCACTGATAGATCCCTCCGGCAACCTGACCTATAACGCGCTGCTGGTGAGCCTGCATAAGTATTTGCCCAAGAAGGATCTCAAATATCTGTTCGCATCACACCAGGACCCGGACATCATAGGCGCACTCGATAAATGGTTGATGGGGACCAATTGCGATCTGTATGTGTCCAAATTATGGTCACGCTTTGTCCCGCATTTTTGTAATCTGAATCGCGCTGAAGGCCGCATCGTTGGTATCCCCGATGAGGGCATGCCGGTACGTTTGCGCGATACCATCATCCATGCCGTACCTGCGCATTTCCTGCATGCGGAAGGCAATTTCCAGTTCTACGACAGCAAATCAAAAATCCTGTTTTCTGGCGACGTCGGGGCATCCATGGTTGATGCGCACGACATAGAATCTGCCATCACCACCAGGGCGCAATTCCTCGATCATGTATATACCATGAGTGGTTTTCATAAACGCTATATGGTGTCCAACAAGGTTTGCCGTTTGTGGGCGAACATGGTCAGGAAGATGGACGTGGATATGCTGGTGCCCCAGCATGGCCGTTACTTCCAGGGCAGGGAGGCTATCACCGCATTTCTTGACTGGATAGAAAACCTGCAATGCGGCATAGACTTGTTTACGCAAGAACATTACCGTTTCCGTGGATAAGCAAATGACTTGTCTTTTGTAGGAGCGGCTTCAGCCGCGAACATCCGTGCCGCATCGTGCATTCGCGGCTGAAGCCGCTCCTACGAGGAAAATGAAGCCTGTCTAGGCTTTACCACTTTTCAGCACTGCATAATTCAAGGGCAGGGCCGTGGTGTTCTTGATGACTTCCATCACAAAGCTGGAACTGACATCCTGCAAATCAGCCACTTTCACCAGCTTTTTATAGACCTGGTCAAAACCCGCCATGTCCGGCACATAAACTTTCAACAGATAGTCTATCTCGCCACTCATGCGCAAGATTTCGACAATTTCAGGAATCGCACTGACACCGGCAATAAAGCGCTGCATCCACTTCTCATTATGCTGGGCCGCTTTCAGCGCCACCATGACTGTCAGTCCAAGGTTGAGCTTGACCGGGTCACATAAGGTCACCTGCTGTTTGATGACCCCATCTTCCTGCAGTTTTTGCACGCGCCGCCAGCAGGGAGTGACCGATAAATGCACGGCCTGGGCCAGATCAGCCAGTGCAATTGAGGCATCTTTCTGCAAAATATTCAGAATTTCTAGATCAATTTTGTCCATATTTTTCAATTTGTAGGATATTTTTCTAAAAATAGCATGAATTTCTAAATAATTTGGTAAAAAATTCTTTCGCGCTGTTGTTAGCATCTGTCCTGTACTACCCCTGCTGCAATCAAGGTCTTTCACGGAAGGGCTATGCCGGGGTAAAAATCAGCAAACACAGAAACGGATGCCTTATGAACTTAGTCGAAACCCCATTGCAAACTGCCACCCGCCTGACCCATGCAGGTCGCAAGGGTAAGGATCATGCGGCCTTTGTCAATCCATCCGTGGTACGTGCATCGACCATGTTGTTCCCTGATGTTGCTTCCCTGAAAAATGCCTGTGGTACGCGCCGCGTGTATGGCCGCCACGGCAATGAAACCACACAGGCGCTGGAACAGGCCCTGTGCGCCGCTGAAGGCGCTGCCGCCTGCATGCTGACACCCTCTGGCCTGTCTGCCATCACCACCACCTTGCTGGCCTTGCTGCAACCGGGTGACCATTTGCTGATGGTCGATACCGTATATGACCCCACCCGCTTGTTCTGCGAAGGCTTGCTCAAGAAAATCGGTGTCACCACCACTTATTATGACCCGCTGGTTGGCCGTGGCATTGCAGAACTCATGCAATTCAATACCAAGGTGGTGTTTGTAGAGTCACCAGGTTCCCTGACGTTTGAAATACAGGACATTCCCGGCATTGCCGCTGCTGCCCATGCGCGTGGCGCTGTCGTCGTGTCTGATTCCACCTGGGCCACACCTATAGGCTGGGATTCTTTTGATCTGGGCATCGATGTCTCCATCCATGCCGCCACCAAATACATCGTTGGTCATTCCGATGCCCTGATGGGCGCGATCCTGACCACAGCCGCGCTGGAAGAGCGCATACGCGACACTTATCGCCAACTGGGCATGACCATAGGTGCAGATGATGCGGCATTGGCCCTGCGTGGCTTGCGCACCCTGGCAGCCCGTCTGGCAGCACACAGGGAAAGCGCCCACGTAGTAGCGCGCTGGTTGCAGGCACAGCCAGAAGTGGCGGAAGTCTTGTACCCACCCATGCCTGGCAGCCCTGGCCATGAATTGTGGAAACGCGATTTCAAGCCTGAATATGCCTGCGGCCTGATGGGCGCAGTTTTCCGCGCAGATATCACAGAACAGCAAGTTGCTGCCTTGATAGACCGCACCCGTTTGTTCGGCATAGGTTTTAGCTGGGGTGGCTTTGAGAGTTTGATCTTGCCGACCAGCCCGGCATCGTATCGCACAGTCAATGCCGATAAATGGCAGTCACCGATGTTGCGCCTGCATGTAGGGCTGGAAGCAGTACAGGACTTATTGGCTGATCTTGAGCAAGGCTTTGTGGCCTTGCGCAAGAATCAGGAAGCAGTGCGTGAGCGTAGTTATCTGAAAGCCGTCATCTAAGCTAGTCATCTAAGCTAAACAGGTTTTTAGCCATTCACCCACTCTATCGCCTTCCTGAAAATACCGGCAGGCGGTGGGCTGAAGGCTTCGGCATTGCTGGTAGTAGGTTCATCCGGTTCCAGGTGACGCATCATGGAGAGGGTGTGTTGCTGGCGTATCAGGCCCTGGCGGTTGATGGTGGCGATGGTGTTGGCGATTTTTTCTGCGGCTGCATCGAGGTCGAATTCATAGAATTCATCGCCCCGTTTACCGCGGCGTTGTTGCTGGAAGAGTTTCAGGATTTCATCCATGGCATGGCCGCAGTCCTTGGTATGCAGCTCGAATACGCATTCATAGACGCCAGGGATCAATTGTTGCTGGTCACGGTTGAGTTCCATGGCTTTGGAAACGCCAGAACGGCGGGTAGCCCCGATCTTGTACAGACCCTGGCGCAAGCCATCGTTTTGCAAAATGTAGATAGTACCAGGCGTGCCATGCATGAATTGCGGTTCGCGCGGCAAGGTCCTCTGGGGGCGGTAGGAAGTAGTCATCTCTTAACCTGACATTTTGTAAAGGGATGAAGAGCAGTCTACAAAACATGTACCTGGTTTCAGACGCGGAATAAGAGGGTGCTTTGTGCTCTGTTTGTTGTTTAGATGTTGCTGAAAAGTTCGAAACAGCAATTCGCAAAAGAAGTTTGTTAAGCCTGATGTCTTACTGAATTACCACCATCCTGTTCTTGTTCCCGGTCAGGATTTCAAGCCCGCTAGCTGAAGCTAGCGGGCTTTTTTTTGATGCCTGTCATGAGTATGTCATTTGCAGCCACTACCATGCGCCAGTCCTGAAAAGTTTTACCTCCAAAGGTCAGGATACTTGCCCGCAGAGCGATCTGCGGGCTTTTTCATACTACTGTGTCGATGTATTTGCCGGGGCTGTCGTGGTTGCCGAGCTGGTTGTTGGCGCAGCCTGTGGAATATCTCCCATATCCAGGGTGCGTACACCACCGCCATTCAAGAATTCATTGAACATCCAGTCCCCCTCGGCATTGCTGATACCTTCAGGCACGGCACGTGCCACTTCCGGCTTGCCAGCCAGGGCCACGCGCATGCTGTCTATCCAGATAGGCAGGGCCAGGGTGGCACCAAATTCGCGCCCACCCAGGGATTTAGGGTCGTCATAGCCCATCCAGGCTACGGCCACTACATTGCCTGCATAACCGGCAAACCAGCCATCGACGGCATCGCTGGTAGTACCTGTCTTGCCTGCCAGATCGTGGCGGCCGAGTTTAACGCTGGCGCTGGCACCCGTGCCGCTACGCACCACTTCGCGCAACATGACATCGGTGATATAGGCATTGCGGGCATCGATGACGCGTGCTTCTTCCTGGGCTTTGGCAGCGGGCTTGTTTTCAAACAATACCGTACCCTTGCCATCCACCACCTTGCTGATCAGCCAGGGGCTGACTGAGTAGCCGCCATTGGCAAATACCGCATAGGCAGAAGTCAGTTGCAGAGGCGTCACCGAACCCGTACCCAGGGCCATGGTCAGGTTGGCCTGGTGCTTGTCCTTGTCAAAGCCAAAGCGTGGCAACCAGGTCTTGGCATGGTCAACACCGATGGCTTTCAATATTCTCACGGATACTACGTTCTTGGATTGCGCCAAAGCTCTGCGCATGCTGATGGGGCCGTCATATTTTCCATCATCATTGCGCGGGTCCCAGCGCAAGTCATTGTCCGAGGTTTCCGAGAGTTGCACGTCATTGATCAGGGTGCCGGGATAAAAGCCTTTTTCCAGTGCGGCAGAATAGATAAAGGGCTTGATACTGGAACCAGGCTGGCGCCAGGCGCTGGTGACATGATTGAATTTCTTGCGGTTGTAGTCAAAACCACCCACCATGGCACGGAATGCACCATCTTCTGCATTCATGGCGACAAAAGCGCCCTCGACTTCAGGCATCTGGGTAATGCCCCAGTGTTTTTTATTATCCTGTATCACGCGTATGACGGCACCCGGGCGTATCTTCATGCCCGCCTTGGCCTTGTCTGACAATGCCCCGGCAGCGAAGCGCAAGCCTTCGCCAGAAATCTCTATGCCCTCGCCAGATTGCAGTTCTGCCTTGATGAGTTTGCCGCTGGCCTGGATGACAACGGCAGATTGCAGTCTGTCATTGTCAGGGTGTTTGCGCAAAATCTCATCAATTGCATCGTCGCGTTCATCTTCATCCGCAGGCAGCTCTATGAAAGCCTCAGGCCCGCGATAACCATGCCGCTGGTCATAGGCCATGACATTGCGGCGTACGGCTTCATAGGCAGCTTCTTGCTCAGCCTTGTTGATAGTGGTGTAGACCTTGATACCCTTGGTGTAGGTGTCTTCCTTGTATTGCGCAAAAATACTCTGGCGTACCATCTCGGCGACATAGTCAGCATGGGCATCGAATTGCTGGCCTTTGACGACCTTGATGTCTTCCTTGGCAGCGACTTCCATTTGTGCTTCGGTGATGAAACCATTCCTGACCATGCTCTTCAAGACCAGCAATTGCCTTTGCTTGGTTTTTTCAAAATTCACGGCGGGATTATGTCGCACCGGGTTTTGTGGCACGCCTGCCAGCATGGCAGCTTCTGCCAGGGACAGTTGATCAAGCGATTTACCAAAGTAAGTCTTGGCAGCACTGGAAAAACCATGACTGCGCTGGCCCAGGAAAATCTGGTTCATATACAGTTCCAGTATCTGGTCTTTGCTGAGTGCATCTTCGATACGGTAAGTCAGCAAGATCTCTTTCAATTTGCGCGGTAATGATTTTTCATTCGAGAGGAAAAAATTGCGTGCGACCTGCATGGTGATAGTTGATGCACCCTGATGAAAGCCACCGCGCAAGTCCGCCAGAATGGCACGACCTGCACCTATGAATGAAATACCGCCATGCTCGTAAAAGCGTGCGTCTTCTATCGACAGCAAGGCGTTTTTCATGACTGCCGGGATTTGCTTGATAGGCACAAAGTCGCGGTGCTCTTCACCAAATTCACCGATCAGGGCATTGTCTGCGGTATAGATGCGCAGCGGGATTTTGGGGCGGTAATCTGTCACCGCTTCCAGGGTGGGCAAGCCTGGTGCCACCACAAAATACACAAAGGCCAGACCTGCCAAAAACAGGGTGAGACTGACACTGATACCAAACACTATCCACTTCTTCATGCTAATCCTTACTCTTCCAGGGTTTGCAAGAGATACAGGCGCTGATAAATGCCTTGCTCCACTTGCATTAATTCTTGATGATTGCCTTGCTCTGCCAGCTTGCCGTGGTTCAGCACGATGATGCTGTCGGCGTCGCGTATGGTAGAAAGCCTGTGGGCAATTGCGATGATGCTGACCTTGCCGCGCAATTCTGTCAGCGCGGTTTGCACTACCTGTTCGGTTTCACTGTCGATATGCGAAGTCGCTTCATCGAGGAACAGGATGCGCGGTTTGCCAGCCAGCGCGCGGGCGATTGCCAGCAATTGTTTTTGCCCTGTGGACAAACGTGCCCCACCTTCACCCAGCGGCGTATCGTAGCCATTTTCCAGCTGCAAAATAAAATCATGGACATGTGCCGCCTTGGCCGCAGCGATGATATCTGCCTCGCTGATGTCACGCCCCATGGCGATATTCTCGCGGGCATTGGCGGCCAGCAAAAATGGTTCTTGCGGCACCAGCCCCACCTTCTCGCGGAAGTGTGCGTCCGTGATGCTGGCCAGCGGCTGGTCATCGACTTCCATGCGACCGGACTGCGGCGTATAAAAACGTAGCAAGAGACTCAGCAGGGTAGATTTGCCACTGCCGGTATGGCCGACGATGCCATAAAAACTGCCCGCCGGGATATCCAGGCTAAAGTCATGCAAGACTGGCCGCGCAGGGTCATAACCAAAATTGACTTTGTCCAGGGTCAGGTGGCCGTCAGTAATACGTGCATCGCTGTTGGCCTGTACATGCTGGTGTTCATTCAGTAGCGTGTTGACACGCGCAGCAGACACCACAGCTTGCTGTATCTGGCCAAATTGCAGGGTGATCTGTATCAAGGGTTCGACCACGCGGGCGATGTAGCTGACGAAGGCATACAGCACGCCTATTTCCACACCAGAAAAACTGCGCTGGCTGAAAGTGAAAATCACCACTACCAGCAAGATCGAATTCATCAGGTCCAGCGCCGGCCGCAACAGCCAGGCATTGGCACGCAATTCATCCAGCCTTGCTGCATAGTGCAATTGGTTGGTTTTGGCAAAGCGCTCACCAAAGCGGCGCTCGGCATTGCTGGCTTGCAGCGTGCTCATGCCATTGATGCTCTCTGCCACCTGGGCATTGATTTCACTGCGCAACTGACGTGCCTTGCTGACGGCGGGAGCACTCCAGCGCTGGTAAAACCAGACGATGATGATGACCGCCGGTATCAGCATGAGGACGATGAGCATCAAACGCCATTCCAGCAAGGCCATCGCAGTCAGGGCACCGAGGACGACGATGGAACTGTCGAGCATGACGAACAGCACCTGAACATACAGGTTCTTGACCGACTCAGTGTCATTCGTCACCCGGCTCACCAGTTGCCCGGTAATCGCCTTGTCAAAGAAAGCCATGGGCAGGCGCAGCACATGTCCATACACCTGTTCACGCAAGCGCCGTACTGAACGCATGGCCACACCAGCCAGCCGTGTCAGTTGCAAATAGCGTAACCAGGTCGCACCCCAGCCCGTCAGCACATAAGCGGCCAGCAAGCCTATGACCATGCCCATGTCCATCTGGTGAGGCAACAGGTAACGGTCTATGAAAGCCTTGCCAAGAAACGGTCCAACCGCTTCCAGGCCAGCGGCGATCATTAAAAAGAAAATGCCCAGCCAGACATGGCGTTTTTCATCGCGGGCTGCGTGCAACAGCAAATGCACTGCCTGTTTTTTCTCCGACATGGCAGCGGGTAATTGTTTCGTATCAGGCTGCATCCAGGCTTGCTTCCAATTGTTGATAACGCCATTGCGTGGCATACCAGCCATTCAAATCCAGCAAGGTCTGGTGATTGCCCTGTTCTATAATTTTGCCTTCACGCAAAACCAGGATGTGATTGGCTTCCAGTACCGCACTCAGGCGGTGACTGACGATGACGGCACTGCGTTCAGGATGTTCTTGTCGCAGCTCTGCCAGATGTTGCAGGATATGCGTTTCGGTTTGCGTATCGACGGCCGACAAGGCATCGTCTAGCAATAATAAAGGACTGGCCGTCAGTAGTGCGCGGGCAATGGCCACGCGCTGTTTCTGGCCACCAGACAGGGTGACACCACGCTCACCCACCAGCGTGTCATAGCCATGCGGGAAGCGTTGTATATCATCATCCACTGATGCCAGTTGTGCTGCCTTCATGACCTCGGCACGGCTGGCGGCAGGATTGCTGAGCGAGATATTGTCAGCAATCGACGCCGAAAATAAAAACGGTTCCTGCGCCACCCAGTTGATAGACAGGCGCAGGGCTTGCAATTTATAGTCTGCCAGCGCATGCCCACCCCAGGCAACTTCACCTTGTGCCGCCTCGATCTGGCGCAGCAGCAGGCGCACCACGCTGGATTTGCCTGAGCCGGTAGGGCCTACTATACCCAGGGTCTGGCCAGGCGCGATACGCAGGCTGATGTCCTGCAGGGCTGGCCTGGTTTGTCCAGGGTAAGCAAAGCTGACATTCTCCACGACCAGATCACCGGCTGGTGGTGTATCCAGTTTGCCTTCATCATTGACGCTGAGTTCCTGCGTCAATACCGGTTCCAGCCGCGCCCATGCAGCCTTGCCGCGTTCCAGCAGCGACAAGACCCAGCCCGCAGCAAACATGGGCCAGATCAACTGACCCAGATACATGGAAAAGCTGGTCAAGGCACCGATGCTCATTTCACCATGCCAGACCAGATAGCCACCGACGCCCAGCGTCAGTGCACCAGCCGCAGTCAGGGACAGGCCCACTGCAGGTTCATAAGCTGCTTCCCAGCGTTGCGCATTCAGGCTGGCAGCAGCGGCGTTTTCCGCCAGCTCGGCAAACTGTGCAGCACTGCGCTGTTCCAGGCCAAGGGCGCGCAGGGTGCGCACGCCGGATAAAGTCTCTTGCACCTGGTCATTGAGTTTGCTGAAGCGGTCGAGAGAATCGCGCGAGGCATCCTGTATATGATGGGTAATATGCTTGAAGGCCCAGGCCATGAAAGGGAAGGGCAGCAAGGCCGCCAGTGCCAGCCGCCAGTCCACGCCCAGCAGCATCATGCCTATCACCAGGGCAAAGGTCATGCTGCCATCAAAACCAGCAAGAGCGGCTTCGCCTGCGGCCAGTTCTATGGCATCTGCATCATTGGTGCCCAGCGCCATCAGGTCGCCAGTTCTTTGCTGCTGGAAAAAACTGCTTCCCTGCACACTCAGGCGTTCATACAAACGGGTACGTAATTGCATGCCGAGTTGATAAGAAGCCGTAAACAATTGCGTGCGCCAGCCTACCCGCAGGAAGTAGATTGCCAGACCCATGCCCAGCAACCAGGACAATTCCCACATCAGGGCAGTGTTGTCAAAACGTCCTGCCACCATGCCATCGATAATCATGCCGACACGGCGTGGTATCAAGACCGTCATGACAGCAACGGCAAACAGCATCAGGCCAGCACTGAGGTACTGGCGCCAGTGCTGGCGGATAAATTGTGCTAAAAGCTGATACAGACTCATAGGTGGTTCAGACTGGTAAGACAGAAAATGGTTGCATGTATCAAAGGCAAGTCCTTGAATGATGGCAAAGCGAGAAATGATACAGTATCCTCACCCTGGCTTTATTTATTGAGATTTTGATTGTTTCAATAGTAACTATTTGCTACGCCTTGATTTTCGTTGCAATTTAAGGACTACAATGAAACCATCATTGTACTTTACCGATAAGCATGCAATTTCAGCCCGAAGAGCAAGCACGAAAAGCAGTTTGCGCCGGCTGGCAAATCAGTTTTAATGGCCAGCGTATGCTGTACGAACAAGTCAGACCCTGTCTGGCGGGTTTATTGCGTGCGCAACATGTGGCGGAAGATATCGTCGATGACTTGCAATTGATTGCAGAAGAAGTCCTGGTGAATGTCTTGAAGCATGGCGCATCGGAACAAGACCCGGCATTGATCAAGCTGAATGTGCGTTTGCAAGAGCGCGAGATCGTACTGGATATGGTGGATAATTCCCATGCCTACAATCCACTGCATGGCGTTAGTCAGCCGGATCTGGAGGTGGATTTTGCCGACCGCCCCCTGGGTGGCCTGGGCTTGTACTTGGTGAGTGCGCTGGCTGATCATATTGATTACAACTATGCACAAGGCCAGAATAATCTGCATATACGTAAATTTCTTGTCAAAGCTTGATATCAACGAATAGACAACAAACAGAGGCCAGCCAGTGTTAGAAATTTCCATAGACGAAACCCAGTTGCCCACCGCAAGAATAGACCTGGCAGGCAGCCTTGATACCAGTACAGCAGCCGATCTTGAAGCGTTCTTTGCCAGCAGCGTCAGCGAAGAAGTCAAGATACTGGTCATGAGCATGGAAGCACTGACCTTCATCTCCAGCGAGGGTTTGCGGGTGCTGGCCAAAATACGCAAGACCATGCGCAATCATGGCGGCACGACTTATTTCGTCAACCTCAGCCGCCAGGTACAAAAAGTATTTGAAATCGTGCGCGCCGCGCCTTTGAATGAAATTTTTACCAGCACAGCAGAGCTGGATGCCTATTTAGCCGATATGCAACGCAAGGCGGTTGAAGATTAATTGGTTGAAGATCAATTTATACGAAATAAACAAAACATAAAAGCGTTGATGCTGGTATCAATGTTTTGTTTTTATGAAAAGTAAAAATAGAAAATTTTTGTAATTTTAGAATTGAATTCACAGCAGATCTGGAAACCTAGAGGTTTACTTCTCCCGCAGTTGCCTCATAGCACTATATAATTCGCACCCTCATTATTGTAGTCTCCATGCTTGTTGCAAAATAATCCGGCCTGATTGCGTCGGCCCCTGGTATTACCTATACTCAGGCAATGTCTGCGCGCTTCATGAGCGCGACACTAGCCCATCTTTTGCAACAGCCTCCAAACAAATGCTTCTTACATGCTAAAAAAGCATAAGGAAATCATATGAAATTGCGCTGTATTCTCCAGGCTGGCGTTTTTGCGTCGGCTGCCGTTATTGCACAGGTGTCAGTGGCTGACACCTTTGATCGTATCAAAAAAAGCCAAACCATCAATATCGCTTATCGCGAAGCAGCCTTGCCATTTTCTTACTTGTCTGAAAATAAGGCACCTATCGGTTACACCATCGATATCTGCACCAAAATGGTGGAGGCGCTCAAGAAGGAATTGAAGCTACCACAGTTGAAAATCAATTTTATTCCGGTGACCGCAGACAACCGCATACAGTTCATGACATCCGGCAAGACCGATATGGAATGCGGTTCCACCAGTAATACGGCAGAACGCCGCAAAGAGGTGGATTTCACCATACCGCATTTCTTTTCCACCTTGCGCATGATGGTCAGTACCAGTTCAGGCATCAAGAACTGGACCGACTTGAAAGGCAAGAAAGTCGTCTTCACCAAGGGTACTTCTACCGATAAATTCATACTCGAACGTGACAAGGTACGCGCCCTGAACATGAAGCTGGTAGAAGGCAAGGATCACAGCGATTCTTTCAGCATGCTGGAAGCAAACCAGGTAGATGCGTTTGCCCAGGATGAAGCGATTTTATTTGGTTTGAAAGCCAAAGCAAAAGACCCAGCCAAGCTGACGATCGTTGGTGATCCGCTGGCATCTGAAGCCTATGCCATCATGCTGCCTAAAGGCGATGCTGCTTTTAAAAAATCCATAGATGCAGAAATGGGACGCATGATGGCCGATGGAGAAATCACCAAGTTGTATGAAAAATGGTTTACCAAACCCATACAACCAAAAAACATGAACCTGGCCTGGCCCATGGGCTCTTTGTTGAAGGAAACCATACGCTTCCCTTCCGATAAAGTGAATTAAGACGCAGCCTGCAATCATGAAAAAAGCCCGGGATGCTATCCCGGGCTTTTTCTCATTTTGCAGCAAATATTAAAAAACTTTGCTGGTCTTAAGGTCTTATTTACTGAGCTTATTTGGTCTTACTTGGCCGAAACCTGGAACAGCTCATTGTCACGCTTGAGCATATTCCACAAGAAGGTATAAGTGATCGCACTCATGTCGGCACGTTGCGCATTATTTGCTGCACCACCATGGCCACCTTCTGTGTTTTCGTAATACCAGACATTCTTGTGTCCCTGTTCCATCATCTTGGCAGCCATCTTGCGGGCATGGCCAGGGTGGACACGGTCATCACGGGTAGAAGTGATGAACAAGACATTTGGATATTTCACTTCAGCCTTGACGTTCTGGTAAGGCGAATATTTGGAAATGTAATCCCATTCTGCAGGTACATCAGGATTACCATATTCACCCATCCAGGAAGCACCCGCCAGCAACTGGTTGAAGCGGCGCATATCCAGCAAAGGCACCTGGCTGACCACCGCATTGAACAAGTCTGGGCGCTGAGTCAAAGCGACACCGGCCAGCAGGCCGCCATTACTGCCACCCATGGCACCCAGGTGTTTGGGGCTGGTGATCTTGCTGGCAATCAGGTCTTCTGCTACAGCAGCAAAGTCATCATAGGCGCGTTGACGGTTTTCTTTCAATGCCAGTTGATGCCAGCGCGGACCAAACTCGCCGCCGCCACGGATATTGGCAACCACATACACGCCGCCTTTTTCCAGCCAGCTCTTGCCCAGGCCACCAGAGTAAGAAGGTGTCAGGGAAATCTGGAAACCACCATAGCCATATAGCAGGGTAGGATTATTGCTGTCGTACTTCACGTCCTTGCGGCTTACGACAAAATAAGGGACCTTGGTGCCATCTTTGGAGGTGGCAAATTTTTGTACAGTCGCATAAGCAGAAGCGTCAAAGAAGCTGGGGGCAGACTTCAGCAATTCGCGTTTGTCATTGCCTGCATGAGCCAGCATGTAAACGCTGGGTGTCAGGTAATCAGAATAGCTGAGCAGGTAATCATCTGACTTTTCTGCATCCATGCTACTCACACCAACTGCACCCAGGGTAGGCAGGGCAACGGTACGTGCAGTCCATTTGCCGTTGTCGAATTTCCATTCTTTCAAACTGCTCTTGACGTTATCCAGGCTTTGCAGCAAGAAATAATTTTTTGTGATAGCAGCACCGGTATAGGAGGTGGTGTCGCTAGGCGCGAACAAGACAGTGAATTCGCGGTTGCCCTTCATGAAGGCATCAAAGTCTATCGCCAGCACACTGCCAGACTCATAGGTTTTGCCACCGACATTCCATGCTTCACGCGGAGTGATGATGGCTTGTTTGCCAAAGAAATTGATATTGCTCTTTGCTGGCAAATCCAGCTTGGTCAGTTTATCGCCTTCTTTCAGATATTCTTCTGAGGTGTAGAACGTGATCTGGCGGCTCACCAGTTCTCTGTGCACACCTTTATGGTCGCTGGAATTGGCACCCACGGCCATATCAGTTTTTTCGCCTTCAAACAGAGTCTTGGCGGCAGACAATTCTGTACCGCGTTTCCATTCCTTGACGACGCGTGCGTAACCGGAATCTGTCAGCGTACCGGCACCAAAATCAGTGGCAACAAACAGCGTGTCTTTATTGACCCAGTCAAGGTTTACCTTTGCTTCAGGCAGGCTGAAACCGTCTTTAACGAAAGACTTGCTGGCCAGGTCAAATTCACGGGTAACAACCGCATCAGCACCACCGCGTGACAGCTCTATCAGGCAGCGATCATATACTGGTTCACGGCATACGCTATTCTTGAATACCCAGTTTTCATTTTCTGCCTTGGCCAGTGCATCGACATCGAGCACCACTTCCCATTTAGGCTGGGCTTTCTTGTATTCTTCCAGGCTGGTTTTACGCCAGACACCGCGCTGGTGTTCGGCATCCATCCAGTAATTGTAGACAGCATTGCCCATCTTGCGTATGCCGGGAATACGGTCTTTGGAATCGAGCACGACTTGCAAATCTGCCTTGAGCTTGTTAAAGCCAGCATCTGTATCGAGTTTGCTGCGCGTGACCTTGTTCTGGTCCTTGACCCAGTTCAGGGCTTTTTCGCCGGTGACATCTTCCAGCCACTGGTGTTTATCTTCTGCCTGGGCCAGTGCCAGACCTGTTGCGCTCAGCATGCACAGTGCGGCAATCAGTTTCAATTGTGGTTTCATTGCTTTCCTTATTGTTGGACAGGCTGTCCCAGCCTGGTATTTTTTCACTCAGGATTACTGCGGGCTATTTTCATGGCTCGCTGATTGACCCTGTGTACACGCGTTTAGTTCAGCGCGCCAGTCAAGGATTCTAAAGCTATGTATTCCAATAGTGCGCTGTGATTTATGTGATGATACAAAACTAAGTTTTGCTTTTTACAGGAAAACGGCTTTCAGCGTCAGAATGATGTAGTTTTAATAATTTTATGCAATCCTGCTTTGCAGGCCTCATTCTGCAGATGTCTTGATTTGCCTGGCAAATTGCGCCAGCTCTTCGCCATTCATGTCTGACACGGCGACATAGTGCATGCCAGCCTCACTCCATTGCATTAACTGGTAACCACGGTTTGACACCGTTGCTGGCGGGGATGAAGTTTTGCCATTTTCAGGATAGACATACAAACTCACAATATGCTTGCGATGCTGGTACACCAGAGCTGCCACCTGACGGCCAGCCAGATAATCTAGCCTGCCACCCAGCAGGGGGTAACCCTGTGCCGCCAGATCACGTACCGGCGGTGAAAAATCCAGTTTGCCCGCATACCAGGGTTTTACCGTGTGCTGGTCTGAAGACACAACATCGACCATATGCCCAGGTGCCAGCGAGCGGAAATGGCTGCTGAGCACATCCTCATTAAAAATGTCGGCGGCAGAAGGCTGCGACAGATAGAGTACCAGCATGCCCGCAAAGGCAGCAGTACTCATGCCCGCCAGGCCCAGGTTGATCCAGGCCCATGGCCAGGCACGGAAGCTCGAAGAGAGGGACGGGCGTTGCTGCGCCAGGTCTGCCATGATTTTCTTGCGCAATCCGGCGGGTGCAGTATGGTAATGCGCATGTTGCTGCACGCCTGCCTTCACTGCCTGCATTTGTGACAAGGCCGCACTGCAATCCTGGCAGCCTGCTATATGCATATCTACTTGCGATGCCTGCCTGGCATCGAGCTCCTGATCTAGGTAAGCAGACATCAATGGCCTGATTTGCTTACATTCCATGTTCATCTCCTGATGGTCCTGCTTGCAGAAATCCCAGCAATAATTTCCTGGCGCGTGCCAGTCGTGACATTACCGTGCCGATAGGGATGCCTGAGACTTCTGCGATTTCCTTGTAGGAAAAATCATCCATTTCTTTCAATACCAGCACCTCCCTGAAAGCCTGTGGCAGTTTCTCCAGCGCGAGATTGACGGTTTTGCCCACATCGCGCATTTCCCACGCATGGGCCGGGTCTTTGTCAAAGGCATAGCTGGAGTCTTCATTGCTGCCTGCGCTGTCACCATGCATATCCTCATCAAAGGCAATATCCGTGGCCGTGTCCTTGTTGTCACGCACAGTGGTGTAGTAAGTGTTGCGCACTATCGTCATCAGCCAGACGCGGATATCCCCACCGCGATAACTGTCGCGAAAACGGAAAGCCCGCAGATAGGCGTTCTGCACCAGGTCTTCTGCATCATGGTCATTGCGCGTCAACCAGCGTGCAAGGTTATAGGCGGCATCCAGATGCGCCAGGGCGAGGGTTTCAAATTCTTTGGCAGCACGGTCATCTTTCAAAAAAACACCCATTTTATTGATCCTTGCCATGAAGACTCAATATTGCGCAAATTTATTCCCGTTCGGATAAAAAAAATAAAACAAATTTTTTGAGAGATTGCCGGAATAAATTCCTGGCTTCATGAGTATTTGCATCCATGAGAATTACCACATCAAGCATAAGGCCAAAAAGATGAATAGTCGACCACATTTGCTGGCAATACTGATCAGCCTTGCCATGACGGCCAAAGCACATGCAGCAGGGGATGCCAGCGTCGGGCAGGTGCTTTACCAGGCCAGGTGTGCAGCCTGTCACTCTGTTCAATATAACGGTGTCGGCCCGGCGCATCTGGGCGTGTTTGGCCGCAAGGCAGGCAGCGTCGAAGGCTATGTCTATTCTGTTGCCTTGAGCAAGGCCAGGCTGGTCTGGGATGAAAAATTGCTGGATGCCTGGCTGCGTGATCCCGAGAAATTATTGCCGGGTCAAAAAATGGGCATCTCCACAGCTTCTGCCCGCGAGCGCGCAGACCTGATTGCCTACCTGAAGACCTTGAAAGCAGCACAGCCGCAGCACCCTTGACTTACCTCGTCATTTTTATTAAAGCGCAAGACCATCTTCTATAAAGGACGCATCATGTTAGACCGTAGAAATTTCCTGAAACTTGGTGCCGTAGGCGGCGGTGCCGTGTTCATGTCTGGCCTGTACCGCTCGGTGCTGGCAAATACTGAATCCGATTTTTATTTTGTCCAGTTGTCGGATACTCACTGGGGTTATAGCGGCGACGCCAACCCCGAGGCAAAAAACACCCTGAAGAAGGCGATAGAAAGTGTCAATGCCTTGCCCCATCAGCCTGATTTCATCATCTTCACCGGCGACCTGACTCATACCATCGATGACCCGGTGGAACGCCGCAGGCGCATGGCAGAATTCAAAGACATCACTGGCGGCCTGAAGGTCAGGAATATCCGTTTCATCCCCGGTGAACATGATGCTTCACTCGATGCCGGTGCTGCCTTTAAAGAGTATTTTGGCGCGACCAACTATAGTTTCGATCATAAAGGCGTGCATTTCATCGCCCTGGATAATGTGTCCGACGCAGGCGCACGCATAGGTGACAAGCAACTGACCTGGCTGGAGGCTGATCTGAGCAAGCAGGCAAAGGAGGCACCTATCGTGCTCTTCACGCACAGACCCTTATTTGATCTGGCTCCCAAATGGGACTGGGCCACCCGTGATGGCGCACAGGCGATTGCCTTGCTGACGCCATATACCAATATCAGCGTGTTTTACGGCCACATCCATCAGGAACACCATCACATGACGGGGCATATCCCGCATCATGCTGCCAAATCCCTGATCTTCCCTTTACCGGCTCCAGGCTCCCAGGACAAGCGCACCCCCTTGCCGTGGAAGCCGGATGCGCCATTCTCTGGCCTTGGTTTCCGCGAAATTGATGTGGACGGTAAAGTAAGCAGCGTCAGCGAATTCCCCGTAGTAAAGGCATGAACATGAAAGTATCCAGACGCCTGTTTTGTACGAGTGCGGCCATGACGTTGCTGGGCGCGGCATCTGTCATGACTTACAGCGAGCTTGCCCATGCGCAGGCTAAATCCAGAAAGCGTGTGATCCCTGTCAAAGCCCAGAAATTTTCATTCCTGCCAAATAGCATAGAAGCCAAAGTGGGTGAAACCATCGTGCTGGCTTTCACTGCACTGGATTTCACTCATGGTTTCAATTTACCCGATTTTAATCTGCGCATGGATCTGGTACCAGGCAAAGTCTTCAATGTGGAACTGAAATTGGACAAGCCTGGCACTTATGAATTTTTATGCGATAACTTTTGCGGTGATGGACATGAAGGCATGAGTGGTAAGCTATTGGTGCAAGCCTGAACATCATGGAGGAGCGGCTTCAGCCGCGAATGCCCGCGATATACGAAATGTCGGATACTGCGAAGTGTTCGCGGCTAAAGCCGCTCCTACGAACTACCCCTTTGCAGACTGAGCGTAAAACTGACCCCATCGGCGACATTCTGTGCACTGATGGTGCCACCCATTTTTGCCATATAGGTTTTGGCGACAAACAAACCCTGACCTCGGTTGCCATGAGCACCAGAATCGAGCTGGTCTGATACACCATATTCAAAAATCTTGTCTATCAAATCGTCGGCAATATGCGGTCCCCGATTGTGCATCGTGATCGTTGCTGCCGTTTCACTGTTTTCCAGCTTGATACTAATCACTGTTCCTGACTCGCGATAACGCTCTGCATTGCGCAAAACATGGGTCACTACGTCTTCCAGCGAATACTCATCGGCCTTGACCATGACGACCTCATTCACGCCTTCAT
This sequence comes from Undibacterium sp. Di27W, assembly GCF_049340345.1. Classification (NCBI taxonomy): domain Bacteria; kingdom Pseudomonadati; phylum Pseudomonadota; class Betaproteobacteria; order Burkholderiales; family Oxalobacteraceae; genus Undibacterium; species Undibacterium sp. Di27W. Next base: position 64,810 of record NZ_JBMPOS010000012.1, on the reverse strand, counting down.
AGGTGACATTGGGTATGCCTACCAGAGGTGCATTGCTGGCGACGTTTTTCAGGAACAGGGTGATATCAATTTCACTGACCTGCAAGACTGTCGATTGAAATGCCTCGCTGGGTGAGGCGCTGCCATACAGCACACGTATGGCTTGCTGCATGCGGCTGATATAACGGTTGCTCTGGTCTTCGGCATTGCCATGCAGAGCCATCAGCGACTGCAGTGGTGACATGATTTCATGGCCAACCGCATGCCACATTTCTTTCTCTTGTTCCGTGCGTATGGTTTCGCGTTCCACGTCTTCTTTGACACGTCTTAATAAATCATGCAGGCAACTGGCGAGCACACCCAGTTCATCCGGGCTGCGCAAATCGCTGACATCGAATTGTTCCAATTCACCCGCACCCTTCATGGTTTTGGAGAGGGACACGGCGCGCCTGGTCAGCAAAGTGATACGCCTGATTATACTGACTTCGATCAGCAACCATGCCAGCGTCAGCGCCAGTAACATGGCACCGACAAACCAGGAGACGCGGCTGGCCACCACACTGAGGCTCTTGCTGACACTGCGCACATCGCCTTTCAGCAAGACTTCATAATTGGCCAGCGGAGTGTTGATGGTTTCGCGGCTTTCCAGCGGGATATCGTATTCATCCACAGGCAGGCGACGTATCAGGCGGGTGATGATATTCCAGGATTCATCGCTTTGCTCAAAGGCTCCTGTCAGATTGACCAGGTCATCCTTGCTCTCTTGGGCATCGCGCTTGCGTATGATCAGGGTTTCGCCAGGCAAGAGATTGTTTTGTAAATCCTTGAGTGAAAATGGGGTTGCTGTCGGCGCGCTTTTACTGTCGAGCAGGGCGGTTTCAGAATCCGGTGGCAGCACAGACAGGCTGACTTCCATCTGGTCCAGGTCTTGTGGTGGCCAGACCGGACGCTTCTTTTCAAACAGGGCTTCCTGCAAGGCGGGGATGGGCAGGCGCAGCGAGAAAAAAGTATTTTTCTGGCAGTCGGCATCCTTGTCATCCAGGTCAGCCTGGTTGCAAACCGCCTGTTGCCAGGCCCAGCCACGAAAGTCTTTGACCGGGCGCGCATTCGGTTTGTTGGCTTCGCTTTCATTGAAACCGGTCAGACGTCCGCGCACCCCCTGATTTTGCCTGGCTGGGGCGATTTCTTCTTCAAACGGGGCTATCCAGCGATACGTCTGGCCGCGCAGACTGACGCTGACCTTCAGTCTGTGTGCCTGCATCAGGCTCTCATTGCCGCGTTTGTGCGAAACCAGCTGCTTGCTGTTGAAATTGCCTGCAACATAGATGAAACCACCGGCCCAGGGATTATTACCTATGCCACTACAGAGGGCTCCCTCATTGCCATACTGCACCAGGCAACCCGACATGGCGATGGCTTGCTGTACTTTATTCTGGTCATCAAAGTCGATGGCAGAGTAAGGTAGCAACAGTGGGTGCAGGGATGCCCGTTGATTTTCAACCGGAGGATTCAACAAGGCCAGTTGCCCGGCAGGGTGGCGCAGGGTGGCCGAGATTTGCAAACGGGTTTTATTGAAATTGCTTTGATAATTGTTATAGCTGAGCTGCTTTTCCTGCTGCAATACCGATAGCGCCAGGCCTACTGTCGCCACGGCCAGCAGTAAAAAGACGCCACGAAATAATATCCGTAGCCGGTAAGTCGCCAGCAAGAATTTATTCATCTCAGTCTTTGCTCTTGCCGTCATCCACCCATCTGAAACCGCGCATGGGGACGTTTTCTATGCATTCAAAATCCGCATCAATTTCGCGGAAGGCATCGCGTATCGTTGATACATGCTTGCGTATATTGTCACGGTTGCGCCCGCTCTTGACGACTTCATACAAGTCTTCATACGACACTACCTGGCCACGTCTGGCAAACAGGGCTGCCAGTATGCGCTGGGCAGTCAGCGGCAGATTGATGCGCTGGCCGCGCCAGATGGGGGTACGCTGGCGCAAGGGGTCCATGCTGAGCTGGTCGGCTACAGGTGTTTTGGCGGCTTCGCGGTCGGCCGCATGCTGGCTCTCCTTGTGTTGTTTGCGATCTTTGACCGAGCGCAGGATTTCCAGAAAGGTTTCTATGAAATCGGCTTCTTCAAAGGTGGCTTTTTGCAGATAGTCCCAGGCATCCAGCGCCTTCATGATGCTGCGGTAGATGGTTGCTGGCATGGCCGACACCACCAGCACCGGTGTCGCATGCTGTTTGTTGATGGCATTGATGATGGCAACGCCAGCATGGCGTTCACGCCCCAGTTCTATGTCCAGCACCACCAGATCATAGTTCTCACGTGCGATGGCGGCTTCGGCATCGTCACGGCTGAACCACTGGTCTATCTGTATGCCCGGCTTTGCCGCTTCTATCCAGGTTTTTAACTGATTGCTGGTGGGCAGATCGTCTTCGATAACAGCTACTTTGACCACGGTATTCTCCTGCAAGGTATTCAATAAGCGCAGTATCCACGCTTTCGCCGCAAATGTCATAAAGCTGCTGTGAGTTTTTCTTCACACGCGGCAAGGCTTATTCCTGGCACGGAATAAATAGCTTGCCACAGTGATATTTCTGCCCCCGCCTCAGCATTGTATGCTCCGGGGCTTGCGGCGCATGATGTGTGTCAGGGAAGCAGGGCAAACGCCAAAAACTGCCCCTGATAAAAAACCACCATCATTGGAGAGCCATCATGTCTGACCGTATCAAATCCCTGGTACAAGCCGTAAGGTCTACCCTGTCTGCCGTTTTCAGCAAAAGCGCTTCGGGAGTCAAAGCCGGGGCCAGGGTTACGTCAGAATCCGGCCTCTTCAGTAAAACCACCTTCAATCGCCTGGTTGTGCTCAGTCTGGTTGGTGGTGCTGTGTATGCCATCAGCACCCATCCACCGATAAAGCGTATAGGGCGCGGTGAAGTTGGTGTACGTATCAACCAGTTAACCGGTAATGCAGACCAGGTGCACGACGGTGCGGTCATCGTCGTGCCAGGCCTGCATGAGTTGCGTCTGTTTAATTTGCAGGATCAATTATATAAACCCACACGCAGCAGCCGCGCCGATGGCGAAGCACCTTTCCAGTCAGTAGAAGGTTTATCACTTGGTGTGGACCTGAGCATACGTTATGCAGTTGACCCCACCAAGCTGACCAATATGTCCAAGAGCCTGCCAGAAAACATTAATAACGACATCGTCGAACCGGCAGTGCAGGGGGTGATTTACAAGGCTTTTACTTTATATACAGTGCGCGAGATATTTTCCAGCAAACGGGCAGAAATCCAGAAGCAGATAGAAGCTGAATTAAAACCTCGGCTGGCCGCTGACGGCATCATCCTGCGCAGCGTCATGATGGGCAAGGTTGACCTGCCCGCCGACTATAAACGTGGCATGGAAAAACTGCTGGCCGAAGAACTGGAAAGCGAAAAAATGCGCTACACCCTGGAATTGAAAGACAAGCAGGTAAAACAAACCGCACTGGAAGCCGACGCCGACAAGATCAAACGCGAAAAAGCGGCAGAGGCCGCAGGTAATGAGCAGATCATTGCCGCCAGGGCGGAAGAAGAAGCCATGAAGCACGTCCTGCCTTTCAAGCAAAAGCAGATAGAACAACGCAAGCTTGAAGCCGAAGCAGAAAAAGTATCCCGTATCAAAACTTCGGAAGGCACAGCCCAGGCACGTGTCATCGAAGCCCAGGGCGAAGCTGATTCACGTCGCAAACTGGCCGACGCCGAAGCCTACAGGCAAGACCTGGTCGGCAAGGTCGCCAGCTCACAAATGGAGCGTGATGGCGCCCTGCTGACCAAGCACCCTTTGCTGATACAAAAAACCATGGCTGATAAATTGTCCGACAAGATTTCCGTCATCATCGCGCCGCCGCCATCAGATGGTGGTTTCATAGGAGCTGCATTGCTGGGCGCAGGCAAAAACAATAAACCTGTTGCACAAAAAGTCAGTACCGAAGCTGAGGCAGAAACCACTAACGAAAACAAAGAGAGCCAATAATCATGTTTGCTACTTTAGCTGCCGTCGCCGTGCTTGCTGTCGTCACACAAGACCAGGCACAATTACGCGCCGCCCCCAAGGATGGCGCACAACAACAAGCTGTGCTGTGGCAGGGCGATAGCCTGGAAATCCGAGGTGAAAAACTTGACTACCTGCAAGTGTATGACCACAGGCGCGAACGCGCCGGTTATATCAAGGCATCGCAAGTTCGCCTGGTCTCCATGCAACCGGATGATGCACCAGACAGTTTTGCCGTGATTCGCTTCCTGCGCGATACCCCGGGGGCAGAATCCCTGGGTATCAGCTACACAGCTGCCTATCTCAAAGCTGCGCCTGCCAAAGCGATCAGCGCAGAAGCTTTTGATGCACTCGGCAGCATGGCAGAACGTCTGGCGAAACGCGCCTCCAGCAAACAGCCCAAGCAAAATGAGGCAACTATTGCCGCCCACCTGGAAGTGGTCGCCAATTACGGCGTCAATATCAAAGGCTATGAACGCGAAGGCCGCATGCAGCTTTGTTATGACGGCGAAGCTTTCCGTCGTGTGCTGGCCATGAACGCCACGCCTGACCAGAAGGCCCGCGCTGCCCTGGCATTGACAAGACAGGATTGCATAGACCCCACCATGCGCCCGGGCGAACGCTATGCCCTAGATCAATGGCGTGCTGATGTGCTGGACCGTGTCAACACCAGCAGCTTGCCTGAGTATCTGAAAAACCGCATGCATATGCGCAAGTCCAGCGTCTGGTCCAGCATCGCCTTCCAGCGTGCCCGCAAAGGGGAGAAATTTGACGATGCTGGCAACCGCGCTATGATGGAATTGGTAGCAGTCAATAAAGAGGAATTTGCCGATGAAGATGGCTATGCCTACGCCGATGCCGGTGTGCGTGTGGGCACAACGCGCTGGGCAGCAGAAGCTGCAGTTGCCCCTAATCCTGGCCTGAACATCATCACTGCCCCAGGCCAGCCAGGCGAAACCTGCGTCATGCTGACTGATGCAAAGCACGATGTAAAAACCCCGCTGGCAAAACGCTGCACCTATAGCGTAGTCTGGGCCGCATCTGCTCGCGCCAATGCACAAAACACGGCACTCAGCCTGGCTGTACAACCCATGGAAAACTGGCGCGAACTCTGGCTATTCCACCAGACCAGCCAGGGCTGGATTATTGACATCCTGCCACCTGCGAACAGTGACCCTGATCTTGGCTATGCAGAATTTGCTGGTTGGGTACTAGGCACCAACAAAATGCTGGTAGCACGCGAAGCCAAAGTCGAAGGCCGTTTCAAGAAGAGCTTTGAAGTCGTCAGCATGGACAGCCTGCAAGTTGAAAACGCTGCCGACAAACCCGGTTCCTTGAATGTGTTTTACAAGTGGCAAGACCCGGCATGGAAGAGGCAGACCATCAGTTTGAGGTGATTTGTAGTGGCCGCTTGGCAGTAAGCAGTAACTGCAATCAGTTGCAGTAGTCAGTAAATAAGGCAAGTTTTCATTCTATCAATTCATACACATTTATATCTTTACCAGGAGTTTTGTCATGAATTTCAAATTAGCGTCCATCGCTCTGTTATTCGCCAACAGCATCGCTTTTGCACAGGAGGTGACACCCCAGATGCAATTGCCGGACTGGGCTAACAAGCAGCTCAATGGCTTGTCCCAGCAAGAATCCATTGAGGTGAACAGCCGTATCAATCCCTTTGTCTGGCGTGGCGATTTTCTGGGGGCTGGCAAGGGTGACCTGGCGGTATTGGTCAAGGATAGCAAGAGCAAAAAAGAGGGGATCGTCTTTTTGTCGCATGGCAAAGCCAAACCGGTCATTGTCGGCGCAGGGCATGCCCTGGGTAATGGTGGCGATGACTTTTCATGGCTGGAACTCTGGTATGTCGAAGACAAAGGCTCGCAGCCGCATAGCTATCATGCCAAGTCTGTCAAATTGCACAATGATGGCATCGTCGTCGCGAAAGAAGGCTCCGCCAGCGGCTTGATTTATTTGAAGTCAGGCAAGGCCACCTGGCAGCAGCAAGGGGACTGATTTTCAAAAAAATGCGTTCGGGGACAGAACGGGGAGCGGTTTTTTAGGGGATAAAAGACATCGGATCCCAGGAACTGGATGAGTGCTCGTTCAGTCCCTGGTGATTGCATTTTGATTAACGAGCGACCAGGCCAGTCAATTTCCGAGCCCCGCGAATCTGGCGCGCGATTCTAGCAAATGTACATTAAATAGTGTGGAAATTGACTAAAAAATATTTTTAACTTTCTTTGACATTTTTCGAGAACTTTCCTTTATGCTTTAAACAAGCGCACAGAGAGTACGTGCATTTGGGACCGTTTCCGTAGACCAACGAAGATGCCACAACAACAAGAAATTGACTTTGCCAGGACTGTAGATGAGTAATTCCAGCCCCTTGTTTCGTCCTGAAGTCACAGCAGCATTAGGCAGTCAATGGATGGGCTCCATCCGCCTGGCACAGCCACTTTCTGCTAGCTTGATTGCCATCGTTGCGCTGATCATTGCCGCAGTCCTGATTGCTTACATTACTTTTGGCAGCATCACCAAAAAAGCCCGCGTCACTGGTATTACCATCCCTGTCGGTGGCCAGCTTAGTGTGGCGGCACCTAATGCCGGTATTTTGCTGACTACTCATGTCAAGGAAGGCGAACAAGTCCTGGCCGGGCAAATCTTGTTTACCTTGAGTACAGAACGACAAAACAGTCAGGGTGAAATCACCGCCCTGGTGGCCCAGCAACTGGCCAGCCGTGCCGATAGCATGGCAGCAGAACAAAGACTGCGCCAAAGCCAGTACCAGGAAAAAAAGCAGGCCCTGAGCCAAAGACTGGCCAACCTGGCACAAGAGCATACCCAACTGGAACAAGAGTTGTTACTGGCCCAGCGCCGCCAGCAACTGGCACAACAAAGCGTCGCCAAGTATGAAACCTTGCAAGGCAATGGCTATGTCTCCGCCGCCCAGACCCAGCAAAAGCAGGAAGACTTGCTCGACATCAGCACCCGCTTGAGTACTTTGCAACGTAATAAAACCCAGTTGCAGGCGAATCAGATCGCCCTGCAATCAGAACTCGATAGCTTAGCGAATACCCTGGCTACTGACCTGAGCCAAATAGAAAGAGCCAAGGCCAGCCTTAAACAGGAAGCCGCAGAAAATGCCAACCGCCAGGCTTTGCAAATTACCGCAACGCAAGCAGGCATCGTCAGCGCCCTGACCAACCAGCCAGGGCAAGCCATCAATGCCGGGCAAGTGCTGGCCAGCCTGATACCTGTTGACGCCAAAGCGGTAGACACTAATTCACTGGAGGCACATTTATATGCCCCCAGCCGCACAGCGGGTTTCATCCAGCCAGGGCAAGAAGTCTTGATACGCTACGCCGCCTTTCCCTATCAGAAGTTCGGTTTGCACAAGGCAACGGTAGTCGATGTCAGCCGCACCCCGTTTGCACCATCTGAGCTGCCACAGAATCTTGCAACCACGATTTTGAGCAATGCCCAGCAAGCCATCAATGGCTTCAACAGTAATGAAGCTTTGTACCGTATCAAGGTAAGGCTGCACGAGCAAAGTATCAATGCCTATGGGCAGCCACAAGCTCTCAAACCAGGCATGACGCTAGAGGCGGATGTGTTGCAAGACAGTAGAAAAATTTGGGAATGGGTATTGGAGCCAGTGCTGGCGATGACTTGAAGTACTTCATTGCTAGCAGCAAGAAATTCTAGAATTCGATGCTGGATCTGCCAGGAAAAACCGACAGATCCAGCCCGAAAAAACCGTTCAAGGTGGTCGAGACCTGGGACGGAGCAGTAAAACCATGCCATGAGGCATGATCCGACTTAACCATGTATAGGAATAACACAAAATGCGTTTGATTACAAATGAAGAAGTGATGGTTGTGGCTGGTGGTGATCTTGAGCCAGATGAGCCTGTTCAGACAGTTGAGATTGTAGGGCAAAGAATGACTGATGATGAAAAGCATGACTATGACAAGGGAGAAATTTGGGCTGCCAACGGTTCGGGCGGCGGCGTCTAATTAAGCGTAATTAGCTCAAGTCATGTAGCACCACTTTTATAGTGGTGCTACTTTTTACCCATCTGACGATAAGTAAAGAATGAATCAAGTCCTGCATATTGTTACTGCCTTATCTTTATTTTTTTTGCACGACACAGTAATAGGGGCTGAGCATGCTGCAGTGTCAGATATGGCGGCGTCATGTGCAACATTTATTACGGAGTCGGAAGGAATTCGCGAATACAAACTAAGTAATGGATTGCAAATATTAATCTTACCGAAATCTGATGCATTGAATGCCACTGTTAACATGGTGTATCGGGTAGGTTTAAAGAACGAGGCTGATAATAATATTGAAACAGCCCATACTTTGGAGCATTTATTGGTTGCAAGATCTACAGCTTTGCATCCTGACTGGCCCGAAGAAATCAAGAAAAATAATTTACGCCGTGTTGGCAATACAGCTCAGGACTATACCTCCTATAAGACTTCAGTTCTATCAACGGAAGAAAAGCTAAACTGGCTTTTTGCCATTGAAGCTGAACGTATGTCATCTTTTACTTATTCAAATGACGACGTTGCTGGAGTTGTTGCAGAAGTTATCGATGAGCGTGATGCTACTGAGCGAAATGCACAAAAATTTTTCAGGCATAAAGCATTAAATCTGGTTACTGGAAAAACGGAACAAGCTCCTGGAAATTCTCTGACACACATCAGCTTGCTCAAGTTGCAGAAATTCTGGGAAGAGTTTTATCTACCTCAAAGAGCTACGCTTGTTGTTGGCAGTAAGCTTGAAGCACAATTGACCATGGAGTTAGTACAAAAGAATTTTTGCAATATATCCAAAATAACTTCCTTAAAAAGCCTTGAGGAACCCAAAATTTCTTCCACGAATTTTCCTTATAACCAAGAGATTGTAAAGAAACGCAGTAAGCCCATTTTGTTATTGGCATATCGCACGATGGGACTAAGTGACCAGAATTTTGCTGCAATCCCATTGCTCGCACACATACTGCAAAAAAGTAAACTGCTTCCTTTGAATGATCAGCCCGAGCAGAAAAAATCTGGGCAAATAAAAAATGTATATTTTACAGGCTTGCTATCAAGTGGAATTTTGATGATAGAACCTGTAATGGAATATGGCGAACAAAAAAATTTACCAGTTATTAAAACTTCGCTGCTCAATACAGTGGAAAAAATAAATGAAACGCCCGTCAATGAAAATGAGTTGACGCTGGCAAAAGAAAGTCTTGGCAGAGCATACAAAAAAATGAGTGCTGATAACGAAGAAACTGCGGTCAAATTGGCACCCTATATTGCTACTGGCAATTGGCAGTTATTTTTTAAAGTACGTGATGATATACAGAATTTTTCTATTTTCAAAATTCAGGAGAACGCAGTAAAAATACTGTCGCCAGCTAATAGAATATTTATGCAAGTCAGTGAACAGATTGATGAATGAAGCCGGGACGGAAATCTGTCTTGAGAAATTAGTTACGGACACGCGAGTGCATAGATTTTTGATTGCAAGTACTAATCAACCAAGTTCCTGTCGATGCCCAAGTGGTCGATACCAATTGCCAGGAGGTGCATCTATATACTATCAGCCACCCTCCATTTCCCCCGGCAGAGTTGCTGACGTGTCTGATAATCACAATTTTGACCAATGTTTGGCAAACTATCAATGGCTAAATAGTAGTAACACTTTGTATCATATTCATAGGTAAGTGCAAGCTCTCAAACCAGGCATGACGCTGGCCGCAAATGTACTCAAGGGGGGATTTGGAAATGAGTGCTGGAGCCAGTGCTGGCGATCACGCAACATGCCTGAATTGAAGGTGGCAAAGATTTATCGAACGGTCATTCTTACACATGAAAAAGCTTGAGTCAGCAGGGGGGAAATTAATTTCATTTTTTGAAGATTTTAAGGTCAAAGGCAAGATTCGTTATAGTCTCTATTTTGCAACTATGCATTTCTTCATTTTAATAATGATATTAATGCTTATACCTATTGACGAAAATTCTGCGCCAGAAAAACGTAACCATGTATTTTATTATGTAGTAATTCTTGGTCCCATCGTTGAAACGCTTTTATTTCAAGCACTTCTTTCAGTATTGCACGTCGATTAAAACTTAATGACTGGTTAACTTTATTGATCATGACTAGTCCATTTGCATTACTTCATTATCCAAATGGCTTGATAGGGGTAGTTAACGCTTTCTTAGGTGGTTTAATTTATAGCGCATCGTTTATAGTTTGGGAAAAAAATAGCTACAAAGTTGCACTTTGCATCGTAATGGCGATTCATGGTTTGCATAATTTAGAATTAACAGGACTGAGTCATGGCCTCATTTATGTACTTGGTTTATTAAAATGACTTTGTAATATTCAACACAAACTGCAATTTTTACGATTCATATAGGCTCAAAAAGAGAATTGATTTGTCCAGTCGCCTTATAAGAATGCGATTGTTTTCGGTTTTGTAGTCGCTGAATATCAACGTGTGAGATGGCTAACAATTAAAAAATTTGGATGAGGTATGCAAATAAACCCAATAAAATCAAATCATTCTAGTAACAAGAACCTGGCGCTTTATACGCTCGTCACTTGCAATATTGCTGTTCTATTTTTCTTTATCGTAAACGTCATTTTCAATCATGCGCCGCTCTTGAGTTTTTGGTTGCCAACATGTGCCCTCTTCATTTTAAATGGCTATTCTGGTGTAGATGAATATAAAAAACTCGATGCATTGACAATGATAAAGGAAAGAGCTTCATGGAAGCTTGGCATGCTCTTTCAGGTACTCGCCGTATTTGTACTGCTGACCAAGGTATGGGAAAAAACACCGCCTGGAATTACAGATGCCTTTATATTGGCACTCTTGTTCAACAATACCAAAGATTACATCGTAGATTTGTTGGCGACGCATAAATTTGGCAGTGTATCCGGGAATAAATGAAGATGCATGCGTGCTGTTTCGCTTACATCTTAGCGCCAACAATGTTCGTTATTCTTATTGCTAAACGCTATTTCCAAGATTCATGAGACCTCTCCTCCAAACCGAATCCAGCGAATGCGGCCTGGCTTGCCTGGCCATGGTCGCCAGCCATTTTGGCTACCATACTGATTTGGCAGATTTGCGCAGGCAATTTTCCATCAGCCTCAAAGGGGCAACCATGGCGCAGCTGATGCGTCATGCCTCTGCCATGCAGTTGAACAGCCGCCCCTTGCGGCTGGAATTGGATGAGCTGGATCAACTGGCCTTGCCCTGCATCCTGCACTGGAATTTGAATCACTTCGTGGTCTTGAAGGCGGTGCGCAAAGACTGGCGTGGCAAAGTCACTCTGGTGTTGCTGGACCCGGCAGTCGGTGAAAGGCGTATGCCTGTAGAAGAAGCGTCCAGCCATTTCACAGGCGTGGCGCTGGAGCTGGCACCCAGCCCCTCCTTCAAACCCAGGGATGAAAAAAAACAGGTCGCCCTGCGTGACTTGACTGGTCATATCGTCGGCTTGCGTTCAGCCATCGTCAAGGTGTTGGCACTGGCCCTGGCGCTAGAGATATTTGCGATATGCGCCCCCTTGTTCAATCAGTTTGTCATTGATGAGGTCATCGTCAGTGGCGACAAGGAATTACTGGTCGTACTGGTCATTGGTTTTGCACTGTTGATGATCACCCAGAATGCCATAGGTCTGGCGCGTAGCTGGTTTTTGATGCGCTGGAGCATGGATATCAGCCTGCAATGGTCGGCGCGGGTATTCGCCCATCTGGTGCGTTTGCCGGTGTCTTATTTTGAAAAGCGCCATCTTGGTGATGTGGTGTCGCGCTTTGGCTCTATCGGTGCGATACAAAGTACCCTGACTTCCATGTTTGTGGAGAGTGCGCTGGATGGCTTGATGGCCTTGCTGGCCCTGGTCATGATGCTGGTGTATAGCATCAAGCTCAGTATGCTGGTGCTGGGGGCTGTGGCCTTGTATGCGGGTTTGCGCTGGGCCTTCTATCAACCTTTTCGTGAAGCATCACAAGAGCGCCTGATCTTGTCTTCCAAGGAGAGCTCTCACTTCCTGGAAACCATGCGTGCGGTCACACCCTTGAAATTGTATGGCCGTGAAACCGAGCGCCTGTCGCGCTGGCAAAACCTGAAGATTGATGTGCAAAACCGCGATATCAAGACGCAAAAACTCTCCATCCTCTTCAAGCTCAGCAATACCCTGATCTTTGGCATACAGGGTTTGGCGCTGTTTTATATCGGCGCCGGGCAAGTCATGCAAAACAGTTTGACGGTGGGTATGCTGATGGCATTCTCCAGTTATTCAGGCACTTTCACTGGCCGCATTTCCAGCTTGATTGATGTCTTTATCAGTTATCGCATGTTGAGTCTGCATAGTGAAAGGCTGGCCGACATTGTGCTGGAAGAGGCAGAAGCAGAAACCGCCATCGAAACCGATATCTCGCGTATTGAACCTGTCATCACGCTCAAGAATATCAAGTTCCGTTATGCAGAGGGTGAGCCCTGGGTACTCAAGGACATCAACTTGACGATACCGGCAGGGCAGAGTATAGCCCTGGTTGGCCCCAGCGGTTGCGGCAAGACCACCTTGTGCAAAATCATCCTGGGTTTGTTGAAACCGACTGAAGGTGAAGTCCTGATCGACAAAATCCCCATCACCCAGCTGGGCATCAAGACTTACCGCCAACTGGTAGGCACGGTCATGCAGGAAGATGTCTTATTGGCGGGTTCCATCATGGACAATATCGCTTTCTTCGACAGCCATTGTGATCCCGCCAGGGTAGAGGAATGTGCGAAGCTGGCTGCCATCCACGAAGAAATCAGCAAGATGCCCATGGGTTATCAAACCCTGGTCGGTGACATGGGTAGCAGCTTGTCTGGCGGGCAAAAGCAGCGCGTCCTGCTGGCCCGCGCCTTGTACAAGCAACCCAAGGTGCTGGCGCTGGATGAGGCCACCAGCCATCTGGATGTGAATAATGAAAACAAGGTCAACCAGGCACTGGGGAACTTGCAATTGACGCGCATCATGGTGGCGCACAGGCCCGAGACGATCAATGCAGCAGAGCGCGTAGTGTCCTTGCAGGACGGGGGCGTGATGGAATTGCGGGCGGCAGTCGTTAAAGAAGATGTGACGAGTTTGAAGCTCGCCTGAGCATTTGAACTGAAGACAAAATGAAAATACTGATACGTCATTTTTGCAGCAATTTATTTCTATCTTTTTCCCTGCTATTCGTGCTGGGCATGATTGCAGCATTGTCTAAGCTGGATCAAGATTGGATGAATGCATTCGGCTTGGTAGCGCTCAGTTTTTCTTTTGTCAGCTACTATGTTGCTGGTGAAAAAAAACTGTATCTTGAGGCCAATGCTTATCCGGTTTTTAGAAACGCTGAGAAAGGTTTGTGCTGGCAAGAGCTGGTTTTCCCTGTACTATTGTTTGCAGCAATTGTCCTGGTGCTTTACTTGGACAATGCCATCTCTTTTCATGCGGAGATATCTGATCTGCACTACCAATCCATGCTCCTGACTTTTGGAGCTGCTGCTTTGGAAGAGGTTTTTTTTCGTGGTTATTTGCTGGCAGGCTTAAGGAGATATCTGAGGCTGGAAATTGCCGTGTTGATAGCTGCGGCGCTGTTTTCTCTCGCCCATTATTCAGCAGATAAACCAGCTTGGTTGTACGTGGGCTATTTCACGTTTGCGATAGCAATGGCAGCAGTGACGATCAAATATCGCTCTTTGTTATTTGCGATTATTTTCCATTTTATTTTCAATTACGCGGTGGGCGTGAGCGAGGATTATTTTGCAGATGCCTACAATGGCCAGGGACTGTTCCAGTTTCACGACAGACCTGCATCAATATTGTATGCCCAGGTTTTCATTGCACTTCATTTGGGACTCATTTTTTGGTGCGCCAGAGATTACTATGCCGCCAAGCTGCGTCAGATAGACCAGAGTAGCAAAGAATTCAGTGCCTAAGGGGCTGAAATTAGTTACGGGCGGTCTTGAGCGGTGCCGCCACATTCTGCCTTATCCATGTCTGCATGTCTTGCCAGATGCGTTGTACTTCAGCGTCCGGCGGCATTTGTGTGGCATTTGGCAATTCTATGGTGACGACGGGGATATCTTTGTGTATGCCGCTGTAATTACCCAGTGAGCCAGGATAAACGCCGACGCGATTATAGATCAGGCGGCCAAAGCGGTTAGGTGGCGTGGTCGGGCCATCAAAGTCGAGTACGCCAAAAGGGGCATGGACAGAGATGATGACGTCGGGCTTGTATTTTTCTATGGTCTCATACACCCAGCGGCTTTCCGGTTCTGAGATAGGCGCCTTGCCTGGGTAGCGACGCGGGTCGCTGCGGGTCACCCGTGCCCAATAACTGGGCGCTTCTTTTTGCCAGTTGGGTGTGGGGAAGTTGCGGTTCAGGTCTATGCCTCGGGCATTCATGCGGCGTGGCTTGGGAGCCAGTAAGCCATCAGGATTGACCACCGGGGCGATGCGCCAATTGAATTCCAGCGGGCTTTTTTGCATGGCATCCATCCATTTGAAAACGATGGAAGAGGCTGTCTGTTCATCACCATGTATGCCACCCAGCAGCAGTACGCGTATGGCTTGCGGATGTTTGGCATCGGCCTTGATATCGCGGAACAATACCGGGAAACCATTGAGTGAATTGGCACCAGTCGGGCTGAGCTTGCTGTTATTGCAATCAGCCAGGCTGACTTTGGGCAGACGCGCAACCAGGGGTGTACACCAGTCGCTGATGGTTTTTGGTTTTGCCGTTGGCTTGGCTGGAACAGGTGGTGCAGATGGGGATGCTGGCGAAGCAGACAGGCTGTTTGCAGATGGCATGGCCAACAGGCCAGCCACCGCAAACAAAGCACCGAGTTTTTTGCAGCGAAATGCACAGAATTTACTTCTAAAAATACTAGCTGGCATTCTCGCTGCTACTCCCAGTGCTACAAATTGCTTGTTACAAGCATTATTACAAAAATCAAGACGACTAATTACAGCCCGGCAGCGGCACGCAAAATCGCGGCCTTGTCAGTACGTTCCCAGGTGAATTCTGGCTCTTCACGACCAAAGTGGCCATAAGCCGCTGTTTTGGAATAGATAGGGCGCAGCAAGTCCAGCATCTGGATGATGCCTTTTGGACGCAAGTCAAAATGTTCATTCACCAATGCGGCGATCTGGTCATCAGGGATCACGCCTGTGCCTTCAGTGTAGACCGTCACGTTCATAGGGCGTGCTACACCGATCGCGTACGCTACCTGGATCTGGCATTGACGGGCAATGCCGGCAGCGACGATATTCTTGGCGACATAACGGGCAGCATAGGCAGCAGAACGGTCAACCTTGGTAGGATCTTTACCGGAGAAAGCGCCGCCGCCATGCGGGCAGGCACCACCGTAGGTATCGACAATGATCTTGCGACCTGTCAGGCCACAATCACCTTGTGGACCGCCAATAACGAAACGACCAGTCGGGTTGATCAGGAATTTGGTGTCCAGCAACCATTCTTTAGGCAAGACCGGTTTGATGATTTCTTCAATGACAGCGTCAATGAAGGATTGCTTCATCTTGGTCGGGGTTTCACTTTGGTCAGGATGATGCTGGGTGGACAGCACGACAGTATCGATACTATGCGGTTTGCCATCGACATAACGCATGGTGACCTGGCTCTTGGCATCAGGACGCAGGAAAGGCAGGCGGCCATCCTTGCGCAATTGTGCCTGGCGCTCTACCAGACGGTGTGCATAGTAAATCGGCGCAGGCATCAGTTCTGGTGTTTCATCGCATGCATAACCAAACATCAGGCCCTGGTCACCGGCACCGGTGTTGAGGTGGTCATCAGATGCCTGATCCACACCCTGGGCGATATCATTGGATTGCTTGTCGTAGGCAACCAGCACTGCGCAACCTTTATAATCAATACCATATTCAGTATTATCGTAACCGATGCGTTTGATGGTGTCGCGTGCGACCTGTATGTAATCAACGTGGGCATTGGTGGTGATTTCACCAGCAAGTACCACCAGACCGGTATTGGTCAGGGTTTCAGCGGCAACGCGGGAACGTGGATCCTGTTCAAAGATCGCATCGAGAATTGCATCGGAAATCTGATCGGCGACTTTGTCCGGGTGTCCTTCGGATACCGATTCAGAGGTGAAAAGAAAATCATTAGCCATCGCAGGCTCCTATAAAAAATTGACCGTAATAAATGTGCCGCAGTCGGAAGAGTCCTGCGACGCTTTAGCGAGTTTTATTAACCGCCTCGCAAGTTGTCTGTTAACTCGGCGGTGACCAGCTTTATATAATCAAGCCAGCCAATGTGTGATATTTTACGCTCGTTCTGCATAGTCTGTCGAATATACCCTTATTATTATACTGATAATTGAGCAGCATCATGCTTGTCACTTTGTTTCGTTTCCTTTCCATTTTTCCATTGTCGGTCTTGCATTTTTCCGGAGCCGCGCTGGGTTGGTTCGTTTATTTGCTGTCCGGTTCTTACCGCCGCCGCCTGAAGCAGAATATCAGCCGCGCCGGTTTTCCCGGCCATCTGCACGAGGCTGTGCGTGAGGCTGGCAAGAATATCCTGGAGCTGCCCTTCATCTGGTGCGCCAAACCAGAGCGGGTGTTAAAGACCGCAACCATAGAAAACTGGGAACTGGTGCAAACCGCGCTGGATGCGAAAAAAGGCGTGATCTTTTTGACACCGCACCTGGGTTGTTTTGAAATTGTCGCCCAGAGCATCGCGGTACGCACCCGCCTGACTGTCCTGTACCGGCCACCCCGCCAGGCGGCCTTAAAGCCGCTGATAGAAGGTGCCAGAGCGCGTGATAATCTCTTGCTGGCACCGGCAAACCTGTCTGGCGTGCGCATCATGGCCAAGGCCCTTAAAAAAGGCGAGGCCATAGGTTTGCTGCCTGACCAGGTGCCACAGGAAGGTGAGGGCGTCTGGGCCAAATTCTTTGGCAAGCGTGCCTACACCATGACCTTGTCGGCCAAATTGCATGGCATGACAGATGCACCCATCATCCTGACCTATGCTGAGCGCCTGCCCGGCGGGCGCGGTTATGTGATCCGTTTCGCGCCTTTTGAAGAAGAACTGGGCACAGACCCGGTGGCCCAGGCCAGCGCCATCAACCGCGGCATGGAAAAACTCATCGCCCGCTCACCCGCACAATACTTCTGGAGTTATAACCGCTATAAGAAACCGGATGGCGTCGACGCACCTGAATCCCGTTTTGATCAGGGGCAGGCATGAGGGCAGTACTGGGTTTGATGTGGATTTTGCACTGGCTGCCTTTGCCGCTGCTGGGCCGGCTGGGTGAGGGCGTGGGCAGCTTGCTCTTCATGCTGATCAAGAAGCGCAGGCATATCACGCTGACAAATTTATCATTATGTTTGCCGCAACTCAGCGAAGCCGAGCGTCTGGCCATGGCAAAACGGCATTTCCAGGTGTATGCCCGCAGCGTGCTGGAGCGCGGCATACTCTGGTGGGCTTCAGAAGCGCGCCTGAAGCGTTTGATACAGATAGACCCTGCTGTACCCATGGCGGCGATGGCAGATGGCCCTAGCATCTTGATGTGCCCGCATTTCGTCAGTCTGGATGTGGCGGGTGTGGCAGTCATGCTGGAATCATCGCTATGTTCCATTTATACCCAGCAACGCAGCAAGGTGTTTGATGCAGCGCTGCGCAAGGGGCGTTCGCGCTTTCGACCTGTGAAACTGTTTTCCCGTGCTGAAGGCGTCAAGCCCATCATTCGCGCCATGCGTGAGGGCTTGCCCTTTTTCATGTTGCCTGACATGGACTTTGGTGCCAAGGATGCCGAGTTCGTCCCTTTCTTTGGTGTGCCCGCAGCGACGATCACGGCAGTACCCAGGATAGCAGCGACTACCGGTGCCAAAGTGATACCCGTCATCGCTACTATCTTGCCTGACTACAAAGGCTGGAAAGTGACTTTCCACGAGCCATGGCAAAATTATCCGGGTGATGACATTGTGGCGGCTACGCGTTATATGAATGCCTTTATCGAGCAGGAAATCCTGAAAGCACCCGCTGAATATTTTTGGGCACATAAGCGTTTCAAAACACGCCCATCTGGTGAGCCCAGCGTTTATTAAATTGGCTTAGTGACGGCCTGGGCCGTCGCCTCAAATTCCTGTTGTAACCATGCCAAAAACGCCAGGCGGCGCTGGTCTTCATCAAAAGGCGAGGCTGACAGCAAGACATAGTCACTGCCATCTGCCAAGAATGCATGCGCTGCCAGCAATTGCCCGCTGCGAATTTCATCTTCCACCATATAAGCCGATGCCATGGCGATGCCCAGGCCAGCACTGGCTGCCTGCAGGCTCAGGTAAAAATGTTCATAGGTCGCCCGGCTTTTGCCAGTTGCAGTTTGCCCGCTGAGCTTTTGCCATTGCTGCCAGGCCCTGGGCCGCGTTGCCGTATGCAGCAGGCATTGCTGGTTCAGTGTTAGCTTGCCTGGTTTGAGCAGCTTGGGAATGCAGACCGGGGCGATCAATTCCTGAGCGACTTTCGCCACGTGGTAGTTTGCATCCCAGACAAAATCATTGCGCCGTAATGCCAGGTCTATATGCCCATGGCGCAAATCTACAGGCCCGCCAGCAGCAAATAAATGGATGTCCAGTTCTGGATGTCGTTGCCTGAATTTGCCCAGACGTGGTATCAGCCAGCGCATGGCGATGGTGGGTTCGCAAGAGACTACCAGAGGTTGCTCATCTATCTGCCTGAACTGACTCAACTGACTCAGCCCGGCCTCCAGCTGTCGCATGATGTCAGTGCAAGTGCCTTGCAGGCTGAGTCCGGCACGGGTTAAAAAGATGGCGCGGTTACGGCGCTCAAACAATTCTATGCCCAGGTTTTCTTCCAGTTGTTTGATCTGGCGGCTGACGGCACCATGGGTCACATGCAATTCTTCCGCTGCCTTGACCAGGCTCAAATGGCGGGCCGCGACTTCAAATACGCGTATGGCATTCAGGGACGGCAGGTGATTGGTCATATGTGAGTTTTTCTCAATGATATATCTGAGTATATATCGATTTTCATTATTGCTGTCTGGCTTCAGAATCTACCTATCCGTGATGATAGATCACGAATGAATATTTTTATCTTGAGGAAGAACATGACAGAACTCATCGCCGTCGCCATCATCACCATCCTGGCCGTGATCAGCCCAGGGGCGGACTTTGCCATGGTCACCCGCAACAGTTACCTGTATGGACGACGGGCAGGCCTGCTGGCCGCCAGCGGCATTGCATTGGGTGTGCAAGTCCATGTCATGTACACCATGCTGGGTGTGGGCCTGTTGATTGCCAAATCACCCAGTCTGTATTTTGCGCTCAAAATCATAGGCGCGATCTACCTGATCTACATAGGTTACCAGACCTTTTTTGCCCGCGCTGTCATCACTGCAGAAGCGGGTATTGGGCAGTCATTGAATAATCTGGCAGCCTTGCGTGCAGGTTTCATGACCAATGCCTTCAATCCTAAAACCACTTTATTTGTGGTCAGTACGTATACTCAGGTAGTGCAAATTGATACCAGCCTGGCAACACAAATCGGCTATGGCTTGTTCATGTCCTTCGCACACTGGATATGGTTCAGCCTGGTGGCTTTGTTTTTTTCAGATAGCCGCCTGCGCATGGGCATGCTCAGGCAGCAGGTAGTGCTGAATCGCTTTATCGGTGCGGTATTGATCGTGCTGGGTGTGTCGCTGGCTGGCTTGCCAGCCTTGCATTAAGCGTTCAAGCACTTTTTTCGGTAGATGACAATTCTGTACAGACCTGGTTGCGGCCTGATTCTTTAGCACGGTACATGGCCTGGTCGGCATTCAGGAACAAGAGTTCGCTGGACATGGCTGCATTTGGCTGCAAGCTGCAGACACCGATGCTGACGGTAACCCAGGCGGAACATGTTGAAGCTGGATGGGGCAATTGCCGGGCTTCGATATGGGCTTGTATCTGGCATGCCAGTGCATGGGCGTCGTCAAGGCCGGTACTGGACAACAAAATCACAAATTCTTCTCCACCGTAACGGGCTACCAGGGCATCTTGTGATAATGCGACAGTGCGCAAGACCTGGGCAACTTGTTGCAGACAACGGTCTCCAGCCTGGTGCCCGAGGGCATCGTTGTAGTGTTTGAAGTGATCGACATCCAGCAAAATCAGGGATATTTCATGCGCATTTTCAAGCGCACTTTGCCAGGCATTGTCCAGGCAGCTATCAAAATGACGGCGGTTTGCCACATTGGTCAACGCATCCATGCTGGCTTCCCTGCGCAGGGCATGTTCAGACAATTTATGGCGGGTAATATCATGCAACAAGCCGACAAATAATGGTTGCCTGACAAACATGGGCATGATGGATAAATCAACATTGAGCATGGCACCGCTATGATGTTTGATTTGTACTTCACGACTACCATGCTGCTGGGTTTGCATGGCCGTGCCATCGTGGGTAATGCGATCGAAATACTGGCGATATTCCTGG
This sequence comes from Undibacterium sp. Di27W, assembly GCF_049340345.1. Classification (NCBI taxonomy): domain Bacteria; kingdom Pseudomonadati; phylum Pseudomonadota; class Betaproteobacteria; order Burkholderiales; family Oxalobacteraceae; genus Undibacterium; species Undibacterium sp. Di27W. The sequence goes on along the minus strand of NZ_JBMPOS010000012.1, from coordinate 44,280 downwards.
CTGGATGCGGTGTCCAGCAAAGCAAAGATAGAATGCCCGTGTAATTGATCTGGTGCATAGCCAAACAAGTAATCGGCCGCCGGATTGCTGGACTGTATGCGGCCATCCGCTTCTATGATGAGTAAGCCTTCTGCCATATTATTGACGATGGCGCGCATGCGTTCTGCCTGTTCTCTTTGCTCCAGGATGTAACTGCGTATCTGTAATTGTGTCTGTATGCGCGCCAGTGCTTCTTCCATGCGTAGCGGCTTATTGATATAGTCGGCGGCACCCAGATTGAAACCCTCGACAATATCCTGGGTATCAGTTTTTGCCGTGATGAAAATGATAGGAGTTTCCCTGGTCAGGTGGTTTTCTTTCAGTCTGCGGCAGGTTTCAAAGCCATCCATGCCCGGCATCATGACATCCAGCAAAATCAAATCCAGTGGTACCTGGGCAGCGACATTCAAAGCGCCCTGGCCAGAAGTGGCAACGAATAATTGATGTCCATGTGGTAAGAGCATGCCACGCAATACACCAATATTGTCTGGCATGTCGTCGACAATCAACAAGGCCATTTCGCGGTTCGTGGCGGGGTTGCTGCCTAGCTTAAACATGTTCAGGCCCTGTCATCAATTCACGCTCCAGACCGTCCATATCATATTGCATCAGATAATTAGTCAAATGGCTGGCCATGGCAGCTTCTTCTGTACCGCACTGCCTCAGTTCAGCCAGGGTGGATTCCAGCCCGCTGATCCAGCCCGTTTTGGCTGCTGTCAATAAACGCTCACGGAAACGCTCTGGTAACTTGTTCATGGCGGGTTTGGCCTGAGTTGCAGATGCAGCTTCTTCCTTGCTGGTAAAGTGCAGGCCCAGCTGCTTGTGAAGACAGGCATAAATAGTCTCGAATAAAAATGGCTTGCCTATGAAGTCGTCAAAACCTTCCAGCATATAATGTTCGCGTTCATGCAAAAGGGCAGAAGCGGTCAAGGCCACGCATTTTGGTTGCGGTTGCGGCCATTCCGTACGTATATGACGCATGGCTTCTATCCCATCCATGACGGGCATGCGGATATCCAGAAAAATAATATCGGCCGGGGCTGCCCGCAAACTCTCCAGCGCTACTGCGCCATTCTCGGCTTGCCTGACCGTGGCCCCCAGGCTTTGCAGCATGCGCGCCAGCACGTCGCGGTTTTCTTCTATATCGTCGACTACCAGAACGTTCAGTGCCTGGCCGGGCAACAGGCTGAGTTTGCCGTGCGCAGGGCGGCTGCTGGCCGGTATTGCATTTTGTATGCGCAGTAATTCCAGTTCAAAACAAAATCTTGAACCGTGATCAGGGGTGGATGCCAGTTGCAAGCGGCTCCCCATCAATTCGACCTGGCGATTGGAGATGGCCAGACCCAGGCCGGTGCCGCCGCGTTTGTTGTTGGGCTCAGCCTGATGGAAGGGCGCAAACACCAGGGATTGCTGTTCCAGTGGGATACCCAGGCCAGTATCCCTGACTTCGAAACTAAGTCGCGTATGATCTGGTTTTTCGCTGGCACTTTCCATCACGGTCAAAACGACTTCGCCGCAGTCTGTAAACTTGACGGCATTGCTGAGCAAATTCAGCAAGACCTGGCGTAGTTTTTCATTGTCACCCAGCAGGCAAGTCGCTGGTGTAAAGTTGGCTGCACAATGCCAGTGTATGCCTTTTTGCGCACAGCGCATGGCGAAGATATCACTGACTTCGGCGACCAGGTTTTCCAGGTCTATGGGGCCAAATTCCAGGGTCATGCGGCCTGCTTCTATCTTGGACAGGTCAAGTATGTCATTGATCAGATTCAGTAAATGCACACCAGATTTCTCTATCGGTGTAACGATGCTGCTCAATTCTGCAGGCAGACGCTCATCCTTGCTCAAGAGCTGGGCATAACCAAAAATCGCGTTCAGAGGCGTGCGTATCTCATGCGACATATTCGCCAGGAAGATAGACTTGGCATCATTGGCTTTTTCTGCGGCGAGCTTGGCCATTTCCAATTCATTGGTACGACGTATGACTCTTTGTTCGAGGTCACGGTTAAGCTCCAGCACTTCTTTCTGAGCTAGCCTGGCCTCGGTGACATCGGTGGCAACCACCACATATTGCTGAGGCTGATTATCATGATCCATGAAGGGGACGACACTGGTATTCATCCAGTAAGACTTGCCCAGGCTGGATTTTCCCGCCACCGTACCTTGCCAGATTTCACCTTTATCCATGGCCGCCCACATGTCATTCAATGCACTGGTAGTGGTGGATTGCAGGCAAAGATGATCAAATTTCTTGCCCATTAATTCGCTACTACTGCAAGCCGAGATACTGCAAAATTTGTCGTTGACGGCAAGGATATTGCCGCTGCGGTCTAGGATGACATAAATGGCATGCTGGTTCAATGCAGTTTCCAGGTTCTGGATTTTTTTCAGGGAGTTGCCCAGGGCTTTTTGTGCAGCCATCATCTCGCACAAATTATCATAGGCGCGCAAGGCACAGACCACCATGGTGAATAATTTTCCACTACCCAGCTCAGTCTTGCTTTTGTAATCGTCTATATCAAAATCCATGACGATGCGATGCTCGGGCACCAGCCCCGGCTGGCCAGTGCGCAAGACGATGCGCACCAGATGATTATTCAATTCATGGCGTATCCTTTTGACCAACTGTAAGCCAGCGTCAGAAGTCTCCATGATGATATCAAGTATCACCAGGGCGATATCCGGCGTATCACGCAAGATGGCAAATGCCTGTTCTGAACTGTAGGCGCTGATGAATTCAAAGCGGCGCTGACGGAAGTGCTGGTTTTCCAGCGCATAGCAAGTGGCGGTGTGGGTAGTGGGATCGTCGTCGACGATGAGTATGCGCCAGGGAGATGAGCACCTGAGCATTTCCTCTTCTGCGGAAATGACAGGCGAGTCGTCCAGATACTCTGCCGTATTTTCCTGTTCCTCTAAGGGCATATTTTCTCCTCAGTCGTCATATGGACTATGCGCTTGCCAATTACATCTCAATCGCGACGATGTGCTTTCCCATCTGACCATGCTGGGCTTGCAGGGCCGCGGACAAGGCCGCCAAAAGCTGCTGAGCAACCTGCTCAGGCTGCGGCACCTGGCTGGCATAGGCAATACTGATACCAGCCTCCTGGTCGCCAGCTGTGCTTGCGGCATGTGTGTTTTCTCTGAGCACGAGCATAAGTTCATCCCTGAGCGTGTGCGTCAGAAATGCACAGGCTTCCTTGTTTAATCCTGGCAAGAGCAGGGCAAAGTCATGCCCGGCGATACGGGCAGCCAAACCATTGCGACGATTGGCTAGTGCCAGCAAGCCCTGGGCAATTTTTTGCAATAACTGATCGCCTGCAGATTGGGCTGGTTGCAGATCATCATTTTCAAATTGATAAATGCGTATGAGTAAAAGGGAGGCCGGCATGGCATTGGACAGACAGTATTGCCAGCTCTGTTCCAGTATTTCTAGAAAACCGCGCAGATTGGCCAGCTTGGTCAGCGGATCGCAATCTGTCGCCCGCAAGCTGGCGAGATGCTGCAATTCGGGCTGGCGATCTCTCAGCAAGCCGACATAATGGCGTTCTTGTAAAAAGACCGAGGCCAGGGTCAGATCCATATTGATGGCTTTGCCGCTGCGATGCTGGACACTGACTTCGCTGGGGCCGCAATAAGGTGTGCTGTTGGCGGGGTGTTCACTTTTTTCGGTAAAAAAATTCAGATAGCTGGCGGGCTGATGTTCGCTAAAAAGTGCCGTGATGGATTTGCCAAGAACCTCATTGCCGGTATAACCCAGGCCAGTATGGCAAGCAGGATTGCTGAAAGTGATCTGGCCTTTGGCATCCAGCAAGACCACAGCCTCGGACATATTGTCGACGATGAGTTTGAGTTTTTCTGTCTGCTCTTGCTGTGCCATCAGGAAATGCTGTTTTTGCAAATGCATTTTTACCCGGATCAATAATTCTTCCAGTCTGAGTGGCTTGCTCAGATAATCTACGGCACCCGCTGCAAAACCCTTTGCGATATCTTCTGTGCTATTGGCTGCGGTAATGAAAATGATGGGAATGTGTGTGGTGATCGCCTCATTCTTGAGTCGCCTGCAAGTCTCAAAACCATCCATGCCTGGCATCATGACATCCAGCAAGATCAGGTCGGGCCGTATTTCATGTGCGATCAGCAAGGCCTGGGCTCCTGAAGTCGCAGCATAGATCTGGTAACCCGCCTGCTGCAATGCGGCATACAACAAACCTATATTTGGCGGCGTGTCGTCGACTATCAGTATGCGGTAGTCTGCAGCCTGGCCATGCTCTTCGCTTGAGGAATGATGACTCAAAACACGGACTCCTTTCACACCACGGTGATCGCTCAGTAAGCAATAACAATTTGCTTATTATCAGGGTTTAGCAGAGAAATATCTGGGTTTCAAGCCATATTCATGAAGTTAAAGATGGTTGACGTTGTTTTTATAGTGGCCTACAATCGCGGCACAGGTGCTGTAAGGGGCGCCTGCCCGCACAAGAGGCTCTCACCCTGCAAATGCACATCCATATTAATGTGATAATTGCCATGTTTCGTTTGACGTCAGCGGGTCGTCGATAAGCGAACTGGAGTTCATCATGTTATCTTCGTACTACCCCTCATTGTTCATCGCCCTGCAGCCCGGCTTTAGTGGAGCAACAGCATGAACGCACTTACTACAGAAATCAAAACTCGCGCCCGTTTATTGCAAAAACTGCTGGAGACAGGCAATACCGCAGCCAGCAAACGTGCGCTGATCCTAAGCCGCCAGCGTCATTGGGAAATCCCCGAGAGCTGGCAACTCAAGCATTGTATGAACCTGGCCGCCGCCGATGCCGGTTTCCAGAATTGGGAACACGCCCGTATCGTCCTCGGTGGCGAAGCCAAATCTTGTGAAGATATGGGTGACTTCTGGCATGGCCCTGAGGTGTCTGTCTTTATCAATCACTGGTATGCCAGCTATGCCGAAGCCCAGGAGCAATTGCGGATGAATGAGGCTGGCTATTTACTGCCCTACCGCAAGCAATACCTGGTCGTCACCACAGATTATCTGCAAGCCCTGGGTGTCAGTGCTGCTGCTGAAATTTGGGATGCTATCGGGCGTGATCTGGTACAGGGCTATGGCAGCGCAAGCTGGCTGAACCTGGCACAGCAGCGCTTGCAAACTAGTCGTACCGAGCGTTTCAAGGCGAACTGGGATGCCTCTCAACTCATGCTGGATTTGCAATCGACTGAAGTTGAGGCCGAGCGGGTGATGAAATCTTTCGTCAAGGACGGGCGGCTGGTGAGTATTCCTGAACAGCGTAAAAAGCGGCTGGTGATTTTGCGCTGGCTGGTGGAGCAATTACAGTTTGAGCAGCGGTATGTGGAAGCGGATATCAATAGCTTCTTGTTGCAGTTTCATTCTGATTTTGCGACCTTGCGGCGGGAGTTTATTATGAATGGTTTGATGGAGAGGGCGGAGGGGGAGTATTGGAGGGTGTGATCGGCATCTTGGTATTTTGATGCAGATGGAATCCACGGTTTCGACATGCATGCCGAGCTGAAAGAATTCAAATTGACGGCAATAAAGTTATCGTCATTCCACCGGGCTGGCGCTCCAGCGTGCTTTTGGCTGGAATCCAGTGGCGTTCGTTGCATACTGTTAGGTATATTAATTCAGATTCTTAGTGTTTCGCATATCTGTTTTTGAAATACTTTTACACGTCATTTAAGATCGCCGGTCGGGGGTAGCCCGACAGCTACATACCTTTCTTGCGTCGCCAAGAAAGGTATGCCAAAGAAGGCGACCCAGGCATAGCACTCCACTGCGCCGCTTGCAAGCGGCTTAGATGTTAGCAGCGCAAAGCATGCTTTGCGAAACCCTGCCAACATCCCCTGCGGGGTTCCCGTTTGTGCAGTACAAAAAATGGGAAGGCCCGAAACTCGCTTCAGCCTTGCTCTTAGGAACATGCGCTTGCAAGCGCATGCCGTTACGCAGGCGGACAGCATGCTGTCCGAAACCCCTGCTACACCTCAAACAGCGGTCCTTCTTTTTCCATTTTCTGTATTGCACAAACGGCGGCTACACATGGGAACTGCGAAAAGTCAAAAGCAACGTCAAATTCAACAGCAACATCAAATTCAACAGCAACGTCACCACGACCGACACTCATATTTTTCGCAATCAGTTGCTCACCAATTAGCCCTACTTCACCCCAACCTGCAAAGGCAATCTAACACTCACCGCCAAGCCCCCACCCTCACGATTGTCAAAGCCCACTTCCGCATGCAGTTGCAGCGCCAGTTGCGCCACGATCGCCAGGCCGAGGCCAGCGCCACCGGTATCACGGTTACGGGACGATTCGAGCCGCACAAAAGGTTGCATGACGGCGTCCCACTGGTTTTCGGGGATACCTGGGCCTCTGTCCTGTACGGTGATGACTGCACACTGCTGATCACTGCCCAGGACAACTTCCACTTCACTGCCAAACTTCAGGGCATTGTCGATGAGGTTGCTGAGCAGGCGGGACAGGGCCAGGGGGCGGGTTTGTATGATCTGGCTGCTATTGCCAATCAGGCTGACATGTTGGCCGGTGTCGCAATAGTCTTGTACCAGGCTGCCTGCCAGTGCATCGAGATTGATCTTGCTGCTGGCTTCCTGGTCGGCTTGCAGTTGATTCTGTACCTTGGCATAGGCCAGACCCTGTTCTACCAGTTTTTGCATGGCTTGCAGGTCAGCCTGCATTTTTTCCCTATGCGTATCGTCGTCCATGAGTTCGGTACGCAGGCGCAGGCGGGTGATGGGGGTTTGCAGGTCGTGGGTGATGGAGGCCAGGATTTGCATGCGTTCTGCCAGATAAGTGTCTATGCGTTCTTGCATGTTCTGGAAGGCGGTTGCAGCACGAAATACTTCTCGCGGCGCACGGGCAGGGAACTGTGGCCTGGCACCGGGCTTGACCATGGCATCGGCTGCTTCTGCCAGCATGGCCAGCGGGCGGGTTGCTGTCCTGACTGCCAGCCAGGTCGCCAGCATGATGATGGCCAGCTGTACGCAGAGCAGCGAGAACATGTTCCATTGTATGGTGTATGGCGTTGCCGTCAGGCGGACGGTGATAGGCGAGCCATCACTCATGGCCAGATGCAATTGCAGGATTTTTTTTTCGTTTTCCGTGCGCACGCTGATACGGATTTTTGCCGGATGTTCCAGATTGTTTTTGATCGCCTCTATCGCCTCGTTGGCAATGTCCAGGTCTATGCTGTCTGTCGCATTCGCGGGGGCCGCTTGCAAAGTATATTCATAGTTGTTGCGGGCCAGCTTATCCAGCCAGGCCTGGCGTTCGCTAACCGGCAGTCGGTCAAGAAATGAAATCGCATTGGCGACATCCTTGCCTACTGAATAAACCATATGATTTTTCCTGACCTGCATTTTGTCCCATTGCGACGAGGCAAATGAGAGTGCATAAGCCATCAGCAGGGCACTGAGTAAAATCAGGCACAGGCGACCAAACAGGGTGTGCGGCCAGTGCGGGCTTTCTATGATGTGCATCAGGCTTCCTCAGGTGCGGTAACCTGCGCGCAAAATACATAGCCTTCGCTGCGCACGGTTTTGATATAGCGTGGTTCGCGCGCATCGTCGCGCAAATGCTGGCGCAGGCGGCTGACCAGCAAATCGATGGAGCGCTCGAACAAGTCAGCATCGCGGCCCTGGGTCAGATTCAGTAACTGGTCACGATTCAAGACTCTTTGTGGATGCTCGACAAAGACTTGTAGTAAACGGTATTCAGCCCCGCTGAGTGTCACCATGACGCTGTCTTTGTCGAGCAGATGGCGTGCCAGAGTGTCTAGCTGCCAGTCGCCAAAATGGAGCATGGCCGGTGGTTTTTGTTCGCGCAGTTTGGGCGGTAGCATACGTGTGCGGCGTAATACGGCCTTGATCCTGGCCAGCAATTCCCGGGCGGCGAAAGGTTTGGTCAGGTAATCGTCAGCACCCATTTCCAGTCCCACGATGCGGTCGGTTTCTTCTGCGCGTGCCGTCAGAAAAAGCAGAGGTATGGTTTTGTGCGGGCTGGAGCGTAATTCACGGCACAGGCTTAACCCGTCTTCACCCGGCATCATGATATCAAGCACGATGAGGTCTATGGTATTAGCTTCCAGCGAAGCGCGCATTTGCTTGCCGCCTGCCGCCGTGCAGACCTTGTTGCCATTCTTGCGCAAGTACAGGGCAGTCAGTTCGCGTATTTCTGCATCGTCGTCAACGATGAGGATGTGGTCCGGGGAGTCAGTATTTTCCATGTGTCGGGCTTTGTGCTCATTCTATTCACTACGCTCATAGGGCTTTATAGCCTAAATCGCGACAGAGGCAAAATCTTTTGTATCCCAGTGTATCTGGCTGCCTTTGACACATATAGAGATGCAAATAAGGCATTTCCTGACATCAGCCAGATACCTTGCGCCTGTCTAATGACATTGCCGTGATGATTTCATCACCTTTATAACCCAAGGAGAACTGACATGAAAAAACAAATGATCGTTATCGCCACTTTCGCCACCTTATTGATGAGTGCCTGGTCTGTACAGGCACAGCAGGCAGGTTTGTCTGATTACTACCTGGCACCTGTGGAAGCTGAAATCCAGGCCAACAGTCAGGCCAATAAGCCAGGTGCAGTCGCTGGTACCTGGCTTACCCAGAGCGGTAGCCTGGAAGTGCAAATCAGCAATTGTGGCCAGGCCTTGTGCGGTAAAGTCAGCAAGGTCAACGATGCGGGTAATATAAATAATATGGCGGCCATGGGCGCTACTCCAACTTCCGTACCCGCAATACCTGTGCTGGGCAAGACCATCATGGAAGGCTTTACCCCAGGCAAGGCTGACACCTGGTCAGGCAAGATTTTTAACCGTGCCGATGGCCAGACCTATGCCTGCCAGATGCGTATGTTGAGTGCGAATGAGCTGGAGATTCTCGCCTACAAGGATACGCCAGAAAATGGCCGCAGCCAGGTATGGACCAGGGTATCCAATACCATCACTGCACAAAAATAAAAAATGGGACATCACACTGGATGTCCCATTTTATTTTTTACATTGAGGCTGGCTTATTACTGACTTATTGCTTGCTTACGGCAGCAATTCAACCTCACCCGGCAATAAAGTATTGGCTGGCAAGGCATCGAGTTGTTTCAGGCGCTCATAATAAGGCGTGAAATCCGGTGCCGTGCCATCAAACAATTGCTGGAAATTGTCGATGACAAAATAAGTTTCCTGGAAGCTGTCTATTTTGTACAGGGTTTGCAGGCAGCGTTCTATTTCAAGATGGATATGGCGCGAAGGCGTACCCGGCTTCAGGCAATATTCGACCTCGCCACCAGATGACAAAATGCCCGCACCATAGATGCGCAAACCCTTGTCTGTCTTGATCAGGCCAAATTCCACGGTGTACCAGTACAGGCGCGCCAGATAATCCAGACCACCCAGCTTCATCGCTTTCAAACCACCCTTGCCATATAACTGCATATAGTCGGCAAAAACAGGATTGAACAGCAGCGGCACATGACCAAAATAGTCGTGGAAGACATCGGGTTCAACGATGTAATTGAATTCCTCAGGCTTGCGCAACCACACAGTGATGGGGAAGCGGCGGTTGGCCAGGTGTTCAAAGAAAGTCAGCTCAGGGATCAGGCCAGGCACGGCGACGATGCGCCAGCCAGTGGCGGCAAACAATTCTTCTGAAGTGCGTTCAAAACGCGGGATGCCACCAGAAGCATCCATCTTGTGCAGTGCTTCTATGAACTCGTCGCAGGCACGGCCAGGCAAGAGTTCCATCTGGCGCTGGTAGAGCTTGCGCCACAATTCATGTTCTTCTTCTGTATAGGCGTCCCAGTCTTGCTCGACGACGTATTGCTCGTCGGCCTTTTCATAATTGCCACGCAAGGCAGCGCCATTGGATTTTTCGGCAACGGTGGCGAGGAAATCGTCGTTGCTGACGGTAGTGTCAGCAGTAGTGGAAGTAGCGATAGTATCCATATTTTTCAGCGAAAAAGGCCGGCATCATGATGATGGCCAGCCTCCTTCAAGTCTCCATTAGCTGTTGGCGAAACAAAGTTTTAATGCCTCAGGCAGTTGTTTCGTCTTTGATGACGCCACGACGGATCTGATCCAGCTCAATAGATTCAAACAGGGCGCGGAAATTACCTTCACCAAAACCCTGGTCGCCTTTGCGCTGGATGATTTCAAAGAAGATAGGGCCGATGACCGTGGTTGTGAAAATCTGCAACAGCAATTCACGTGATGTTTCTGTGCTCTTGCCATCCAGCAGGATGCGCAGCTTGCGCAATTCTTCCAGGTTTTCACCATGGCCAGGCAGGCGGCGGTCAACCAGGTCATAGTAAGTATCGATGGTGTCCTGGAACACGACGCCATTGGCTTTCATGCCGCCGACTGTGTCATAGATATTGTCTGTACCCATGGCGATATGTTGCACGCCTTCACCGTGGTACAGGTCCAGGTATTCAGCGATCTGGGATTTGTCGTCCGAAGATTCATTGATAGGAATGCGGATTTTGCCGCAAGGAGAAGTCATGGCTTTGGACTTCAGACCTGTGTGTTTGCCAGCGATATCGAAGTAACGGATTTCGCGGAAGTTGAACAGAGTTTCATAGAAATCTGCCCATTCCTTCATGCGGCCACGGTGTACATTGTGGGTCAGGTGATCGATGTAAGTCAGGCCCTTGCCAACAGGATTGGAATCCACACCAGGCAATGCCACGAAGTCTGCGTCATAGATACTGATATTGCCGATGGCACCTGTATCTGCACCATCTTTGCCATGCCAGCGGTCAACGAAATAAATCAGGGAATCACCGATGCCTTTGATGGCAGGGATGTTCAGTTCCATAGGGCCGGTTTTATTGTCGAAACCCCAGGCACCCAGTTCCAGTGCGCGCTTGTAGGCAGCATTGGCATCCTTGACGCGGAAAGCGAATGCGCAAACAGACTGACCATGTTTGCGGGCAAATTTTTGTGCGAAAGAATCAGGTTCTGCATTGATGATGAAGTTCACACCGCCCTGGCGGAACAAAGTCACATCCTTGGTGCGATGCTTGGCGATCGCGGTAAAACCCATGGTGACGAATAATTCGCCCAGTGCTTTTGGATCTGGTGCCGCGTACTCGATAAACTCAAAGCCATCGGTACCCATAGGGTTTTCCCAAGTTTGGAAAGTCATGCCTGTCTCCTCAGTGTGATCATCAGTATTGCTGCATCAGGCTAGTTTGAAGTCTGGCTTTGATGTAGCTCAAGCTCTCAGTATAGTCTGCGAAACGCGCCATATAATTGCAAAATAACCCAATACTTCATTGATTTGAGCAATAATATTGCTTAATTTATTTGGTATGGGGCAGATTATGCTTGAAGTTGAATTGGACAAGATAGACCGCAAGATACTGGCGATTTTGCAGGCAGACGGCAGGCTGACCAACCAGGAAGTGGCCGAGCGCGTTAATCTCTCGCCTTCCCCTTGCCTGCGCCGCATCAAGCGCCTGGAAGACAGTGGGGTCATCCGCAAATATGTAGCCTTGCTGGAACCCGCCAAGATAGGCCTGGGCTTGCTGGCCTATGTCAATGTCAGGCTGGAGAAACATAGTGACGCCCCTGGCAAGGGAGCATCACGCTCGCCGCGCGATGATTTTTCTGCCTCGGTAGGCCAATGGCCAGAAGTGGTGGCCTGCTATGCCATGACGGGCGAAATGGATTATCTCTTGCGCGTGCATGTAGAAGACATGAATCACTTTTCACGTTTCATGATGGAGACCCTATTGCGTCACTCAGCGGTACTCGACGTGAAATCCAGTTTTGCCTTGCAGCAAATCAAGGATACGACGGCTTTGCCGGTCCTTGTTGGCAATTAATTATTCAGTAATTAATTTCTTTAAATGCAACATTATTTTAATGGTACGCTGGAATCCCCGCAGCTAAAGCGCTTAAAAACTGGAAAGGAAGTCAAAGATGGACAGGTATGAAGTCACCAAAAAAATTATCTCGGTCAAAGTGGCACAGAAGATGAAATGGGCAGATATTGCCGCAAAAATCGGCCAGAGCAAGGAGTGGACAACTGCCGCCATGTTGGGCCAAATGACCCTTAATCTGCAACAGGCTACCGTCGCCAAGGAATTGTTTAGTCTGACCGATGAAGAAACAGCCTGGCTGCAAATTGTGCCCTACAAAGGTTCCTTGCCTACTGCTGTGCCCACAGACCCTTTGATCTACCGCTGGTATGAAATGGTTAATGTCTATGGCTCCACCATCAAGGAATTGATTCATGAGGAATTCGGTGACGGCATCATGAGTGCGATAGATTTTTCCATGGACATACAGCGCGAAGCTGACCCCAAAGGTGATCGCGTGAATGTGGTCTTGAGCGGGAAATTCCTGCCTTATAAATCTTATTGATTTGAACCCGAGTGTCCTCTCGAAGGCCGGTGCCATCATGCATATTGTTCATGTATTATTGAGGCACTTTATTCCAAAGGGCATGCGATGAATTCCAAGGTGGATGGGTATGTGGCCAGAGCAAAGCAGTGGCAAGAAGAAATAGCCGAATTGCGAAAAATCGCCCTGGACTGTGAATTGACCGAAGAGTTAAAGTGGGGCACGCCCTGCTATACCTCACAAGGTAGCAACATAGTCTTGATCCATGTATTCAAGGAGTATGCAGCCCTGTTGTTTTTCAAAGGGGCTTTGTTAAAAGATCCCAAGAATATCCTGATCCAGCAAACAGAAAATACCCAGGCTGCGCGCCAGTTGCGCTTCACCAGTGCACAAGAAATAGTGAAGATGAAAGCCACGATCAAAGCCTATATTGCCGAGGCGATCAAAGTAGAAAAAGCTGGCTTGAAAGTGGATTTCAAAAAGACAGAAGAATTCAGTATGCCTGAAGAATTCCAGCAAAAGCTGGAGCAGCACGCAGATTTAAAAACTGCTTTCGAGGCACTCACACCAGGGCGGCAAAGAGCCTACCTCTTGCATTTCTCTGCTGCCAAACAAGCCAAGACCAGAGAAGCCAGGGTAGAAAAATGCATGCAGAAAATTCTTGAGGGGAAGGGGCTGGATGATGAGTGAATGGATGGCGTCCAGCACACAATAGATATTTGCGACAAGTTAATATTTTTTGCTACCTTCATTCGCTAAATTATGATTGCAGGCCGGTGGTAGACCGGCGGCTACCCACCTTTTTGCTTCGCCAAAAAGGTGGGCCAAAAAGGCGCCCCAGGCGTCGGCGCCCCTGCGGGGTTCCCGTTTATGCGGTACAAAAAATGGGAAGATCCGAAACTCGCTTCGCTCAAACATCGGCTCTTCTTTATCCATTTTCTGTACCGCACAAACGGCGTCGACACATGGGAACTGCGAAAGTCAAAAGCAACGTCAATGCAACCCATAGCCTAATTTTTGGCTACCATGTAAATCAACATTTAAGACATGCTCTGTGATGAAAGGTCTTAAATCAACTACTTCGAACTACCCTTCCCACCCGGCAAATACCTGAGCCATTTGGCGGCGGCGCGGGCATTGGCTTTGATGGTGTAGTCTATCGTGGCGACTTGTTCCTGCATGGCTTCTTTCAAGATACTGGCAGCATTGGCGGGCAGGATTTTGAGGTAGGCGTCGGCTTCGCCGTAGGCGCGATGGATTTCCATGCCGGCTTTTTTGGCGATGTGTATCATGGTCTGGTTGGATGACAGACAATGCATGTACAGGGTGTCAACATCATCATTGCGGCAGTGGATGGCGCCGCGTTCAAACAGCTTGGAACCTATGCCCTTGCCGCGGGCATTGCCCGAGACTGAGACACCAAATTCTGCCACCTTGTCCTTGTTGGTGTGTTCATCATCTTCACTACGCGAAGCATAGGCCAGATGACCAACGCCCACGATATTGAAGCGATGGCTGATGACACCAAACACCTTGTCGCGCGAGAAATCTATGCCTTCTACATATTTTTCTATCATGGCATCTGGCAAATAAGTGCCAAAGCGTAGCAGACGGTCACTTTCTTCGAGGCCGAGAAAGTGTTTCAGGATGCGATGCCTGTCCTTTTCTGATAATTCCTTGACGAAAACAGTGGATCTGGATGATTTATTGGCAGGATCTAGCAAGTGTTTGGGATCTTCTGGAAAAACGTCGGACGCATTCATGGCAGCTCCTTATGGGTAGCTTTTGTGCAGTGCACAATGCATTGTAGATGATCTGTTTCGATTATTCCAGAAAAGCGTTTTATTTGAGAATAAAACTTCTATTCCACTTGCCTCAGTCAGTGGCAGCCTCCAGCGCCGCTATTCTGGCTGCCCGTATGGCAACAGGAATTTGTGAGGGCATGCTGGCATGCTGGCTGGCAATCTCGCCACCATTAACTTGTTGAGCCAGTTCCAGTGCCCTGGCTAGCTGGATTTGTGGTTCATAGGCGGCATCTGATTTGACCTCTGACTTGCCAAATAAGCAGGCAGCCGCGCTCAATAACTCCAGGAAACGCTGGGGTTTGCGATAGGCGTCACAGCGACCTAGCAGATCAATCTGGTCTGCTGCTGACATGTTCATGGCCGCCTGGATGTGCAAATGCTCACGTGCCAGCATGATGGCCAGGTCGCGGCAATCTGCCGGTACTTTCAGACGCTGGCTAATCGCATCGGCAAGGGCAGTGCGCTGCTTTTCCTGGGCAGGAGTGCTTGGATCGCTTGTTTTTGCAGTAGTCAGATCGTGCAGGAGTACGGCATAGCGCGTCGTCAATGGGCATGCCGCTTGCGCCGTTGCATCCAGCAATTCCATCAACTGTGTGGCGGCTGGGCCAGACCATAAGGCATCTAGCTCAGGCAACAGGCGTTGCAGTGCGCCGCAACTGCGCAGCACTTCAAACATGCGGGAAGGACGTGCTTCCATGAGGCCGCGTGAAATCTCTTGCCATACGCGCTCTGCTACCAGAGCATCGACTTCACCGGCAGCGACCATCTCTTGCATGAGGGTGGTGGTTTCTTGCGCCACACTGAAATCCCGCGGTGGTATGGCAAAGCGGGCGGCAAAGCGGGCCAGGCGCAAGATGCGTACCGGGTCTTCACAAAATGCCATCGATACATGGCGAAAAATACGGCTCTCCAGATCCTGCAGGCCGCCGTAAGGGTCGATGATGGTGCCATCGTCATCCTGGGCCATGGCATTGATGCTGAGGTCGCGCCGTATCAAATCCTGTTCCAGTGTTACATCGGCATCGGTATGGAACACGAAGCCTTTATAACCAGCCGCAGTCTTGCGTTCTGTGCGGGCCAGGGCATATTCTTCATGCGTCCTGGGATGCAGGAATACCGGGAAATCTTTACCCACAGGCAGGTAGCCCTGGGCCAGCATATCTTGCGGGCTGGCGCCAACGACGACGAAATCCCGGTCTTGCACGGGGTAGCCCAGCAGTGCGTCGCGCACTGCACCTCCAACCATATATGTCTTCATACTATGTCTTCATACTCACTGCTCAGTCGCCATGGCGCTTGTCATGGCCAGGCATGAATTCTGTTTCCAGCAAAGCTTCGCGTACCCACAGGGCCACGGCTGGATGGGCAATGACGCGGTCGACATAGGCTTGCAATGCTGGTGCCAGGGAGACGCCATAGGTACGAAAGCGCATGACTACCGGTGCATAAAATGCATCGGCGATAGAGAAAGCACCGAACAGGAATTCATGCGCGCCATACAGGGCCAGGCAATCTTCCCAGATTTCGCTGATGCGGCCTATGTCTGCCTGCGAGCCTATGGTGCGTCCCTTGCCAAACAAGTCGGCACGGATATTCATGGGCATGTCAAAGCGCAGGGAAGAAAAACCGGAATGCATCTCGGCGCAGATACTGCGCGCCGTGGCCCGGGCGGCAACATCTTCCGGCCACAGACTGAGGATAGAAAATTGCTCGGCCAGGTATTCGCATATGGCCAGTGAATCCCAGATCGTGATTTCGCCAGCCAGCAAGACAGGCACGCGACCAGCAGCAGAATATTCGGCGATGCGGTTGGTGGTATCTGGCTGGTTCAGCAGTATGCGTATCTCTTCAAAAGGAATGCCAAACGCCTTCATCAACACCCAGGGCCGCATGGACCAGGACGAATAATTTTTATTGCCTATCACCAAACGCAAACCGGCACGGTGCTGGTCCAGCAGGGCGGCTAGTGCAGGTTGCATTTCTGTATCTTGCATGATGTCTACACTCAAAGATTGGCAGGTATATCGGAGTCAGTGGCCGTCATGCCCTTGGGCACGACCGTGCCCAGACGTTTTTTCAAGGACTGCGGTTTTTTCTCGAACAGGGCAGCGTAATACGTTGCATTCGACAACACATTCTTGACATACACGCGGGTCTCATTAAAGGGGATGGTTTCGGCAAAAATTGCCCCTTCCACTGGACGCGTCAGTTTGGAGCGCCAGGCACGTGGACGGCCCGGGCCAGCATTATAGGCAGCCGAGGCCAGGGCTTGCGAGCCACCGAGGTCGGTCAGCACCATGTTCAGATAATTCGTGCCCAGGGCGATATTGGTTTCTATGTCATTGACCTGGGTAGGCACAAAATTACCAAGGCCAATTTTCTTGGCGACATAGCGTGCCGTTGCCGGCATCAATTGCATCAGGCCGGATGCGCCCACATGCGATTTGGCATTCATGATGAAGCGTGATTCCTGGCGTATCAAACCATACACCCAGGCCATGTCCATGCCCAGCGCCTGGGTAGTTTTATACATGCTGTCATTGAAGGGAGTAGGGTAGCGCTGGCTGAAATCGAGTTCACCCTTGGTGCGGTCTGAGGTATTGACCATGCGGTCCAGCAAATTGTTGGCCCTTGCCAGTTCTGCTGCGGCCAGATGCTGGCGCTCGCTCATCTTGCGCAATTCCCAATTCCATTCACGTGTGCCTTCAAAGCGCAGGTTCATGGCATAGAACTTCAGGGCTCTTTGCAGGTTGGCATTTTTTTCCATCGGGGCCAGTTCTTCTGGCGTCACCGGCTTGACGGTAGCTGGCACACCTATTTTTTGGCCCTGTTCTTCGAGGGCAAGCTGGCCATAGAAATGCAGTTGATCGGCAATGCTGGCAAACTGGGCGCGGGCTTCTTCATTCTTGCCTTCGGCTTTCAGGGCACGACCATACCAGTATACCCAGGCCGGGTCGGCCTTCAGGCTGGCGGGCATGGCGGTGATGCTGGATTTCACCAGTTTCCAGTCTCCTTCACGCAAGGCAGTGCGGGTGCGCCATTGATAGGCTTCCTGCGTCAGCGTTGCACCCTCGGCTTTTTGCCAATAGCCCAGGGCTTCCGGTTCCAGCTTTTGTGCGGCTTGCATGGCGATCTGGGCCCAGCCCAGGGCTTTTTCACTATCCGTGAACTGAGCGGCATTGCGGTTCAGGGTAGCGGCAGCTTGCTCATGGTCGGTTTTTGCCAGGCGGCCCAGCGCGATCAGATAGAGTTCATGGGCGGCAAGACCGGCATCTGGTGCTCTCTTGAGCAAAGCGGCTGGTTTGTCCATAGCTTCTGCGACTTGCTTTTCTGGCACATTCAGCAATTTTGCCAGGCGTTGTGCAAGAGGCAAGGCGCCACTTTCTGCAGCCATGCGCATTTGTGCCCATAAATCAGCCTGATTAAATTGCCCATTGCTGTTCAGATAAGTCACCAGGGCATAACAGCCTTCGCCATAGTCCCGCGGACTATTGAGCAAATTGCGAGCCTCGCTTGCCACTTTCTGTTGTTTTACCGCTTTGGATAACAAGGAGTAACAGCGCAACTGATTATCGTCAGCTACCACAAATTGTGGATATTGCTGATCGAACAAGTCCCACTCGCCACGCCTGCCCAGCAATAATAACCAGTCATTACGCAGGCGGTCAGCGATGGCGCTGCCTTCGTACTTGTTAATAAATTCACGGAATTCAGAGTTTGTCGTTTTTATCAGGCGCGCCCGCAAGCGATAATAATCGACATAGGAAGGAATTTCATAATTCTTCAGCGCTGCCGCATGTTGCTCGGCGCTGGCGGCGTCTTCATGGAAGGCGGCATCGCGCAAGGCCATGAAACGGTCGTCATCATTGATAATCAAGCCCTTTTTTGCTGCCGCAGCATAGGCAAAGGGACTTGTCGCGAAACCTGCTAAGATCATCAGGCCCAGACCAGCTAAACTTTTTTTCACAGACATCTTTTGACAGTTTGAGATTACATTTCTGACAGTATGACACAGCCCAAGAACAGCGAGCATAAACTCATCATTGAAACAGCGCAAAGTCGGCCTGAATTACGCCAGCGTTTACGGCAAAAGCGCCAGAGTATCCCGCCAGAACAGAAGGCCTTGCTGGATGCTGAGTTGGGAAAGCAATTGCTGACATGGTGCCAGCAAAATAAGCCTGCCAGCCTGGCTGTGTATTGGCCCATACAGTCTGAGCCTGATTTACGCGTCCATTACCAGCAATTGCAGGATCAGGGGCTGGCATTGGCCTTGCCGCTGGTCACAGGAAAAGATACCGCACTGAGTTTTCTGGCCTGGCAGGCAGGAGATGCCATGAGCGTGGATCGCTATGGGATTGCCATCCCGGCACATGGGCGGCTGGTGAGCCAGCCCGAGGTCTTGCTCATCCCTTGCCTGGGCTGGAATGCAGAGGGCTATCGTCTGGGTTATGGCGGCGGTTTTTATGACCGTACCCTGGCCACGACACCTCGACCGACAGCGCTGGGCATCGCCTATGCCTGCACTCAAGCAGAATTCGCTTCAGAAGAGCATGATATTGCGATGGATCTTATTTTCGTGGCTTGATGAGGGAATGCAGGGAGGAAATATCCTGCGGTCTGACAACTCATTCACTGAGACTGAAGTCGGAGTTCATTTCCAGGCATCAGTCTTTTGTAATTCCCTGCTCTCTTAAAATCGCAGCAAGATGGTTTTGTGCTTCAATGAAGCCAGGCTGGAGCTGAACTGCCTGCTGATAATGTGATATAGCCTCTTCAATCAGGCCCTGCTCTTTAAGCACGACGGCCAGTTGGTAATGAAGTACCGGCTCTGAGGGTGCCTGGCTTAGCATTTGCCGGTAGATACTGGCCATCTCAGCAAAACGTTTTTGCTGCATGTACAGGCCCAGCAAATTATCACGGGCGCTGATATTATCAGGGTGGCGTTGATAGAGATTCTTCAGCAAAGTTTCTACATCAGCCGGTCTGCCTTGTTGCTGATACATATTGATGAGGAAAAAATCGGCATTCACCAATTCAGGTTGCGTGGCAATAGCCTTTAAAAAGCAGGACTCTGCCTCAGTCATGCGCCCCTGGCTCGCGAGTATCATGCCCAGATTGCAGTAGGCATAGTAATGCTGTGGGTCCAGCTTTAGCAATTCTTCATAATGATAAATTGCCGCACTCAGATGATCGCGCTGCTGCAGCAATATCCCAAGATTGAAATGCGCATGCGTCATCTGTGGCTGGAGTTCCAGTGCATGCTGGTAAGCCTGTTCTGCTTCCAGATTTTGTCCCAGCAGCGACAGGCTGACGGCGAGATTGAAGTGGGCGATAGCATAGTCAGCCTGCTGGGCAATGACATGCCGGTAGCAGAATATGGCTTCGTCAAAGCGGCTTTGCCCATCCAGTGTCAAACCCAGATTGATCCAGGTTTCCAGGGACTCTGGTCTGGCCTGCAACACCAGACGATATACAGCTTCAGCTTCTGGCAAGAGCATTCTTTCATACAGCTTGTCAGCCAGGATATTGGCGGGCAAATTTTCTGCCATATCCAGTCCCAGTAGCTGATAGGCACTAGCCAGGATATGTTGATCGCCTTCAACCATCACGGTAGTTGATGATGCGCCAGCGTGTTCTGACATTTGCGTTGACGATGGAGCAGGGTTATTAAGCAGGTTCAACATGGGGACTGATGAGTTGATGAATATAAAATGAACGTGTTTCTGTCAGTGGAATAAGCTACCGCGGATTCCTGATTGATTGTTGATAGCCTGCTCCGATCGAATTTGCGTTTTATTGAGCAGGATGTAATCAGCGCTTTCATCTTTGCGTAGGCGCGGCTTTAGCCGCGAACAATTTACCGTGACTGTCATTGTAGACTGTATCAGGCCTGTAATAATATCTCAGCGTATGATATCTGGATTCAGTATTTCCTCATCTACCCTGGGTGTCTGCCCGCGCAAGACAGAGTTACCGCTGTAGAGATTACGCTGGTCTATTTTTGCAGGCTGGCACCAGTGGGCTTCCTGCATTTCCTGGTTCAGGCCATACACGGACAAGGCATTGGCATACACTACCTGGTGGATGACTTCGGCAGAGATACCCCGGCTGGCCATCAGGCGGGCGGACTTAGGTACAGCCAGTGGGTCAGATACGCCCCAGTCACAGGCAGAGTTGACGATAATGCGTTCCGGGCCATATTGTTTCACGATGTCTGCCAGCCTTTCATTGCCCATCTTGGTCGATGGGTAAATCGTGAAGGCGCACCAGTAGCCACGGTCCAGCACCTCCTGTACAGTCTCTTCATTATTGTGGTCGATGACGCAGCGTGCAGGATCAAAGCCGCATTCTTCCAGCACATCCATGGTGCGCGTGGTGCCGCGTTTTTTATCGCGGTGCGGTGTATGTATCATGATGGGCAGTTCAAATTCTATTGCCATGGCGATTTGCGCGCGCAAGGCCTTGTCTTCCAGATCGGTTTGTTCATCGTAGCCAATTTCACCAAGCGCAACCACGCCTTCCTTGCCGAGGTAACGCGGCATGATGTCGAGCACCGCTTCTGCCAGGGCAGGGTTATTTGCCTCCTTGGGGTTGAGACCGATAGCGCAATAATGGCGTATGCCAAACTGACCTGCACGAAAGCGCTCAAAGCCAGTGATGGTGGAAAAATAATCGATGAAACTGCCGACATTGGTGCGCAACTGCCCCAGCCAGAATGCCGGTTCTATGACGGCGACGATGCCCGCCTTGGCCATGGCTTCATAGTCATCGGTAGTGCGGGCTATCATATGTGCATGCGGGTCTATCATCATGCCATTGCCGCCACTGGCCAGTTGCCGGAAGGCGGCCTGGCCCTGTTGCAATTGCCCGGCCTGAGCCAGCAGGTTTTGCAGCATTTGCGGCGTGATTGTGCCATTGCAGCAGGGACAGGTCACTGCACGGTCGGAAAACATTTCATCGACGATAGTGCTGTCAGCGATGAAGCTTTCTGAAAAGCTGCCTGGGAATTTAACCTTGTTATTCATGTGCCTGCTCCTGGGTCGTATTTTCAAACATGATCTTCAAAGCGATATCCTTGATATCGGCTGCATGGACTTCTTGCCTGCCATCTGCCAGCGGGCGATCGAGTATCAGTAAGGGCCCATCGGCTGGATCATCCACTGGCCTGCCGTGCGATCCCTGCACCAGACTGGCATCTAGACCAATGACATTCATCAGACTGCGAAAACCCAGCAGCCGCTTGCCGAGACGCCAGGCGACTGCCAGTTTGGGAAAGCGGATATTGCTATCGACAAACAGCTCGGCTGGGTCATAGCCGGGTTTGCGATGGATTTCTACGGTGCGGGCAAAGTCGGGCGCCAAAGCATCATCCTGCCAATAATAATAAGTGAACCAGGAGCGTTTATCAGCCATGAGCACCAGTTCTCCTGAGCGTGGGTGATCCAGCCCTATGGCAGCGCGCTCACTCCCTGCCCAGATGCCTTCTACGCCAGCGACATTGCTGAGCAGCCTGCGCACTGGCGCAATCAATTCTGGCCTGGAGATATATATATGGGCAAACTGATGGTCCGCCACGGCATAGGCACTGGAGGCGATGGGGTCCAGCAATTCCGCTCCATCTTCCATGCGCACCACCACATAACCAGCTTCACGCAAGATGCGGTTCAGGTGTATGGGCCTGTCCACCGCAGTAATACCATATTCAGACAAGACCATGACGCGTCGGCCAGCCTGTTGCGCATGGGCGATTAACTCACCCGCCACTTCATCAATATCGCGCAGGGATTGCTGGACCGCAGGGTCCGTCAGGTCTGGCCCATGTCTTTGCAAGTCATAGTCCAGATGTGGCAGGTAGACCATGGTCAGGGTAGGATCTTTATCCGTGATGGCCAGCTTGGCTGCATCAGCTATCCAGCGGCTGGACTTGATCGTGGTGGCCGGCCCCCAGAATTGGAACAGCGGGAAGGCACCGAGTTTTTGCGTCAGCTCGTCGCGCCATTCCGGCGGCGTCGTATAACAGTCAGGCAGCTTGCGGCCATCTGCCTTGTAGATAGGGCGGGGGGTGATGCCATAGTCATGGCTGGATGCCATGTTGTACCACCAGCACAGATTTGCACAGGTAAACTTGGGGTCGCGTGCCTTGCCTGCTTCCCAGATTTTTTCTCCGGTAACGAGCTTATTGGATTGCCGCCAAAACCAGATTTCTGCCAGGTCACGAAACAGCCAGCCATTGCCGACGATGCCATGTTGCTGTGGCGACAGCCCGGTCATGATGGTCGCCTGCACAGTGCAGGTGACGGCGGGTGTCACGCTTTTCAGTGGCTGCATATGGCCGCTGGCAACAAAGGCAGACAGCCGTGGTGTCAACGGACCCAGCAAGCTGGGTGTGAGACCAACGATATTCAATATCAACAAGCTTTGCATCAGTCTGGCCTTGCTTATTCATAGAGTGGTGGAATCTGGAAATGCCGCAAATTCTGCTGACAGCCAGATGCATGGTGCACTAGCTTATCGAAGAATTGTTTCCTTATTATTAATTTAATCTCAACTTTGCGCAATAGCTCCTTGTTATTAAGTATTTCTTAAAAAGAAATGTTGTGTGAAAAAGATATTTCAAAAAAAGATACTGGCAGACTATTGCATATTTTGCACTATTGTTTCAATATCGGTAATTATGTTTTCTGCAATGTATGTTCCAGGTTTGAAGGGAATGTCAGGCAGGATGCCAGATAGGCTTGTATGGGGCTGACGCTAAATTGCTCGGGCAAGCAGTAGCGCTAAGACGGCACTCTGGTGTTGCCGGTATCCGGCTTACCGCTAGCTTTCCAGGGATAAGAGACGAAGGCGTGGATAAACCAGCAAAGGATGCATCATGAAACTCGCTGAACTAAATCGCTTGCCCGATCTGGAAGTGCTAGTACCAGCAAGCACGCGCACTGGCTGGCAGCAGCAACATGTGCGCGTCGATTATGCTTTTCCCGTGGTATCGACCCGCGATGCCTTTGATATTGCCAATCCTGATTTCCGTGCGGTAGTAAGCTTGCGCGAACCACAGCGCAGGCACAGGCTGGCCATCTTCCTGGATGAAGGCGTGGCCAGGGCCATGCCTGGCCTGGTCGAGCAAATCCTTGCCTATTTGCGCTTTCATCATGAAAGCATGGAATTAATCGGTGATATCTTCATATTGCCTGGCGGCGAAGCCTGCAAGAATGATGCAAGCCTGGTCGAAAGACTGTTGCAGGCTTTGTCAGAGCGCGCCATAGACAGGCATTCTTATTCCATCGCCATTGGTGGCGGGGCAGTGCTGGATGCAGTGGGTTATGCCTCGGCCATTTTTCATCGCGGCGTACGTCATATACGCTTTCCGACTACGGTGCTGGCGCAGGACGATAGCGGTGTCGGCGTCAAGAATGCGGTCAACTGGCAAGGACAAAAAAACCTGATAGGCACGTTTGCGCCACCCTGGGCTGTCATCAATGATGCGCGCTTCATTGATATCTTGCCTGAGCGAGAAAAACGCGCCGGGCTGGCAGAAGCTGTCAAGGTAGCCCTGATACGCGACCATGCATTTTTCCTCATGATGGAAAAACAATTGCCAGCGCTGGCGGCATTTGACAGCAACGTACTGAATGCCGTCATCACCCGTTCCGCCAGCCTGCACATGCACCAGATTGCCCATGGCGGTGACCCGTTTGAAAGCGGTTCGGCCAGGCCGCTGGATTATGGCCACTGGGTTGCCCATAAACTGGAAAGACTGACTGCCCATGCGCTCTCGCATGGTGAAGCAGTGGCCATAGGCCTGGCGCTGGATGCCCGCTATTCCTGCCTGGCAGGTCTGCTGCCGGTTGGTGAGGATGCCCGCATCCACAAACTGCTGACGCAACTAGGCTTTACATTGTGGCATGCCCAATTACTCGCTCAAGATACACAAGAAAATGCACACGGAGAATTACTGGTGCTGCAAGGCTTGAGAGAATTCCGCGAACATCTGGGCGGCGAGCTGACCATTACCCTGCTGGCAGCCATAGGCAGTGGTGTAGAGGTACATGAGATGGATGCCGCGCTGGTGCGTGCAGCGATAGACTGGTTGCAGAGCCTGCATGTAAACCCGGTTGCCCTGACTGGCAGGGGCTGACATGCAATTATCCCTGCCATCGCAAAACGTGCATTTGACTTACTGCACGAATATTCATGCGGGTGAAAGCTGGGATGAAGTGCGCACTAGCCTTGATGAAACCATACCTGCGCTCAGGAAAAAACTTGAATTGCTTGATGACCAGGCCTTTGGCATAGGCTTGCGTCTGTCTGCGCAAGCGGCAGACAGCCTCATCAATCCCGCCAGCTTGCAGGAATTCAAAGCACAACTGGCACGCCTGGGTGCCTATGTCTTCACCATCAATGCTTTTCCTTACGGGCCGTTTCATGGTGTCAGGGTCAAAGAACAAGTCTATCTGCCAGACTGGCGTGATGCTGAACGTTTGCGCTATACTAGGCAATGCGCCTACATCCTTGCCGAGCTTTTACCTGATGAGATGGAAGGCAGTATTTCCACCGTGCCCGGTGCCTATAAATCGGAAACACAGGTAGCAGGGGCGCAAGGGCAAATCCTTGAGCAATTAGTCGCTGCCGTCGCCATGCTGGCTCAACTGGAGCAGGACACAGGTAAATGCATAGCCCTGGCGCTGGAACCAGAACCCTGCTGCTTTCTGGAAACCATGGCCGAGACCACGGCATTTTTTTGTGGTCAGTTATGGGCAGCCGACACCATAGCCAGGCTGGCCGATTTATGCGATAGCAGTGAGACAAGAGCCACCCGGCTGATGCGTCGCCATCTCGGGGTTTGCTATGACATCTGCCACGCAGCTGTTGAATTTGAAGACCCGGTCAGTGCCATGCAAACCCTGACTGAGCTGGGCATACGCATCCCCAAGATACAACTATCCTGCGCCTTGCGCCTTCCGGTCATGCATGTCGATATGCTGGATGAATTGCGCCGCTTTGATGACGGCATCTATCTGCACCAGGTGGTCGTGCAAAATCAGCATGGCTTGCAGCGTTATACCGACCTGCCTGCTGCACTGACTGCATATCAGGCTGGTCTGGCCGATGGCGAGTGGCGGGTACATTGTCATGTACCGATATTCTGGGATAGTGACGGACCACTGGGGTCGACCAGGGCCGACTTGCATGCGACCTTGCAAGCCTTGCGCAGGCAAGGTTTTTCCAGCCATCTGGAAGTGGAAACTTATACCTGGGATGTCTTGCCGCCGCATTTGAAATCCGAATCCAAAGCCCATGCCATTGCGCGTGAATTGAGTTTTATCATGAAAGAGCTACTGACATGAATACCTTAGTGATGAACAATAGCCGCATGGGCATTTATTTGCGCCTGGGCCGGGTATCCAACTTGCCGACCGTATGGACCAATGTACTGGCAGGGACCATCGTCGCCAGCAGCATCACCGGCCGCCCCTTGTCGACTGTGCATACCTTTCTGGTCATGCTGGCGATATCGGCATTCTATTGTGCAGGCATGTATTTGAACGATGCCTTTGACCGTGAAATTGATGCCCGCGAAAGACCAGGGCGCCCCATTCCTTCAGGTCAGATCAGTGCAAGAGCAGTGTTTGCCATCGGCTTTGTCTTGCAAGTCGCAGGCATTGCCATACTCAGTTATTACGGCACCTGGGCCATGCTCTGTGGTTGTATGCTGGCTGCTACCATCTTGCTCTACAACGTCTGGCACAAAGGCAATCCGCTTAGTCCGCTCATCATGGGCCTGTGTCGTGCCCTGGTGTATTTTGCGGCAGCGGCCAGCGCCATGGTCATCACCGGTAATCTGGTTGACGATCATTTTTTGAATATGGGAGATCGTCTTCCTCTGAACAATACCTTGCTGGTGAATACTACGGTAGTGCTGGCAGCACTGGCTATCTGGGCGCATGTCGTGGGCCTGACTTATGCAGCAAAACAGGAAAGCCTGAATCGCCTCGGTAGTCTGTGGCCCTTGCTGATCCTGGCTTTGCCTGTGCTCTTGTACGGCAGTCGCTCAGTGAATAGCTGGGTGGATGGTGGTTTGCCGTTGTTGATGTTGCTGGCATTGATTGTGGCTGACATCATCGCCGTACGTCTGCTGATTACGCGGCATATAGCGGGCGCAGTTCCCAAAGCGGTAGCGCAATTGATTGCTGCCACCTCGTTGCTGGATGCTGTGGTGATCG
Organism: Undibacterium sp. Di27W; assembly: GCF_049340345.1. Taxonomy (NCBI): domain Bacteria; kingdom Pseudomonadati; phylum Pseudomonadota; class Betaproteobacteria; order Burkholderiales; family Oxalobacteraceae; genus Undibacterium; species Undibacterium sp. Di27W. The sequence continues at coordinate 17,834 of NZ_JBMPOS010000012.1, read as the reverse complement.
CGATTGCTGGTGGCGATCTGGCCGCCGTGGCATTTTGCCTGTGCGCCTTTGTCATGACCAGGGTCTTGCAGCGTGTCATACCAGGCACTTGATCCAAAAACTGAGGAGTGTCAACATGAGACATCCATCGCTGGAAGAAATGCAGGCCCTGGCCCCCACCGCTGCCGCCCTGGCACAACTGGATAGCTGGATAGCTCCCCGCAGCACGCCAGAAGCCTTGTTCTGGTTTCGCCTGCAATGCCAGCAAATCAGTACGGCAAAACAAGAGCGGGATGTGTATAAGGCCATGGGCATGGCGGCGCGCAAATTGGGCAAGGCTGATTTGAACTTGAGTGGTGAAGAATTGGTGTCGGCGCATGCACTGCGCCCAGGTTTTGATCCCTCGGGCTGGAGTCTGGATCTTGCCGCCAGGGTGGCTTTTCTGCTCGCCAGTTATTCTGGTGACGATGCACAATTTGCCAGGCAACTCGACAACATCGCTGACAGTGCAGAAATCAATGAACTGATCGCACTGTATTCCGGTTTTCCTCTGTATCCCGCGGCCCATGTGATAGAGCACCGTGCGCGCGAAGCCATACGTTCCAGCATGCGTCCCATCTTTGAAGCCATGGCACATCGTAATCCCTATCCCATGCAGGAATTTGATGAAGCCGCCTGGAACCAGATGCTCGTCAAATGCTTTTTTCTCGACAGCCCCTTATGGCCAGTGCAAGGTCTGGAACAAAGGAATAATCCTGCCCTGGCGAACATCCTCATCGACCTGGCCCATGAACGCTGGGCGGCGGGGCGTGCCGTCAGCCCTGAATTATGGCGCTGTGTAACGCCGCAACTGGCCTTGCTTGGTGAACCAGAATTACTGCGTGCTCTTGAGCAGGGCAGCATGGCAGAAAAGCTGGCCATTGCAAAAAGCCTGCCGACCGAGGCTGGTGAGGGCGGCAAAATCCACAGGCTGTGTCAGCAAGAAAACCTGCTCACGGCAGCGAAAGACTTGAGTTGGCAAGAACTGCTGCAAGTGTCACATTGACAGAAAAATTGATAGAGCAATTGATAAAAACAAGGAGAGTCACCATGTTTGAAAAAAACACCGAACACCAGCAATGGCTGGAAGACAGCATCGCCAATTTGGATGCAGCCGCTGGCACCATACACATACAACGCGGTGAAGATTTGTACCTGAGTGCTGCCTTGCGCATACCTGAGCCTGTGCTCGCCATTGTTGCCCATGTCAGCCATGGCAAGGGCATGGCGGGGGCTGCGCAGTTGAGCAAGACACCAGTGCAAACCTGCAATTTGCAAGATGATAAAAGCGGCAATATACGTCCCGGTGCCAAGGCAGTTGGTGCCCAGGCAGCCATTGCCATCCCCCTGTTGAGCAAGGCGGGTGATGTCATGGCTGTGGTTGGTTTTGCCTGGCAAAAAGAAGGCGACCCTGCGGAGTGGGTAGCGCAAGCACCTTTCCCCGATAAACTGGCTGAACTGACGTCGCGCCTGCAAGCGGTTTAATTTAGAGCAGTTTAATTTAGAGATGAGCTGGCAGGCTTAGTTTGCGTACATAGCCTTCCAGCGCCACGGTAGCGCCGTCGGCATTGGCAATCGGGCGGCCGGGCAAGCCCATGCCTTCGCTGATGAAGACTACATTGCCTGCCACGCATAAATTGGATGGGGTATCCAGATGCGTCGCCAGGCAAGTCACGTTGTGCTTTTCCAGATCGCAGCACAACAGGCGACCAGAATAGCGTTTGAAGCCACCGTGCCAGGCAGTTTGCGGTATTTCATCTGCAGGCATGGCTTCTAGAAAATTCTCGCATAATTCCAGTACCAGCAATTGCCCTTGCTCAGTAAAAGCCATGCCTGTTGCCAGGGTCAGACCTTCTATGACAGTGCTGACGACGCCTGTCTCCAGATCCAGCCTGACGATCTTGCTGACGCCTTTTTCAAAGTGTATGCCCGTCTTGCTGGCATCGCCCTGCAACTCGCCTGAGAACAGGGAAATCAAGACAGGCTGTTGACCATCAGTTTGTTGCCAGTTTTGATCGAGTATCACCATCACCGGCACTGCATGCTGGCCGCCAGACAAGTCAGGCAACACGCCAACCACGGCTTCTGGCTGGCCATCTTTGAATTCTATCGCCTGGTTGCTATCCGGCTTTACCGTCAGCCAGCTTTGTCTTTGCGGGTGATAGCACAGTGCATTCAGATTGCCACGGCTATGTATCACGGGCTGAGGCGGCAAGCTGCTTAAATCCAGTATGCGTGAACCGGATACATAATCAGTCTGGCTCAGTAGCCAGCGACCATCCCCATACGCGATATCCGCCAGGCCAAATATCTCATCCCGGCACATGCGTGCCTGCATATTCATGGAGCGAAAACCATCAGCGAGAACTTCGCATTTCGTATAGCCGCCTTCAGCATCCGGTTTGAACTGCAACAGCCGGCCAGAGAAAACTTGTTCTGCATCACCACTGCCTGCTTCCACCAGCAACAGACTGCCATCCTGTTTGCACTTGATGCCGCGCGGATTATTCAGGCCGCGCAAGATGATGCTGGAAGCACAGGGCTGATGTGAAAGTTGTTGTGACAAGACGATAGGGGAGTTTGTCATATGACGAGTCTGCAAGTCTGGAGAGTTATTTATATGTCATCGCAGTGTTTCATAAAAAGCAATGATGGTCAACGAAAGGCAAGCACATTTACGACACGATTTAATTAAAAAAAGAACAATGACATTGACTTTTGAATAATTGAAAATATACTAATTAAGCTTGCTATATTGATAGCAAGCAGTTTCACCAAATCCAACAAACGCACAATCAGACTCATCATTTAAAGGAGTAATTCATGACTACCAATAAAGAGACTTTTGGCACTATCCATCCCATGTATGCCGTGGCTATGAGCGATGCGATTGCCAGCGGGGATGCGGCCCAGTTGAGTGCTGCGCGTGAAGCCGCATTCAGCCATCTGGCTGCCGCTGCTGATGTTGCCCGTCTTTTGCCAGAACTGGAAAGTGCCATCAAAAGCAAGGGTGGCGTGATACGCCCACTGTATGCCGTCACCATACAAGAGGCTGTGGCCCGTGGTGATGCAGTTGAAATTGCCCGTCTCAAAACTGAGTTGTCCACCTACAATAATCTGCTCGGTGGTGCCAGTGCTTTCCACCCAGTGACACCTTATGGCGTTGCCATTCAGGATGCTCAGGCCCGTGGTGACCATGCAGAAGTAGACCGTTTAAAGGCTTATGCCCAAAGCCTGCTGGCACAGCTCAACGTCGGCAAATAAGCAGCTCTCACTTTCATCCCAGGTGCCAGCTTGCTGGCCTATGCTCACGGAGCCAAGCATGGAACAAACTCTCGTATCCGAACCCGCCAGGGCACGCACCCTGTCTGACCTCAATGGCCATACCCCCGTGCATGTGGTGTGGGAAATTACACTTGCCTGCAATTTGAAATGCAGTCATTGTGGTTCACGCGCAGGCAAGCGCAGGGTTGGTGAACTCTCTACCGAAGAAGCATTGTCCGTGATCGATCAACTGGCCGCCCTGGGCACGCGAGAAATCACACTCATCGGTGGTGAAGCCTTCCTGCGCAAGGACTGGTTGCAACTGGTGGAGCGCATCGCCGGACACGGCATACGGGTAGGCATGCAGACGGGTGCGCGCAATCTCAATACGGCCAGGCTGGAGGCAGGCAAGCAGGCGGGTTTGTTTGGCATAGGCGTTTCCATCGATGGCATGAAGGATTATCACGACAGGGTGCGCGGTGTTATCGGCTCCTGGAATGATGCCCTGCGTGCCATGGAAACCGCCAAGTCCCTGGGCCTGGGTGTCAGCTGCAATACCCAGATAGGGGCAGAAACCATACCCCAGCTGGAGCCGCTGTTCAACCGCATCATAGAAGCGGGCGCTACCCACTGGCAACTGCAGATCACCGTGGCCATGGGCAATGCAGTAGAGAATGATCATCTGCTGCTGCAACCACATCGCGTGCTTGAACTCATGCCTTTGTTGAACCGTCTTTATCATGAAGGCCAGCAACGCGGTTTGTTGCTGACCTTTGGCAATAACCTCGGTTACTTCGGCCCCTTCGAGCATCACTGGCGTGGCCTGGGAGATGAAACCCTGCACTGGACGGGTTGCGCTGCGGGCCAGAATGTCATTGGCCTGGAAGCCGATGGCACCATCAAGGGCTGCCCTTCACTGGCGACGGAAACCTATGGCGGTGGCAATGTTCGTGACAGTGCCGTGGCAGAATTGTGGAACACTTCCGAAGCCCTGCACTTTGGCCGCATGCGCAATATCGATTCATTGTGGGGCCATTGCCGCACCTGCTACTACGCCGATGTCTGTCGTGGTGGTTGTACCTGGACTTCAGATTCTCTGTTCGGCAAACCTGGCAATAATCCCTATTGCCATTACCGCGCCCTGAAGCTGGAAAAGCGTGGCATCCATGAAAAAATCCGCAAAGTGGCACCAGCGCCTGACAAGCCTTTTGCCATAGGCAGATTTGAATTGTATGAAGAAGCCATACCGGGCAGGGAAATCTTGCCAGAAGAACCTGCACCAGCACCACGGGTGGCTGAACGCACCAGCAGTGCACCCTTGCCGGAATTGTCACTGTGCCGCAACTGCAATGAATACATCTGGCCGGACGAAGTCACTTGCCCGCATTGCCGTGCCGATATTGCCACTGCCGCACAAAAATATGCGATTGAAGAAGCCAGACGGCAAGCCGTCATGACAGAACTCAAGAGCGTACTTGATCGCCTGCAAGTATTGACCAGCACCGCTTGAGCATGAAGCTCAGGCAGGCATGATGTATAGCCTGATTTATGAATCTACTGATTTATTGATTGACTAATTTACCAATTTACCAATTTACTTAGGAGTATGTATGGCTTCCCCTACACACGCTACCCCTCTAGCTGCCTTGTATGCAGTCCCCATGCATGATGCTATCGCCAGTGGCGATGTCGGCAAAATGTCGGCCATCCGCGACCAGGCACTCGACTACCTGACAGCTGCCGCCGCCATAGAACGCCTGCTGCCAACACTGGACCGCGCCCTGAAAGCCAAGGGCTTGCCACCACAGGCGCTGTATGGTGTCTCCATACAAGACGCAGTAGCCCGTGGCGACCAGGCTGAACTGGCACGTCTGAAAGCAGAAGTGGCTTACTATAGTCGCTTGCTGTAAGGCCTAAGAAAAAACTCCATCATCGCTAGCGGCGGTGATGGAGTTTTTTTATTGAACGCGGAAATGCGGTGACCTCAATGTAGTCGCTCCTGCGCGGGCAATCTCGTAGGTTGGGCTGCGGGGTATCAGCCCAACACTGTGCCTGTGATAAACGTATACGTCATTTAAACGCTGAGTGTTGGGCTGATGAAGCGTAGCCCAACCTACGAAGCTGAAAGCAGAAGTGGCTTACTATAGTCGTTTGCTGTAAGGCCTAAGAAAAAACTCCATCATCGCTAGCGGCGGTGATGGAGTTTTTTATTGAATACGGAAATGCAGTGACCTCAATGTAGTCGCTCCTGCGCGGGCAATCTCGTAGGTTGGGCTGCGGGGTATCAGCCCAACACTGTGCCTGTGATAAACGTATACGTCATTTAAACGCCGAGTGTTGGGCTGGTAAACCGTAGCCCAACCTACGAAGCCTAGCGAGGCGTAGCCCAACCTACGATATTAACGCGGCCCGACCGAACCTACGATACTACCTGCTTCACTACCCCACCTTCTCCGGCGGCGTCACAATCAACACCGAAGGTACGGCCTCAGGATTATATAAGCGCAGATAAAAGTGCCCTATCCCCGCTGTCCCCAGCATCAGGTTAGGTGTTTCTCCCGTGCCCGCCACACCGCAAGGCCAGGGCATGTCTGACTGGCCGTAATGTTGCCAGCCTTCCTGTCCTACCTTTTCAGCGACCTGGCTCAGGTCGGGGCGTTGCAGATATTGTCCTGCCATGATCATCAAGTCAGCATTGCCACAGGCCCCATGGCACAAAGAGAAATTGCCCATGCCATGCACCCAGGGTGCCATCAGGGAGTTGGCGGTGGTTTGTATGGCAGCATGCAATTCCTGCATGAGCATGGCATCATCTGGCATCAGGGCTACATTGCGCAGACGTGACAAGCCTATGCCGGGTGCACCATGGCACCATGCCAGGTTATAGACAGGTGGGGCATCGGTCTGACTGGCATCCATGATGCGCAAGTCTGGCCAGTTATTATGCTGGACGCTGAACAGGCTGCGCTCATAGCGCAGACCTTCACTGGCACCATCGAGGTAGCACTTTTCACCCGTAGCGCGATACAGTTCCAGCAGAGCCGTAACGATGCCTGCCACGCCATGTGAATGCCCGGTCAGGTGTTTTTGCCCTGGCACATGCATGGTTTCCCAAGACCAGCCTGCATCGCTCTTGCTCGCATGTGCCAGTAAATAATCACCATGGGTTTGCGCCAGGGTGATGAAGTCAGGGCGCTGGTGTTCCAAGCCCAGTTTCAACATGGCGGGTATGGCACCGGCACTGCCGCCGATGACATCGATAAACAGAGCATCGGGTGCCTGGTTTGTCAGGCTGGCCATTTCTTGCAGGCCACGGGCGATCAAAGCTTGGTTTTGCAATAATGTGCCTATGCGTACCAGCACATAGGCAAAGCCGCTGCTGCCTGCATAAAAGCCGTTACGCGCTGCGCCCTGCATTTTGTCTGATAGCGACAGGGCCTGATTCAATGCCGCTTCGAGTACCCGCTTTTGTTGCTTGTCTGCGCTGAACTGATATAGCTCTGCCAGGAACAGGGCAATGCCACTCGTGCCCGCATACAGGTCACCGGCAAAGGAGCGATAAGCTGGCATCCAGTTTTGATTCACTGCTTCCATGGACCAGCCCAGCCAGTTACAGCGTGCGCCATCCCAGATGGCATCACGACACAGATTGCGGCCTATGCGGTCAGCGACGTCGAGATAAACTTCCTTGTACGAATTTATTGGAGCAATAATTGATGCGTCCAGCGGTGCATCCAGCGGTGCATCCAGCGGTACGTTAAGCGGTGCATTCATAGATGCAAACCTCCGGTAAATATTGCTGTTTCAAATAAATTGACTGAATAACGATTCAGATAGGGGGTGTGCATATCAATGCCATTCTCAGCAAAGCGTTTTTGCACGGCATCTGCTCTTGCCTCCCTGCTTTGTGAACCGGCCAGCCAGGCATCGACCATGCCTTCGGCCACCAGCCTGCATCTGTGCATGCCAAAACTCTCACCTGTGCCCGGTTCTTCTGCCACGCCTATGCCATCCACCAGGGTTTTGCAAAACATCGGTGTGACGGTGCGCAGCTTGCTGCCCAGGCTGGCATGCAAATCCAGCATCAGTGCCGCTACCATAGGGTAGTGACGTTTGGCGATGTACAGTACAGCAGCATCCGCACGGCGATAGGCACTGGCATCCACCAGGGTTTTATAACGGAAGGGCAGGGCATAACGGTTCAGCTGTGCGGTCAGGCCATATAACAATTCTGCTGCCGCATGGGCAGGCACATTGAAGTAAAAACGTATCAGTTCATAATCATCAAACTGGTCAGACAGGTTGCTGCCAAAGGCATAGTAAAAACCTTGCTGCATATCGGCCGTGCCGGGATAGACACGCAAGTTCACCAGATCACCTGCCACCGCTGCCATGCCCGGCCATTTATTGGCGGCGTATTCACCTGCCATTGCGGTACGGCTGCGTTCACCTTTTTGTATCATGACGCGACCATCGGTGCTTTGTTGATAAATTTTCCAGCCTGGGTCCCAGCGGTCTGCTGTCTGGTTGGCCTGGCTCAAATTAGGCACCAGGCTTTGCGAAGGCAGCATGGCTTCGTCCGCAATATTACGTACATAGTACATGCCATACAGGCTGGTATTGATGGCCGCGATCAGGGCCGCGACTGGATTTGCTTGAGCAGTTGATGATGCAGCGGACATGCTTGGTGTAACTGGCAAGGGCGCACTGTTACCCAGGGCATAGCTATATTGTGAGTGTATCTGCAAGGCGGCATAGATGCCCTGCAATTCTTCATGTAAGGATGTGTCGCTCATTGCAGCTCCCCGCCAAATCCCAGCAGGGCAGTAGCGGCCTGCTGAGGGTTGCGTAAAATGTTTTGACTGACCTGTAACAAGATTGCCGCATGATTGCTCATGCTGGGCGAGTAATACAGGGATTCAAAAGCAGTCTGCACCATGCGTGCCGCACCATATTCCATGCAGCGCAACAGATAGGCCGGTGCCTGTGATTTTTCTATACCTGCTGTTTGTATATAGTTGCGCCAGAAAGCATGGATGGCGGGATACATGCCCTCCAGCGGAAAGTTCGCCTTGTCGACAAAACTGGCGGGATTGAAATCCAGGTGCAGGGGCATGGAATAAATCCACGAAGTCAGATAGGCTTGCAATACTGCCCCTATGTCCCAGCTGGCATCGCCATAATCAACCAGTTCCCAGTCTATGATGCGAAACGACAATTCACCATCGGCACCAGGATAGACCACGCAGTTATCCCATTTCATATCACCATGGATAATGCTGTCATAGCGCCAGCCCTGTGCCAGCCGGGTCAGGTTGTGTTGCAGATCAGGATATTGCCTGATGATGGCCCCGAGTTTTTGCACACCACCACTGAGGGTGTTATTGGCCACCAGGCTGGTTTGGTGGAAGCTCAAAATCCAGGGCACCATGCGTGGAAAATTGCTCAAGTCTTCAGCATGCAAAGTGTTGCTGCGCAGAGTCTGGTGATAACTCCCCAGCGCCGTACCCAGCATCTTGCCCACGCTGGCCGGAAATATTTTTTTGCGGGCATGAAATTCAGTCAGGTTCTCTCCACCTGGCAAGAGTGCGATGGTCAGGCAATGACGTGCCGCATCATGATCAACAAAACCGGGCATCAAGTTTGCCAGTGCCTCATAACCTGGTTTTTGCGCCATGCGGTAACAGGCCGCCTCACGCTGCATGGTCGAGATCGCCATCGGCTCGACTTCCTTGATTTGCTTGACGAACAAGCCACTGCCGTCACGCCGCATGATTTTGTAATTGCGGTTGCGGCGGCCTGCTTCAACCACCATAAAATCACCATCGACGACAACAGCTGGTGGGATAGTGCCACGTGCCAGCAGATAGTGGGCCATATTGGAAGCGGTCAAAAACATTCCTGATTACTCCTGGTATTGCGGCAAACCAAATGGCTTGCCAGTATGCCGAAACCCCAGGTGCAAAAACTTGCACTTGGGGTTTACTAAGGTTGAGCGAATCCACGGTCAGGATTTCCCCTGACCGGTATTGCAGACTTGCTCAAACTACTCAGTACTTCTTGAATTCGCTATGCTGCTTTGTTAGCAAACTCCAGGTACTGTCATTACCGGACCTACCGTCATAGGCAGGCAAGTGCAACCCAGCAAATGCGTAGGTGCTACCGCTTGTGGTTGGCAAACTGTGGCAGCAGTGTGTCCAGGGTGGCAAACAGGAGCAACCGTAGGGCAATGTGGTGGTGCCGACAGCGGTTGATGGCAACCTGGCCAAGCGGTATGACCACAAAGCTGTGGCGTTGCTGTGCAATGCTGTACACCAGTTGGGCCTACCTGTTGTGCACCCAGTGTATGTGGAGGGCACACAAAGCAATGGGTAGCCGCCGTTGGATTCATTGCCTGCGGCTGTTGTGGAGCAGCCTGTTGTGCCTCAATCGTAAAAGGTGGGCAAATGAAGCAATGGGTGTTGGCCGTAGGATGGGTGGTTGGGTGGACAGGGAATTGTGCCTGTTGAGGTGCGCAACCATGCCATGCCGTATTGCCGCAGAATTGAGGCGCTGCCGTGCAATGTTGCACACCAGTCTGACCTATAGGTGGGCAACCATGCCACGCTGTATTACCGCAAAATGCCGGGGCTGCGGTGCAATGTTGTACACCGGTTGGGCCTACATTTGCCTGAGCAGCGAATTGTGCTGGCGCGGCAGCAAAATTCTGTGCTTGTGCCGGTGCCTGGGCTGCCAGGCCACCATGCAGGACTGGTGTCTGGGTTTGTTGCACGATGGTCGTATTTATCGTTGGGAACGGAATATGCTGGGTAGCAGCCACGCATTGTATGCCACACTGAGGGTGGTTATGCGTGATCTGGCAAATCGCAGGAACAGTGGGATGACAAATCTGCGCAACGATAGTCGGTGGCAGGCATTGTGGTGGCTGAGTCACATGGCAAATCACGGGTGAAGTCGGGGGGATGCATTGTGGTGGTACCGTGAATTGATGGCAGATGACAGGTGATGTTTGTGGCAGACACTGTGGCAGCACGGTATGTGGTGTACATTGTGGCAGTATTATTGTTTGTATCGGGCAATTCGGAAACTGAGTAGTCATAGCAAACTCTCCTAATAGTGGCACTACATTTCATGAACGATAAAAAACCAGGGGAACAAACGCATGGCAGCATTTCTTGCACCGCAAGGTGACAATGTTTGCGCCATTCTTCACACATTCGCATGAGAAAAAGGTCTTAAAGCCAAGGACCCTTCACATCACGAATATTTCAATTGGGTGGGCAGCCTGGCCATGCCGTATTGCCGCATACAGCCGCGGCTTGCGTGCAGTTCAATACGCCTGTGGGGCCGCCTGCAACTGCTACCTGGGCAGCATTAGCGGTTGCAGTGGCCTGAGCACTTTGTATTGGGCCGTTAAAGAAACAAAGCTTGGTGTCGGCCACGCTCTTGCCTTTGCGTATCAGCTCGGCATCGGCCTTGACCCAGACATAGGCTGTTTCCAGTGGATTATTGGCAGTGGCGGACGCCGTTGCCGTGTGCAAAATCGCCTCTGCGGGGATTTCATAGTATTCATTCAGTACCGCATTCAGATACAGGCGCGTATACCCTTCCAGTGCAGAGTTGCCCACAAAGCCATTGAGCAAAATCACATCGGGAACATTCGCCGGATCTGCTGCAAGTACTTCTACAAAATTCTTTTCTTTCGCCATCACAGTTCTCCATACGGTTGAAACTGAAATCCACATCAGGGACAGGCTTTTGAAATCCCTGGTACAGGTTTTCAGAAAATTTGGACAACAAACATCAAGGGGCAAAAGCCAGACTCCGCCTCGCCCATCACAACGTCAAACAGACTGCCAGACCACCTTGCAGCTAATGCACGCGACACTAAAACGCAATGACGCGCTCAAACCTGTTTCCAGGTGCCAGATGGAAACCGGCAACCTGGCAAAAAAATGACAACAACCCACCCTGAGCTGGCTGGCAGCAAGCTCAACATTAAAAAGATACTGAAGGGAAAGAAATGAAGGGCAGGAGAATGTTCAGCGCATATGCTTATTACTTTATTTGCATGTCAATTGCCTAATATTAATTTATTATTAATATTTGTCAAGCCATGAATGCGTAACAAATTATTACGGATTTGCTGAGTGGCAATCCTTTTCCAGAAGACATTATTTCCGTTTTTTCGGAGCCAGTTTGTTTTTGTTGGCAAAGCCGATTAGTTTCTCCCATGAAATTTTGTTTTTGCAACAAATTTCAATTCCATTTCCAGGCGCGGCCATGTTGAGATATTGGCCATGCAGGTGATCCATTCGCTTATGAATAGCCTATTCAAAGCAGACAACATACAATGAGTCTTATCGCCAACTTGCCAGAGTTCCTCTGTCGCTTCAGCTCCTGTATGAAAACAGCAAACCTAGCAAAACGAGCACCGATTAAATTAGCCATGTATGCGTTCATCGCCCTGGTTTGTACGGTGCTGGTCGGGAATAGCGTCTGGCAAATGTGGAAAACCTATGACATGGCGATGCGGGCTGGTGATGTGGCGGCGGCTAACCTGGCGCAAGCCATGGCCCAGCATTCTGGTGATACGCTCAAGGCAGTCGACGCTGCCATCCTCTCTGTCATGGACAGGCTGGAACAGGACGAAAACTATCTGCACCAGCGTGACAAGCTCACTCTGTCATTGAAACGTGAGATGGATAATTTGCCGCAATTAAAATTGATGGCGGTGATCGCTGCCGACGGCACTCTGATGGCTTCAGGCAGTGCAGACTTTACCCATATCAGTGATCTCGATCGCGACAATTTCAACTACCACCAAACCCATGACAGCAGTGACTGGTATATCAGCAAATCAGCCAGGGTCATACAGGATGGCAGCTGGGTCTTTTTGATGTCGCGTCGCCTGAATAATAAAAAGGCTGAATTTTCAGGCATGGTCCTGGCGCATATTGACGTGGATTTTTTGCTGAAATACTTCAATAGCATCAACCTCGGTAAAAAAGGTTCTATAGCCATGCTGACAGATGACGGCACGCTGATCCTGCGTCGCCCTTTAATTGTCAGCGCTCTTGGTAAAAAATATGTCAACAGCCCCATCTTTCGGGAACAGATCAATGCCACAAGTTCAGGTACATTTTCTACCACTTCCAAGCTTGACCACATCGAACGCGTAGTCGGTTATAGCAGGCTGGAGCATTTCCCCCTGATTGCCGTGGCGGCCGTATCCAAGGAAGAAGTACTGGAAGCCTGGCGTTCCAGTGCCATCGTCCAGGCCATAGGCAATGCTGGCTTTATACTGATACTGCTGATCTTTGGCGCTGTCATCGTCAGGCAGTTTGAACGGCAATTGCAGGCGACAGCCAAGTTATCACAACTCTCTGCGATTATCGATAGCTCGGATGATGCCATCATAGGCGAAACCCTGGGCGGCATTATCACCAGCTGGAATGGCGGTGCAGAAAAACTCTTTGGCTATAGTGCTGAAGAAGTGCTGGGACGATCCACCAGATTATTGTATGTCGACAGCGATCTTCAGGCGGGCATTGCTAGGCTGAATCACATCATCAAGGGCGAGCGCGTCAGTCATTTCGAGGTGACGGGCATGCGCAAGAATGGCGAAAAGGTTCAACTCTCGGTGGCGATCTCGCCGGTGCATGATGGCGACCATCATATAGTCGCGGCATCTACCATCGCGCGCGACATCTCTGAACGCAAGCAAATGGATAACATGAAAGCCATCTTCATTTCCACTGTAAGCCATGAATTGCGCACACCAATTACCTCCATACGTGGCGCGCTGGGCTTGCTGGAATCTGGCACGCTGACCGAGCTTAGCCCCAAGGCCATGCAATTGGTACGTATCGCCCACAATAACAGCAAGCGCCTGAGCGGCCTGGTCAATGACATTCTCGATATGGAAAAAATTACGACCGGCCATATGCGTTTCGAAATCCAGCGCGTTGACCTGGTAGCTCTGGCATGGCAGGCGATAGAAGCCAATGCCAGCTATGCACAAGATCATCAGACTTCCTTTGTCATGGCTGAATCCCCCAAATCCGCCTGGGTCATGGGCGACAGCGACCGGCTTATGCAAGTGTTTGCCAATCTCTTGTCAAACGCGGCAAAGTATTCGCCCGCACATGAAAAAATACAAGTGCGCATCAAGCATGAAGATGCGATTTTCAAGATAGAAGTGGAAGACCATGGCGCCGGTATTCCTGAAGTATTTCGCTCGCGCATCTTTGGCAAATTCGCCCAGGCTGAAGAGCATGGAGAAAAAAACCTGGGCGGCGCTGGCCTGGGCTTGAATATTACCAAGACCCTGGTCGAAAAAATGGGTGGCAACATAGGCTTTGAATCCGAAGTTGGTGTGCGCACGGTATTCTGGTTTACCTTGCCTGCCTGTACCCAGCGCAGTGATGATGTATCAAACCACTAGCGCTGCATGTCACTCATCTTCATCCTTATCTTCATCTATACCCAATAGACTGCCTATCATCGCCATCCAGCTATCATCATTTGATTCCTGGGCCCATTGATAGGACTCTTGCAAAGCGGCGGCAAACAAATCAGGATTTTTTTGGATGACATCATAGGCTTCACCCGCGCCTGGCCAATTCGGATCTGCCATAAAACTGATGATTTCCAGCTGGCATTGATAGCTGATGGGCGTGGCCGACAAGACCTCAATCAAACCTGGCCAAGTGTATTTTCCTAAACTGACACACTGGCTGACTATCGCCTTCGCGATCTCATCATCCTGTTTTTGATGCTTCAGAAAAGCCAGTGCACGCTGTTCTGCAAAACCTTCCCAGCCTATGCGTTCACACCAGGAACGCAAGGCCATGGTCTGAGGATTGGGCATGGTCCATAGGTTTGCCTTGTCAGTTGTCTGGCCTACCAGTAAATCAACCGGCGATGCCGATTCGCGCTCCTGTATCAAAAAATTCTGATTCAGGGAAAAGCGCGCCAGCACTTCCATTCCCAATGATAAAAATGCCTGACGACGCTGCTCAAAAAAGCTGGCATGTTCAGTTTCATATTGCGCTATCCTGGCATGTATGGGCAGCAGCCTGGCATGCATCTCGGCCAGGATCTCGTCAGGCCCATTGAAAGCCAGATCCTGCTCCAGCACCTGTAACAGTGCAGCGCTATGCAGACTATGCAAGCCTAAAGCACCTGCAGCGGCGTTAAAGTGCACACTGATATAGGGATCTTTCCAGGTGGTATTGCGCACACCATAAAAGGCCAGGGCAGGCGTCTTCTTGATAGCCCATGGCCCAGAGGCTGCGTGATAGCTTTGTTCCTTTGCGCGTGGTCTGTCGCTGGGCCAGCAGAATTCCAGAAATTCAGCCACGTAACGCGACCCGCCATCAACGGGCATGGTGATGCTAAAACTGTTTTCCAGAATTTCTGCGCCATGTTCAAAACGGACAATTTGCGTATTTTGTGTCAAGGGGTCAAATGGACGCTCATCAAGCAGACAAAATTGCCGCTCATCCAGTAGCGGCTTGTACTCGTCCACAGGCGTGTTTTCATTGCCTGCGATGTCGGTAAAGCCTTGCAAAAATCCTTGTAGAATTTCACTCAGATCAAACGCAGGATTCAGGCTGGCCCACAATTCTGCTACGCCGTTTTTTATTTTCAAGATAGGCTACCTTTGAGCTTTCAACGATCAATCATTAAAACTGAACTCATTAGGGTATGCAAGTGTAATAAGAGTGTCCATCTTTATGGAAAGATGGGCATTCTTTAGGGAGAAATAAAGCACTAGCGTCCTAAAACCAGGCTCAATTAATTACCAGGACAAGTTCAGCATAGAGTATGCCCTGCCTCTCGTAAAAGAATGTTGGCGCAAGGCATGTCATGACGCTTGATCAGCAGATGATCTCCGTCATAAGTAGAGACAACGAATACGCCTATGCCATTTTCTGACAAAGGCCTGACGACAGAGAGCACGATGCCGGTTGCGCCGAAGGCGAAGGGGCCAACAAAGCGATAGCATACCCAGTCACGCTCGCTGATTATATCTGTCGGGACACGCTGCGCCAGACAAACGATGGATAATTCATAGGCCGACCGGCAAATCGATACGAAGCCTGCACCATCAGCCCAAGCAGGCAACGCAGCCTCTGCAGCCAGCCGGCTGACGGCGTAGTCTTCTGCTGAAAGTTCTAAAGTAATTTGCTGAATTTCCATTATTGTACCTTTTAAAAAATGATGAGCGAGTAAGCAATGCCCCACATGCTGAGGGCAATTGCCGCATTCAATGCGCGCCAGGCAGCGGGCCGTGAGAACAGCGGTGTCAGCAAGTGTGCCCCCAAGCCGAGTGCGGAGAACCAAAGCACCGATGCCGCCATAGCACCGCTGGCGAATTCATAAGTCTTAGCGCCCACCTGCTGGGCACAGACCGAGCCTAACAAGACCACCGTATCCAGCCAGGCGTGGGGGTTAAGCAGACTAAGAGTCAGGGCCATCAAGAAGGTCTTACTTCTTGACAGTGCGGCATCACTGCCAACGAATACCTGTATCGACGATGGCTGGTAAGCAGATACTGCGGCACGACGACCATATTCCAGTAGAAACAATATGCCAGCGATGCGCATAAGCAAAAGACATTGCGGCATAGCGTCGAGTAATTGGCCCATGCCGCCGACACCAAAAGAAATCAGCAGGATGTCGCATGCCATACATGTCAGTACGCACAAGGCGACATGCTTGCGTTGCAAGCCCTGTTTGAGCAGAAAGGCATTTTGCGAACCTATCGCAATGATCAGGCTGCCACCCATGCCCATACCTTTGAAAAACGCTGTATCCCACATGCTCTCTCCTAAGAAGAATTGAGCATACGGATTTCCTACACATTAGTATAATGAATCATTCTTATGAAATATTAGAAATACTAATGAGTACGATAGACTATCGTGGACTTGCCGCACTCGATGCGATCATAGGCACTGGCAGCTTTGAGCGGGCCGCGCTGGCGCTCTCTATCAGTCAGCCAGCTGTCTCGCACCGTCTGCGCGCCCTGGAAGAATCGGCGGGCGCATTGCTGGTGATCCGTAGCCATCCACCTCAGGCCACAGAACAGGGCCAGCGCCTGATCGCGCACTACCGGCAAGTGCGCTTGCTGGAAGCCTCGCTGCGACCCGGTCCAGGCGCACCAGCAGAGTTGCCGCAACTGGGGATCGCAGTCAATGCCGACAGCGCTGCCACCTGGTTTCCTGAAGCGCTGGCACCCTTATTGACGCCACCTTCATGCTTGATCGACATCCGCATTGATGACCAGGAGCATACCCTGCGCCACTTGTGTGAAGGCAGGGTAGTTGCTTGCGTCACCAGTGCCAGGGAAGTGATTGCGGGTGCAGACATGACGCCGCTGGGCATCATGCGCTACCACTGTGTCGCAGCACCCAGTTTTGCCCGACACTGGATGCCTCAAGGCTTAAGCGTGGAGGCAGTGTCGCGCGCGCCAGCCCTGATTTACAATAAGAGCGACGCCCTGCATGACAGCTTCTTGCGCCAGCAACTGGGGTGGAAGGGGGGATATCCGCATCATACTTTTGCGACATCGGAAGGCTTTGTGCGCTTTATCGAAGCTGGACACGCCTATGGGATGGTGCCAGCATTGCAGGCACGTGCCTCGCTAGCAAGTGGCGCACTATGCGAGCTTGTACCAGGAGTCAGCTTTGATGTACCCCTGGCCTGGTACTGCTGGTCTATCCAGACCGCGCTCACCCGTAACCTCACGGCATCTGTGGTAGAAACAGCGGCCCGCTGGCTGGTCTGAAAAAAATCACATTTTTCGACCTGTCAGTTTTTATTCGACAAGGCCAGCTTGATACCAAAAGAAACAAACATCAGACCGATGAAACGGTTTAGCCACAAGGTGACCGCCTGATTGACACGCATGCGCTGTCTGGCAAATGCTGTCGATACTGCCAGGAAATGACACCAGATCATGCCATTGAAATTAAAAATGCAACCCAATACGATCAGCGCCAATGGTTTGTTGCTGGCATCCGCTGCAATAAATTGCGGTACAAAAGCCAGGAAGAAAATCGCTACTTTAGGATTGAGTACATTCGTCAAAAATCCCTGCATGAAAATCTTGCGATGGCTAAGCAAGGGCTGGCTGGTATTGCCTGCCTGTTTTTGCTCAGCAGACTTTGCCTTGCTTATGAGCATGGATACGCCCACGTACAGCAGATAAGCTGCCCCCGCCAGTTTGACGATGGTGAAAGCCGTCGCAGACGTCGCCAGCAAGGCCGACAAACCCAGGGCCGCTGCCATGATATGCACCAGTGTCCCAGTACCTATACCCAGCGCTGCGGCCGACCCGGCACGCCAGCCCTGCGTCGCACTACGCGTCATAATGAGGATAGAGTCAGGGCCAGGGGCAATGTTAAGCAAGATGTGTGCGTTTGCTAGCTGAATTGACCCTGTCAGTTTGATCCACCTTCCACTTCCTGGCGAAGGCGGCCACCCGGTCATACGACCCTTCAAATCCCAGTTCTTTCAGATCCAGATGAAGTTGTTTCAAG
>NZ_JBMPOS010000011.1:0-263346 GCF_049340345.1 Undibacterium sp. Di27W | reverse complement strand
CTTGAAACAACTTCATCTGGATCTGAAAGAACTGGGATTTGAAGGGTCGTATGACCGGGTGGCCGCCTTCGCCAGGAAGTGGAAGGTGGATCAAACTGACAGGGTCAATTCAGCTAGCAAACGCACAGAGTACCTTCCCCGAACAAGCTTGCCGCCTATTATTTCTCGCATTTTGCTTCATTTGCAACCATTGCCAGGGGCTGCCGGGCGCGGGGTTAAGTCTGAATTTTCGACCCGCTGGGCGCTTCTCGCTGATAATTGCCCCTAGCTTCCTACTTTCATTCCCACGAAAATGTCTTTAGCTAAATAAGCTTCTCTGCTATTTCAAGCAATTTGATTTTTTCGGGCGGTATTTACGCCAAACAAAATAAGTCATTTGCTTCATGTCCTTTTGCTGTATCAATTTTATTCCCGCGACCAGCATGATCACGCCAGTTACCAGGAAGCAGATGTCCCAATACATCGCATGTGCTATCGCGACTGATCCCTCTGCACGGTGAGTGCTCAGGAGACAGTGGCCGATGATGCCTTCTATCATATTAAAAATGCCCCAGCCGGTGAGCAGGCTTCCTTTTAATAATGGTGATGAAGGCTCCATGCTATATGTCCTGCTTGCCTGCCAAAACAGGATGAATGCAGTGATAAAAAACACGTAGGTGAGGGTATATGTGAGGCTCCCTGTCATGCTGCTCGTAAAGTTGCTGACGGGGAGATTTTTAATGGATGTGATAGGGTGCACATTGCTTGGTATGTTGTGCCAGCTAAAGATGCGGGGGAGTATGACTGTGTCCAGAAGGCCGCCAAAGCCTAAACCAAAGAAGATGCCTGCAGTGATGGGGAAGTCGCTTTCTTTATTGGTAAAAATATTTCTGGACGTAGTCATTTTTTGATTTTCTTAAAATTCAGTTGTAGATATTGACGGCAGGGTGAAGAGAGAAATTTCTGCCCATCCTTCCCTTATTCCCGCGCTTGTATTTCCAAAGTTGCGCTTTAGAAATCTGACATGGATGATCTGGCCATGTCATCAAAAATCATGGCGTCGGATAAACGCAGGTCGTCCTGGTAGTCTTCATCCATAAAGACATACAGGTCGTCGTCATCAAATTCTTCTTTTGATTTTTTCGCTTCTTTTTTTGCAGCATTGTGTGTGAGGCTGGTTGTTAATTCTTTTAATTTTGTGGAGCTCTCAAGAAAATCATGTTCCTCGTCAGCAAATATGCCATTTCTTTGGATATTGTCATTGAACGATGACTGTGCTTTTTTGTTGGCTGCATCTTGAATGACAGAGTTGATAGTTGTATTCATGATGGACGCAAAGCGTTTGGAAGAAACTTGGTTGTTGCTGATGGAATTTGATGACATTACTTTCTCCTCAATAGATTCGACCCAAGGTCGCCAATTTGTCGTGGTGGTTTGACGTAGTGGTTTGAAATAACCAGCAGCGCCATCTTAAATAGATGTGTCATTGCGTTCAGTCAGTGGGGACGTAGGCGTTTTGTCAGACAACAGGCAGTGCTGTGTGGCATCCATGCTTACACGGTTCGCAACGCAAGATTTTTCGACTTTGCCTGACTGGCAAAATGCGTGGCTTAAAGAGGCATACTCTTTAGTTCGCCGAATTCGCTCGCGTGCTGTAGCCAAGGTCAAGAGAGAGAAGGGTAACGAAAAAAACACGGCACGGGCCCAGATCAACATTAATACCTATCTAAACTTGTGAGAGGTCACGCGATTGCTGGCATGGTCGAATGTGGTCTGCATGTTGCCACCCTATATTGACGGCGCGGTAGGGTCGTCTTCATGCTTGGCAAAACCGATGTGCTATTGATTTCTAAGCCTGTGTAGGAACTCGCTGACAAGTTTTGTGGTCGTGGTCTTGTAGATGTGGCGTGAATTGATTGGTATCTTGCCATACGTTTTAAATATTTCTTCAGCAGGCAAAGTCTGGGCAATTCAAGGGATTTGCCGGGTTGTTGCCATATGCTTTTGGGAAATATCAACTCGCGCAATCGAGCAATTACATAATTCAGGAGTTTTACGATGACTACCATACAAGCCTATGCACCAAAGAAAGCAGTAATCAGATCCAATTTGCGTATTTCAAAATCCAAGCTGACGGAAGAGACAATTCTGCACATGAGTGAGATGGAGTATATGAATGATGCGCAGCTGGCATTTTTTAGGTCGCGCCTGCAGGATATCGAGCTGGGCCTGGTGCAAAATGCCAACGAGACCTCGGCGCATCTGCAGGAGAATGAAATCATTGCTGACCCTGTTGATCGTGCCACGATAGAGGAAGAACACGCGCTTGAATTACGTACACGTGATCGTGAAAGAAAATTGCTTAAGAAAGTGCGTGCAGCTATTGCGCGTATAGACGAGGGGGATTATGGTTGGTGCGAAGATTCTGGTGAACCTATAGGTGTTGAGCGCCTGCTGGCACGACCTACCGCTACGCTATCGCTGGAGGCGCAGCAACGTCATGAACAAAGACAAAAATTATTCGGACATTGATTTTTATTCTGGTCCAATGCAAACAAGCCCTTGATGATCAAGGGCTTGTTTGCATTGGGCGCTCGGTTTAGTGCTGCCAGGCTTGCCAGTGGCTAAGTCCAGGCACAAGCAATGGGGGGATCTAAAAAAAGGCAGGTAGATGCTTCGCAGGTGTTGCGAGGCGACCTGGCCGAACCATTGGTCTATCAGGGTTTTGCTGATATTGATCGGATATAAGGTTTTGGACGTGTTCAGCGCAACGCTGCCATGGGATTTAGTCGATGATGATTATAATGACAAGCTGGTTCTGAAATGCTGTTAGCATCAGGTCTGGTCATTTGCTTGTAGTCGTATCGTGAGATATTCAGGAACCTCTGCAAAAATTAATAGTCTATCAATCTTGTTGTTGAACTTTATACAGTCAGCGTGCCTTGCGTTGACTTGAAAGTTCGCGTTTTTTTGTGAGTCATGGAGTGTGAATTGCTGAATATTTCCCCGATAAAAAATGCCTTTGTTGGCTCTTCGATCTGGGCGACGATGCTTTTGTCAGGGTGTGCTACTCTGCACATAGATGAAAGAAATCCTTATATCAATGTGAAAGCGATGAGCGCGGATGTCAGTGTGCCGCGAGCGAGTTATCCTTCCAAACTGGGTTGTACCAGTGCTGTAGAAAATGATCCCTGTACTCACCCCATGTTTGTCGGGGTGGCGATTTCTGGCGGTGGTTCACGGGCGGCAAATTTTGGTTTGGGGGTGATTGCGCAATTGCGTAATTTTGGTTTGTTTGATGAAGTTACTGCACTTTCATCGGTGTCAGGCGGCTCGCTGACCGCTGCTGCGATTAGTTTGAAGCCTTTGCAAAATGATGCGGATTTTGATTTGCTATCCACACAGCTGCGCAGGGATTATTTGACGTCATGGGTATACCGTTCGGCGAACCCCATGAACTTGGTCCCGACCCTGACGTCTGGGAAAAATGCTACGCGGACCTTGGCCGATGTCTTTGACGCGGGTATTTATAAAGGTGCAGTCTATGGGGACTTGGGTGAGAAGAAGCCTGGCCGGCCATCGTTGTATATCAATAGCTCGCATGCGCACCGTTTTGTCGGGGCAGATACCCTGACGACCAGGGGGCTGAATTCATCAGAGGCAAGCTTGCAGGGTTTTACCTTTACTGATGCAGCATTCAAGGAAATGGGCTCGGACTTGAATCAACTGCGCCTGGCAGATGCGGTGGCGGCCTCGGCAGCTTATCCCGGGATATTTGTACCGCTGGCACTGAAGAATTTTAATGCAGACAGTGATATTTACCAACCTGCCAGCCCCAAGTTCTTGCATTTATATGATGCTGGCTCGTCTGATAATCTAGGCGTGGATGCCTTGATACGCGCTTATTCTGAGATCCTGGTCGGCACCCAGGACCTGTCTTGTTTGCTGATACTGGTTGATGCCCATGTCAGCGACAGGGGGGATTTGAGTGGTTCACTGGCCGATACCAGAAACAGCATGATTGACTATGTCATCAGCCCGTCTATCTATCGGGCATTTGATTCTCTGCTGGAGCAGCGCAGGGAAGGGCAGCTGGATGTTCTGGGTGTGTCGCTTGCTTCTGATCAGCCTTATAGATTTAATCCTGGCGTGAATATACCTTTAAAGAATTATGCTGTTTCCAGGGCCGGGTATGGATTGGTTCGCGGCCAGGGTGTGGGTGGTGACGAAGCGGGTATATTGACCGTTGGCAGGTCCATCAATAGCGCCCACTGTGCTGTCTGGCATATAGGGCTGGACCGTTTACTCGAACTCACCAAAAAAGGTAGTCCGCGCAAGCGCAATGCATTTCTCCAGCAAAGCAGTGCCGATGAATACCGTGATGAAACGCATAGGGACAATCAGTTGATCAAGCTCGACAGGTTCGTCAATTCCATACAAACCAATTACAAGCTGGCGTTGAATGGTCCTGGGCGTTGCGAAGAATTGCCGATACAAAATTCTCTTTTTGAAGCGGCACGGGTCTTGATGACTGGCGACACAGATTCAAGCACCAAGCTGGTGTCATGGTTGAAGGATCACCACCGCGAAAGGCTGTCGCAAAACATCAGTCATTTGCTGGCTTCAAAAGCAGTGCAGGATCAAGGTGCTGTGGTGCAAGTCCCGCGCTATTCTGTGCAAGAGCCAAATTCATCCAACCCATCAGCCTCATGGATCAACTGTAGCAAATGAGACCATTTTTCATTAAGCAGGCCTCATTTTTTTTAGGGCAGCATCATGGCCATGCTGCCCTGTCACGAAGAGGCACCGATTTGATGAATATTTGATGACTCGTTTGCGATCCTGGTGCCTTATCTCGGTGTCTTATCTTGGTGCCCTAATTAGCGCAATTCCAGCGTCAGAAATTCTACGCCCTGGATTTTGGATGACACCATATTGAATTGAGATAAAGAAGCCTGTCCAAGCAAGGATACGCAGGTTTTGCAAACAAAGGCAGTCACCTTGTGGAGTTCAAATGGTCCGACTTTCATGGTGTCAAGCGTGACCATGCGGCCGGAAACATTTCTGCCGTCTGCCAATTGCAGATTGATATTTGGCTTGACCACTTTATAAGTGGTCTTGGAGCTGGTCAGCATGTCTTCACTGAGCGAGGTTTTCGTGGCGCCGGTATCCACCATGAAGGCGACTATTCTGGAGTCGCCGAGTTTGACTGGGGCGTAGAAATGTTCTTTGGTTCGGGGCAGGCGTATGCTTTTTTGTGTTGAGGCGACAGCTTGCCCCTGGCGTTCCAGCGATGATTCTATTGCTATGCGCTGACCTTCAAAATAATGGCCATGACCCTGGGCTTCCAGCGATGCATCAAAAGAGGCGAGCAAAGCCAAGGCTTCAAATTCTCGCTTGCGCAACACCAGGTATTTGGCGACATCTCCTCGTACATTAACGAGCGTGGGTACGACAGCCAGTGTTTTATAACCCCAGTCTATTGCTTCATCTACGCGCCCGGTTTTGGCCAGGCTTTCTGAGTACGCCGCGAACAGGTCATAAGTACCTTCGCCCATGCTGATGGCTTTTTCCGCCTGTATGATGCTGGCTTCAGGCTTGTCAGCCCAATGGTAGACGATGGCCAAACTGGCAACGGCCTGGGCATCAGTGGGGCGCATCTTGATGTATTGATTCCAGTTCTTTTCTGCACAGTCATAGCTGCGTGCGCGCATGCATTTGATGGCGCCTTCTTTATAAGCTGATGGTGGGTAGGTTTCTGCCAATGCGGGCAGGCAGAGGAAAAGGCTGGCAGCGAACAGCGTTTTTAATTGGGTGAGCATGGGTCTATTTGTTCTCAAGAGCCTGAAAAAATGGCAGCAATTGTAACATTTAAGACGATAGTAGTAGGCTGCTATTTGAGCAACTAGTCTACTGCAGCCAAACAAGGATAGAGGACTTGCAGGTAAGCTGCAAAAAAAGAGGCAGCTGGTCGGGGGCCCACAGACCGATTAACTTGATTCAGGCTTCTTTTGCTTCCTGCAAGGCGATAACGATCACAAAGCCACCTTCCAGATGGTTATAGATGCGCAATTTGCCGCCATGGCTTTTGACGATACGGTCAACAATGGCCAAACCCAGGCCGGAACCATTGGCCTGGCTGCGAGAAGCGTCACCGCGGGTGAAGGGGCGCAGCAGGCGCACCAGATCTTGTTCTTCTACACCTTGCCCATGATCGCGAAAGCTGATCTGTATGGAGAGCTTTCTTTCTTTATTTTTGCGTGAGCATTGTACGTCCAGTGTGATGACGGGCGAGCCTGGTGTTTTACCGTAGCGACAGGCATTTTCTACGATATTGGTGAACAGCCGTTTGAGTTCTGTCAGATTGCCATTGACATAGATATCCGGGGTGATGGCGGTGCGCAGGCGCAGGTTTTGAAAGCGAAAGGCTTCATCCATGACTTGCTGCATGACTTCGCTGACGTTAATGCGTTCAAATTCGACCTTGTCCAGTGGTTTTGCATAATCGAGGAACTGGCTGATGATGTCATCCATTTGCTGCAGATCGGATTGCATGCCAGTTCTGGCATCATCGCTGAGGCTGGCCATTTCGACTTCTAATTGCATGCGGGCCAGCGGGGTGCGTAAATCATGTGAAATACCGGCCAGAATGATGGAGCGGTCGGTTTCTATCCTGACCAGATCTTCCATCATGGTGTTGAAGCTGACATTGGTTTCGCGAATTTCTTTCGGGCCTTTTTGTGGCAAGGGTGGTGGCTGCTTACCCTTGGCGACGGCGCGGGCGGCGTTGCTGAGACGCGACAAGGGATCATTAATGAGCTTGGAGATAATGGCCGCACCCAGTAATGTCAAAAACAGGGTGAGGATAGCCCAGCTGAACAATTGCTGACCTATGGGCGGGTCCAGCCGGTCTTGTTCCAGTCGTAGCCAGTAATGATCGTCTTCGATATCAAAACTGATCCAGAAGCCACTGATGTCATTTAATTTGCTGGCAAAACGGGTGTTATTGCCTAGCCCACGCAGCATGATGGAGCGGGATTCCAGGAAGAATGGCGTGGCTTCGGGTTCTTCTATGCGGTCAGTGTCTTCCAGCAAGTAGATTTGCACGCCTTCTTTATTGGCCAGGTCACGCAAAAGTTCCTTGCGTTTTTCCGGGGCAGAATGGGTAAGGGCGGCGCGCGTGATGGTCACGATGGAGACGATCTGCGAAGCAATTTGCTGTGCTCTTGGTGCCGTCTCGAGCGTGCGGAAGTTTGACATCCAGGCCAGCATGCTGGCGGTGACGAGCACGGCCAGCATGAAGAAGGTGCGCCAAAACAGTCCGCTTTTGAGCCATTCCAGACTGTTCAGGTAGTTACGCATTCAAAATTGGGGAGAATCTACAAAAATGATATAAAAAATAAGAAATCAATGTGATTGACCATCGGGAATGAATACATAGCCCAATCCCCATACCGTTTGTATATACAGTGGATTGCTAGGATCAGGCTCTATCAGTTTGCGCAAACGAGAAATTTGCACATCCAGGCTGCGGTCAAATACTTCGTATTCGCGGCCACGTGCCAGTTCCATCAGTTTTTCCCTGGACAGGGGTTGGCGGGCATGGCGGGCAAAAACTTTTAATACTGAAAATTCACCGGTCGTCAGGGAAATATTGTCGTCATTCTTTTTCAGCGTGCGTGTGCCCAGATCGAGGACAAAATCGCCAAAAGCAAAAGTTTGCGGACCATCGGATGGCGCACCTGGCAATTCATCCGGCGCTTTACGCCTCAGGACGGCATTGATACGGGCCACCAGTTCTCGGGGGCTGAATGGTTTAGGCAGATAATCATCGGCACCCATTTCCAGGCCTATGATGCGATCTACTTCTTCGCCCTTGGCCGTCAGCATGATGATGGGAGTTTTGTCGCCAGCGCCACGCAGGCGGCGGCAAATAGCAAGCCCATCTTCACCTGGCAGCATCAGGTCAAGTACCAGCATGTCATAGCGCTCCCTGATCCATAGTTTGTTCATGGCTTGGGCGTTCTCAGCGCTGACAACTTGAAAACCTTGTTCTGTCAGGTAGCGACGCAGCAAATCGCGCAAGCGCAGATCGTCGTCGACAACCAGGATTTTAGCCTTAGGGCTGCTGGAGTTGGTGTTTGTGGAGTCTGGTGTGGGGGGCGTAGTGTTCATGGGCTTAATAGTACTGTCATAGGCTGAGCTTGCAAACAAATTTAGTAATCTGGATTACAAACTGTTACACACTTTACTGAATGGGACTGCGCATTTTATCTGGCTATCGTAAACTAAATTATCTGTATTTGGAGCTAGCAAGCACAGTGCTTTTACGCATAGAATTGCAATCCTCTTCAATTCATTTATTTGTTTAGCTTGCATCATCCGTTTCGTTCGTGCAAGACCATTCGTTTTCAATTTGATGAATATACCGTACAAAAAAATTTCTGTCCTGATGTTGTCGCTGGTGTTGGCGGGCAATGCAATGGCTGACGGTAATCATGGCAGTGCCGGTGCTGGTCTTTGGGGGCGTTTTAATAATGCGAATGTCCAGAAAAAAGACGCGAATATCCAGAAGCAAGAAAAACAGCATGAGCGACAAATCGCCAGGCAGGCTGAGAAAAATAGTTTGCTGGAGCGCTGCAATGACGCTCGTCATATCGGTGAACGTGCCTGTGGTGGCGGGGATGATAATCAAAAACGTAATCGCATGACACCAGAAGAGCGGCGCGCATTGCGCCGCCAAATCCAGGATGTCGGGCACGAACTGTATCGTCCGGCTCGCTAGAGCCTCGCTCCACGTGGCCTTCAATATCAGCGGCGATTTTGCTTCATGATTTTTTGTTGCTCACGCTGCCAGTCCTTCTCTTTTTCAGTATCCCGCTTGTCGTGCTGCTTTTTACCCTTGGCCAGGCCAATCTGACATTTAACGCGGCCTTTGCTGAAATGCATGTTTAATGCAACCATGGTGTAACCAGAACGCTCGACCTTGCCGATCAACTTGCTGATTTCTGCCGCATTTAACAATAATTTACGTGTGCGTACAGAGTCAGGGTGGATGTGGGTGGATGCGGTCGGCAAGGCGCCAATATGGGCGCCGAACAAGAATATTTCGCCATTTTTGACAATGACATAGGATTCTTTCAGCTGCGCGCGGCCTGCGCGTATGGCTTTGACTTCCCAGCCTTGCAGGACGATACCAGCTTCGTATTGTTCCTCGATAAAATAATCGTGGAATGCTTTTTTATTATCAGCGATGCTCATGTAGGATGAAAATTAGTCAATTTAAAGTAAGGAAATGCATGAATGCATTTTGGTACTGCCTGCGACTCGGTTAAAATGCGAACCTGTGATTCTACCAAATGGTTCTTCTTGATGGCAGTTGTGCATAAAACAGTTTTTGTAGCTTACAGCACAGAGCAAATGTTTGCTCTGGTTGAACAAGTTGAAAATTACCCTCAATTCCTGCCCTGGTGTGGTGAGGTCAAGGTAGCTGAACGCTCAGAACATGATCTGGTTGCTACATTGTCCATTAATTATCATGGTTTAAAGCAACATTTTACGACCCGAAACATCAATCAGCGGCCACATTCCATGCAAATGAATTTGGTTGAAGGGCCTTTCAAGCAATTGTCGGGTTGTTGGAAGTTTACCGAACTCAGGCCAGACGCTTGCAAAATTGAGTTTGATCTCAACTATGAATTTTCCAGCAAACTTCTGGAACATCTCATAGGACCAGTTTTTTCCAAAATAGCCAATAGTTTTGTTGATTCTTTCTGTGCCAGGGCAGAGGCCTTGTATGGCTGACGTGCTTGACATGGCAGTGCCAACTACCATGCCTGTTCAGCTTTGTTATGTAGGACTGGAGAAAACGAGTTTACTGGATCTGCAGGTTGCAGTTGATGCAACAATACTGCAAGTTATACAGCAAAGTGGCATTATACAGATGCATCCCGAAATTGATGCCTTTACCCTCAAATCTGGCGTGTTCGGCAAACTTAAGCCGCTAGATGCAAAATTGCATGCGGGCGATAGGGTGGAAATCTACCGCCCCTTGATTGCGGACCCCATGGAGTCGCGCAGGCGCAGGGCTAAAAAACAGGCTCAGGCTTAGCAGAGTTTGCCCTGAGCATATCCGTTACTTATTAACAGCCTGCCAGCGCTTTTTTCACATCAGCCGCTTCCTGTTCACGCTGGGCATCAGATAAGAAGCTCTTTTCACCGTTTTTGTCGGTACGGCTTATTCTAATTCCAGAATTCAGGGTTTGCTGATAGTTGCGTGCTCTGTCGCAATTTTTTGCCTTATCCGCAGCCGCTGTCTTTTCTTCTTCCGCTTTTTTATCTTTTTCAGCTTGTTCGGCTTTGCGCTTATTGAAATCTTCGTTTTTGCTGGCCGTGGTCACTGGTTTTTCCAGTTTTGCCGCTGAATCACTGGCTGATGAGGCAGGTTTATCTTCTGCTACGGCTGCCGCTGGTTTGGCTACTCCACCCGGTGCCTTCAGTATTTTGTCTTTGGGAACAGACTTTGGTGGTGGCATGTCAGAATATTGTTTATTGCCTTTGTCATCTACCCAGACATATTGAGCCTGAGCGCTGGCGCAGAAAATCGTAGTCAATAAAAGGGAGCAGGCAAGACGTGAGATCAACATGGTGTGCTTTCAAAAAAACATAGGATTATGCAAGAGTTTTACACGGAGCAAGACGACTTCGCAAGTTTTCTGTATAATTCGGTTTTGCGCCTATAGGAAATACTATGCGTTTACTCCAAAAAGCACTCACGTTCGATGACGTGCTACTCGTCCCTGCATACTCGAACATACTCCCTAAAGATACTTCGCTTGCGACTAAATTGACTCGCAACATCAATCTGAATATCCCTTTGGTATCAGCTGCGATGGATACAGTCACTGAAGCACGCTTGGCAATTGCCATGGCGCAAGAAGGTGGTATCGGCATCATTCATAAAAACTTGACCGCGAAAGAGCAAGCCCGCGAAGTCGCCAAGGTCAAGCGTTTTGAGTCTGGTGTACTACGTGACCCTATCACTATCCCGCCTACCACAAAAATCCGTGAAGTGATTGCACTGTCTCAGCAGTATGGCATCAGCGGTTTTCCTGTGGTGGAAGGCAAGACAGTCGTTGGTATCATTACCAACCGCGATTTGCGCTTTGAAGAAGAGCTGGATGCTGAAGCAAGTGCCAAAATGACACCGCGCGACAAGCTCGTGTATGTCAATGAAACTGCTGATCTGGCAGAAGCCAAGCGCCTGATGAACAAGCACCGCCTAGAGCGTGTGTTGGTTGTCAACGAGGCATTTGAGTTGCGCGGCCTGATTACTGTAAAAGATATCCAAAAATCAACAGAGCATCCTTTTGCATCCAAAGATGAACAAGGTAAATTGCGCGTAGGCGCAGCTGTTGGTGTCGGCCCTGACAATGAAGAACGCATTGATTTGCTGGCAAAAGCTGGCGTCGACGTCATTGTCGTCGATACCGCCCATGGACACTCCAAAGGTGTGCTGGATCGTGTGCGTTGGGTAAAAACCAATTATCCGCATATAGAAGTCATCGGTGGCAATATTGCGACGGCAGCTGCTGCGCTGGCCCTGGTTGAACATGGTGCGGATGCGGTCAAGGTTGGCATAGGCCCTGGTTCTATTTGTACTACCCGTATTGTGGCTGGTGTTGGTGTTCCGCAAATTACAGCGATTGCCAATGTCGCCAATGCACTCAAAGGTACTGGTGTTCCATGTATCGCTGACGGTGGCGTACGTTTTTCTGGTGACGTCTCCAAGGCCCTGGCCGCAGGCGCATCGACCGTCATGATGGGCAGTATGTTTGCCGGTACTGAAGAAGCACCAGGTGAAGTCATCTTGTTCCAGGGACGCAGCTATAAATCTTATCGTGGCATGGGCAGTCTGGGCGCAATGGCCGATGGTTCTGCTGATCGTTATTTCCAGGATGCTGCCAATAATGCAGACAAACTGGTGCCAGAAGGTATAGAAGGACGCGTACCTTATAAAGGTAGCGTACTGGCTATCTTGTATCAACTGGTGGGCGGTGTGCGCTCTTCCATGGGATATTGCGGTTGCGCCACGATAGATGATTTGCATACCAAATCTGAATTCGTTGAAATCACTTCTGCCGGCATGCGTGAATCACATGTCCATGACGTGCAGATCACTAAAGAAGCACCTAATTACCGTGCTGACTAAAGCGTGATGCATGGCCCGAATTGAGGATGCCCGGAGAGTGGTATGTCAACGAACTTAGATCGTTCCAGCCCAGCTACAACGACACCTGTCAGTTCGGGTTTTGAACGTCTGGTATCGGAACGAATGGAGTTGAGGCTGGGGCGTTTTGAACGCCTTGGCATCAAACTGTTTGACGTTGCCAACTGCTTTGTCAGTCTGGGCAAGCTTGCGCCCAGATTTGAATATCTGGTGCACTCCATTACCAATATGGAGGCGGCATTTTGTGACTCGATTCCTGTTTTTGACGAAATCCTGGTCATACCAGACTTAAGCTTGCATCAGCATCTGGGCAAGCACCCTTTAGTTGTCGGCGAGCCTCATATACGCTTCTTTGCCTCTCATCCTATCTTTGATCATGGCAATCAACTGATAGGCAGTGTGATCCTGATCGACTATCAGCCCCGTGACCTGGATGATGAAGGAAGGCAATCTCTTGCTGATCTAGCTTCCATGGCCGAGCGTGAAATGGCTTTCGGCGCCTTGTACCAGAGTCAACTGGAAGTCATCAAGCAAAATCGTAATTTGAAGCGCGATTCGCTGATCGACCCCTTGCTGGGGACCTGGAACAAGTCTGCCATTGTGCGTTCACTCAAGCTGGAGATGGAGCGTTGTAGCAAGGCCATGAAGCCATTGGCTTTGCTGATTGCCAGCGTAGATCAGATGGAACACTTGCGCGACCTGCATGGGGTTGCGGCGACGGACATGATATTGATCAAGACCGTCAGCCGCATCCGCTCATGCGTGCGTCCATTCGATGCCCTGGGGCGCTTTGGTACAGACTTGCTGCTGGTGGTGTTGCCGGGTGCCTCGCATCTTGTGGCTACCGCAGTGGGCGAGCGTATCCGTGCCTCAGTCCTCATGCATCCAGAAAAAATAGATGAAATCGATACTGCTTTAACCATCAGCGCGGGTACGGCATCGACCGATATCTTCCCGGATGCTGAGCCAGAAACCTTAGTTAGCCTTGCAGAAAAAGCCCTGCTTTCAGCCAGAAATGCAGGAAACAATTGTGTTGTTCAGGCTACGCCTGCACAACCTGACATGATAATTTGATTTATGCACTCAAAAATTCTTATCCTTGATTTTGGTTCCCAAGTCACGCAATTGATCGCTCGCCGCGTTCGTGATGCAGGTGTTTTTTCTGAAGTCCATCCTTATGATGTCAGTGATGAATTCATCAAAAACTATGGCGCTGCCGGGATTATTTTATCCGGTGGACCAAATAGCGTCACTGAAGGCGATACACCGCGTGCTCCTATGGCCGTGTATGAAGCTGGCGTGCCCGTACTGGGTATTTGCTACGGCATGCAAACCATGGCTGAACAACTCGGCGGCAAGGTGGAAAATGGCTTGCTCCGTGAATTTGGTTATGCCGAAGTCCGCGCCCGTGGCCATACAGCGCTGTTCAAAGACATCAATGACTTTGTCACGCCAGAAGGTCATGGCATGCTCAAGGTATGGATGAGCCACGGCGATAAAGTCAATGAAATGCCACCAGGCTTTAAATTGATGGCATCCACAGATAATTGCCCGATCGCCGCCATGGCCGATGAAGAGCGTCATTTCTACGCCGTGCAATTCCACCCGGAAGTCACACATACACTGAAGGGTGAAGCCATCCTCAGCCGCTTCGTCCACGAAATTTGTGGCTGCCAGTCTGACTGGAACATGCCTGACTACATCTCCGAGGCCGTTGCTTCCATCCGCGCCCAGGTGGGCGATGATGAAGTCATCCTTGGTTTGTCTGGTGGTGTCGATAGCAGTGTTGCCGCAGCCCTGATACACCGCGCCATTGGCGATAAGCTGACTTGCGTATTCGTTGATCATGGCTTGCTGCGCCTCGACGAAGGCAAAATGGTCATGGAAATGTTTGCCAACAACCTGGGTGTTAAAGTCATCCATGTTGATGCAGCCGACCAATTCATGGGGCATCTGGCAGGCGTGACTGACCCAGAAGCCAAACGCAAAATCATAGGCCGTGAATTTGTCGAAGTCTTCCAGGTTGAATCCGGCAAACTCAGTAATGCCAAATGGCTGGCACAGGGCACGATTTATCCTGACGTCATTGAAAGTGCTGGCAAAGGCAAAAAAGGCTCGCACACCATCAAGAGCCATCACAATGTCGGCGGCTTGCCAGATACCTTGAACTTGAAGCTGCTGGAGCCATTGCGCGAATTATTCAAGGATGAAGTGCGCAAACTGGGTGTAGCCCTGGGTCTGCCGCACAGCATGGTCTACCGCCATCCTTTCCCTGGCCCTGGCCTGGGTGTACGCATACTCGGTGAAGTCAAAAAAGAATTCGCCGACCTATTGCGCCGTGCTGACGCTATCTTCATTGAAGAATTACGCAATACTCTGGTTGATCCAGCCGCAGAAAAGCCGCAAAGCTGGTACGACGCGACGAGTCAGGCCTTTGCCGTATTCTTGCCGGTTAAATCCGTAGGCGTCATGGGCGATGGTCGTACCTACGAATATGTAGTTGCCCTGCGCGCAGTACAAACGCAGGATTTCATGACAGCTCACTGGGCACACTTGCCACATGAGCTGCTGGGCAAGGTCTCTAACAGGATCATCAATGAAGTGCGAGGTATCAATCGCGTCGTCTATGACATATCGGGCAAGCCACCTGCGACGATAGAGTGGGAGTGAGGTCGTTTCATCACTCCTTGGTTTTATTGAATTAAATCGGTGCCATTGATGATTTTGATTGCTTAATCAATGGCATTTTTCATGGTATGGTGCCGACGCTGAATCGTAAATGTAGCAGATGCCATGGGAGCGAATCGGCAGATGCCACGGTATCGACCACCAAGTGCATAACAATACTTGTGCTGATGCCGTTTATGTCCGCTTACGGCCACCAGCCGACATTGCGCGCTATTTTGAAGTGTAGGAGGACGAATATTGTTTTCAATGATTTTTTCCCTGCTAGTGGGCATTTGCGTTTATCTCACTCCCTTGCCGCTGATCCTTCCGATCTTTGGCGCCGCGCTGGGTGCGAATGCTATTTTGAAAGAGCGAAAAATGCCGCCTGAAAAACAAAGGAAATGGCTAAAGGTGACTTCCTATACCGGCGTGGCCCTCTGTTGTGGCCCCATCGCGTTTTTTCTTCTCGGTTAGCGCATTGCGATCGTATTTCCGACGGCGTCTTAAAAATAAATGTGGCCTATGCATGCCTCTTATGCACAGCTTATTTAACCGAAGCTAGCAATTGAATTTCATTATTTTTAGTTCCGCGCGCAAGTAACTTGATCAGAAAAATTTGGCGAGTTCAATAATAGGTTCGAAAGTCCGAGAAGGGGCGTCAGCGGTCGGTCGAAAAGCGCCACGTGTTAGGTGACACAGGCAGTACAACTGCAAAGTTTTCTGTAAATGGTATTCTGCATGGTATTGACCTGGCCTAGTCACGGCAAGTGATTAATTTTATAGCACTTTTCGCCGTTATTGATCATCGAGTGGGAATGATTTTAGATCTGGCAACGTCAGGCAACTGACAGCAAGAAACATCTGAAAGCCCGCGTCATTGCGGGCTTTTTTCGCTTCTGGCATGGCCCCATGATTTTCTTATAAGATATTGCCAAATTAAGTAGATAGATTGAAGGCTTTATCGAACTCACAAGGCCAATAAGTCACTCCGTGGTATCATATCTCCCTTTTGCGTTCCAAAAACGCATTAAATTTCATATACTGCATTTTTCATGCAGTGTAAAAGAGAGCGGCTTTGTCAAAAGCCTTGCCTGTGCAGCCTTCGAAGTCGCTGCTGACAATCATGCGGGAATCAGACGTGACTTATAGCGTCAAAGAAATTTTTTATACTCTACAGGGCGAGGGCAATCATGCCGGGCGTCCGGCTGTGTTTTGCCGTTTTTCTGGCTGCAATTTGTGGTCGGGGCGGGAGGAAGACAGGGCGACTGCGGTTTGTCAGTTCTGCGATACCGATTTTGTTGGCACAAACGGTGAGGGCGGTGGCAAGTTCAAGCAGGCTGCAGAACTGGCAGCGACCATCAATGCTTTGTGGCCAGTATCCTATAGTGCCAGCAAGTATGTGGTGTTTACTGGCGGTGAGCCTTTGTTGCAACTCGATGCTGCGCTGATTGATGCCATGCATGCCGTGGGTTTTGAGATTGCCATAGAAACCAATGGTACTTTGCCAGTGCCTGAAGGTGTAGACTGGATTTGTGTTAGTCCTAAAATGGGCTCGGAGCTGGTCGTGCGCAAAGGTAGTGAGCTCAAAGTGGTGATCCCGCAGTTTGGTCAGGATATGGCGGCATATGCAAATCTTGATTTTGAACATTACTTTGTACAAGCCATGGATGGCCCTTTAAGAGACGATAATTTGCGTCTTGCAATTGAATACTGCAAACAGCATCCGCAATGGAAGCTGAGTTTGCAAACCCATAAACTATTACAGATTCCTTGAGTTTTCATGTTAACGATTACCCGAAAAATGGAATTCGATGCTGGTCATCGTATTCCTGACCATGGCAGCCAGTGTCGCAATTTGCACGGTCACCGCTATACCCTGCAAATTACACTGACCGGTGATGTTGTCCAAAAAGACGGCGAGTCGGATAACGGTATGATCATGGATTTTGGTGACATCAAAGCGCTCGCCAATGAGCATCTGGTGAATCTGTGGGACCATTCCTTCATCGTCTATGAGAAGGATTACATCATCAAGAATTTCCTGGAGAAGCTGCCAGGACACAAGACGGTGATTATTGATCGCGTACCTACAGTAGAAAATCTTGCCAAGATCGCTTTTGATATCCTGAAGGTGGTTTATCACGGCAGATTTGGTCGCACCCTGGAATTGACCAAGGTCACCCTCTATGAAACACCAAATTGCTGGGCAGAGATAGACGGATAATGGCTGACGAGCAAAATCTGCCACCGCAAGGTGGGCAGAACCAGCAGAGCCTGCGTGATATCCAATTCATGCAGGCCGCTTACCAGCAAGCCCAGCTGGCCTGGAATGAAGGCGAAGTGCCGGTTGGTGCAGTAGTCGTCAAAGATGGCGTGATCATCGCCACTGGCTACAATCGCCCTATAGGCAAACATGATCCTACAGCTCATGCCGAAATCATGGCCCTGCGCGCAGCGGCCGAGCTACTCGGCAATTATCGCCTGCCTGGATGTGAACTCTACGTTACCCTTGAACCTTGCATGATGTGCGCTGGAGCAATGATGCATGCCAGGCTCGCACGTGTGATATATGCTGCCAGTGATTCCAAGACCGGCGTTGCAGGTTCTTTGTTGAATGTGTTTGAGCATGGGCAATTGAATCACCATACCCAAGTTACAGGCGGCATACTGGCAGGCGAATGCAGTGGCATGCTCAAGGATTTTTTTGCTCACAGGCGTGCGGCAGCTGTGCAAAAGAAGCTGGCCGCCAGCGATAGCGCATCCCCTCTAGAAGACTGAAAAGACCATATTCATGATGTCTGAACAAAGCAAACAAACCGGAATTGCCATCGTCGCCCCTAGTGGCGCACCTTTGGATGACAGTCTCATAGAGCGCGGCTTGCAGTGCCTGGCTGGGCAAGGATTTAAGGTGCACAGCTACTATGAACCTGCAGCCAAATTCCAGCGCTTTGGTGGAACTGATGTAGAACGTGCCAGGCAAATGCATGAAGCAGCGCAAAATCCAGATGTACATATAGTCATGGCTCTGCGTGGCAGCTACGGCATGTCGCGCTTGATGCCATTGCTGGACTTTGATTTACTGGCAAACAGCGGCAAATGCTTTGTTGGCTATAGTGATTTCACTCTGATACACCTGGCTATGCTGGCGCGTGGTCGTAGCAGTATTGCTGGCCCCATGCTGTGTGATGATTACATACGTGAGCAGCCTGTTGAATATACGCTGCAGCAATTCAAGGCATGTGTCGCCAATACCACGCACTTGGTTGAATTTGAAACTGAAGCTGCGCAAGAGCTGCATGTGCGAGGCAAGTTGTGGGGCGGTAACCTG
The DNA here is from genome assembly GCF_049340345.1 of Undibacterium sp. Di27W. Lineage (NCBI taxonomy): Bacteria > Pseudomonadati > Pseudomonadota > Betaproteobacteria > Burkholderiales > Oxalobacteraceae > Undibacterium > Undibacterium sp. Di27W. Next base: position 245,143 of record NZ_JBMPOS010000011.1, on the reverse strand, counting down.
GCCATGCTGACGCATGCTATTGGTACGCCTTACTGGACAGAAGTGGACGAGGGCATACTGTTCCTGGAGGACATAGGCGAACACCCATATCGGGTAGAGCGCATGCTATTGCAATTGCATTTTGCTGGCGTGTTGAGCAAGCAAAAAGCTATTGTACTTGGCAATTTTTCTGCCTATAAACTGGCTGAGCATGATAATGGCTATGACTTCAATGCCATGCTTGCTTACATTCGTAGTCTGATTGACGTGCCGGTCATCACTGGTCTGCCATTTGGTCATATCTCAACCCGTGCCAGTCTGGTGGTTGGTAGTGATGCACAACTGGATGTGGGGGCGAGACAGGCACGTTTGACAATGAGCTACGGCTTGTAATCTTCATATATAAAAAAGCCCACCCGCCAATTTGACGGGTGGGCTTTTTCATTCTTGTTTCTTAGTGCTTAATACTTAATCGGCAGCATAGATATCATTATCTTTGGTTTCTTTAACAAAGAAGAAGCCAATCACTGCTGTTACGCTCGCGATGGCGATCGGATACCACAGGCCATAATAAATATCACCTTTAGACGCCACCATAGCCACTGCGAAGAATGGCAGCAGGCCGCCGAACCAGCCGTTCCCGATATGGTAGGGAAGGGACATGGATGTGTACCTGATACGTGTCGGGAACATTTCCACCAGCATGGCGGCAATTGGTCCGTATACCATCGTCACGTAGATAACCAAAATAGTCAGCAATATCACTACCATGACATAATTGATTTGTTCACTGTCGGCTTTTTCAGGGTAGCCTGCAGCTTTAATCGCAGCAGCCAGATCTTTAGAGAAAGCCTTGTCTTTTGCTGTTGCTTCTGCTGGTGGTAAGCCTTTGGATACAAAGGATTCAATGAGAGTATCACCAACCTTGACGGATGCGACTGTGCCAGCCGGTGCTTCAATATTGGTATAGTTGACTGATGAGGCTGCCAATTTTGCTTTGACGATGTCGCAAGAAGAAGTGAATTTCTTGGTGCCTGTAGGATTGAATTGGAATTGGCAATCTGCAGGATCTGCAGTGACAACAACCGGAGAGTTTTTAAGTGCTTTTTCCAGAGTTGGATTGGCAAAATGTGTGATGGCACCAAAAAGAGGGAAATAGGTCGCCGCTGCGATAACGCAGCCTGCCAGGATAATAGGTTTTCTGCCTATCTTGTCAGAAAGTGTTCCGAAAAAGATGAAGAATGGTGTGCCTATTAATAATGCCCCGCCAACCATCATATTTGCCAATGCACCATCAACTTTCAATACTTTTTCCAAAAATATCAGTGCGTAGAATTGTCCGGTATACCAGACAACTGCCTGTCCTGCAGTAAGGCCAAGCAAAGCCAAGATGACTATCTTCAAGTTTTTCCATTGACCAAAGGATTCGGTCAGTGGGGCTTTTGAAGTCTTACCTTCGGCTTTCATTTTTGCGAAGGCAGGCGATTCATTCATCGATAAACGTATCCATACTGAAATTGCCAGCAGGAAAACCGACACCAGGAACGGGAAGCGCCATCCGAATGCAGCAAAGTCTGCTTCACCCATCATCTTACGAATGCTCAGGATGACCACTAAAGACAAGAACAAGCCCAATGTAGCCGTCGTCTGTATCCATGCTGTGTAGGCACCACGTTTACCGTTGGGTGCATGTTCAGCAACATAGGTGGCGGCGCCGCCGTATTCGCCACCCAGGGCCAGACCTTGCAGTACGCGCAGCAACACCAGAATGATGGGTGCAGCAACACCGATTCTTTCAAAATTGGGCAATAAACCTACAAAAAATGTAGAGCCACCCATGATCAGGATAGTCACCAGGAAGGTGTACTTGCGGCCTATCATGTCACCCAGCCGACCAAATACCAATGCCCCAAAAGGACGGACAATAAACCCTGCAGCGAAGGCGAGCAGCGCAAGAATAAAGCCCGTATTTGGGTCTGTACCTTTAAAAAATTGTTGTCCTATGATGGACGCAAGTGCTCCATATAGATAAAAGTCATACCATTCAAAAACGGTGCCCAGCGAAGACGCAAAAATAACCTTGCGTTCTTCTGCCGTCATGCCGCCTGACGTTGCGATAGGTGCTGTCGCCATGCTTGTCTCCTGTTTTAAGTATATTAAGTTTGCTAAAAAATGGTCAAAAATGCAAAGACGCATTGTAGACATAATTTTTATGGCATGCAAAGTGTGCAAGTCGAAACTTACGGCTTGCTTGCTCGAAACTTACAGAAACTTACGAAAGAGCTATCCTGGATATATAAAGAAGAGCAATATTCAAGAGTAAAATTGAAGAAGATAAATTTACGAACGGTCGTACTAAAATGTGATATTCTAGTTTTTGAGCTTGAGGATGTGTACTTTTAATTCAAGCAAGAGAGTAATTTACTTCTTATGATGGTAAGCAATTCCAGCCTGTAAAACATACTTATATAAATTAGGAGATCTACATGTCTGACGCAGTTATCGTATCCACCGCACGCACCGGCCTGGCAAAATCCTGGAAAGGGGCTTTCAACATGACGCATGGTGCCACCATGGGTGGCCATGTACTGAATGCAGCCATTGCTCGCGCAAAGATAGAAGCGGGTGAGGTGGAAGATGTCATCATGGGTTGCGCCACACCAGAAGGCGCGACTGGCAGCAATATCGCCCGTCAGATCGCTTTGCGCGCAGGTTGTCCGGTAACTACTGCTGGTATGACGGTCAATCGTTTTTGCTCTTCCGGTTTGCAGACCATCGCCCTGGCAGCACAAAGAATTATTGCTGGTGAAGGCGATGTCTATGCGGCTGGCGGTGTTGAATCGATTTCTTGCGTACAAAACGAGGCAAATAGCCACATGATCGTCGAAACCTGGTTGAAGCAACATAAGCCAGAAGTCTATTGGCCCATGCTGCAAACCGCAGAAACCGTTGCCAAGCGTTATGGTATCCCGCGCGAACGTCAGGATGAGTACGGCGTACAAAGCCAGTTGCGCGCTGCTGCCGCCCAGGCTGCTGGTTTGTTTGATGCCGAGATCGTGCCGATGACGACTGTCATGGGCGTCGCCGATAAAGCGACTGGCATGCTGATCACCAAAGAAGTCACTATCTCTGCTGATGAAGGCATACGTGCAGATACTACGCTCGAAGGCGTATCCAAAATCCGTACCGCAGTGCCAGGTGGTGTCATTACTGCTGGTAATGCCAGCCAGTTCTCTGATGGCGCCTCGGTTGCCATCCTGATGAACAGCAAACTGGCTGAAGCCCGGGGCCTGCAACCACTGGGTATTTTCCGTGGTTTTGCGGTTGCAGGATGCGAGCCAGATGAAATGGGTATAGGCCCGGTCTTTGCTATTCCAAAACTGCTGAAAAAAGCTGGCCTCAAGGTTGAAGATATCGGTTTGTGGGAATTGAATGAGGCATTTGCCGTGCAAGTCTTGTATTGCGCAGACAAACTCGGTATCCCTATGGATAAATTGAATGTCAACGGTGGCGCGATTGCAGTCGGTCATCCTTACGGCGTCTCAGGTGCCCGTCTGACTGGCCATGCTTTGATAGAAGGTAAACGCCGTGGTGCTAAATATGTGGTTGTCACCATGTGTATTGGTGGTGGCCAGGGCGCTGCAGGCTTGTTTGAAGTAGTTTAAGCTGGATGCATGTTGGGTGCCCATGCCGCTTCGTGCGGTGTGGGTAAAATGGGTGTTTCATCTTTTTGTCCAGATAAAGCCATGCAATCTAAAATTCTTTCCCGCCGTGATCTCGAATTCATGCTGTATGAATGGCTGAATGTAGAATCACTGAATCAAAGGCCACGTTTCGCCGACCATAGCCGCGAAACTTTCAATGCTGCTCTTGATACCTGCGAACAAATAGCGACAGACCTGTTCGCTACTCATAATAAAAAAAATGACCAGCAGGAGCCACACTTCGATGGCGAAGAAGTGCACATGATTCCTGAAGTGAAGACGGCCCTGAAAGCATTTTGTGAAGCTGGCCTGATGGCAGCAGGGCAGGACTTTGATGTCGGTGGCATGCAATTACCCTGCGTTGTTGAAAAAGCTGGCTTTGCCTATTTCAAAGGGGCGAATGTAGGGACGGCATCTTATCCTTTCCTGACCATAGGCAATGCCAATACCTTGCTCAAATGCGGTACGCCTGAGCAGATAGAAACTTTCGTCAAACCCATGCTGGAAGGCCGCTTCTTTGGCACCATGTGTTTGTCTGAACCTCAGGCTGGTTCCAGTCTGTCTGATATAGTCACCAGGGCTGAGCCGCAAGAAGATGGTACTTACCGGCTGACCGGCAACAAGATGTGGATATCGGCTGGCGAACATGAGCTGGCCGAGAATATTGTGCACCTGGTATTGGCCAAAGTGCCGGACGCAAACGGCAAGCTGATACCTGGTGTCAAAGGTATCTCGCTTTTTATCGTGCCAAAAAAACTGGTGAATGATGATGGCAGCCTGGGTGAACGCAATGACGTAGTGCTGGCTGGCCTGAATCACAAAATGGGTTATCGCGGCACCACCAATTGCCTGCTGAACTTTGGTGAAGGTAAATTCAAACCGGGAGGCAAGGCGGGTGCGATAGGCTATCTCGTGGGTACTTTGCATCGTGGCATGGCAAACATGTTCCATATGATGAATGAGGCACGCATAGGCGTCGGTCTGGGGGCCGTTATGTTGGGCTACACCGGTTATCTGCATGCGCTGGATTATGCCCGCAACCGTCCACAGGGACGAGCACCGTTGAACAAGGACCCGGCTGCACCGCAAGTACCCATCATTGAACATACCGATGTTAAGCGCATGTTGCTGGCACAAAAAGCCTATGTCGAAGGTGGCCTGGCATTGAATTTATTCTGCGCCCGCCTGGTTGATGAAGAGCGTACCGCCCCATCGCCAGAAGCACGTACCCATGCCGCGCAGATGCTGGAGATATTGACGCCCATCGCCAAATCCTGGCCTTCGCAATGGTGCCTGGAAGCGAATAACCTGGCGATACAGGTGCATGGCGGCTATGGCTATACCCGTGAATACAATGTAGAACAGTTTTACCGCGATAACCGCCTCAATCCCATCCATGAAGGTACACATGGCATACAGGGGCTGGATTTATTGGGCCGCAAGGTTGTTATGCAGGACGGTGCGGCGCTGGAAGCCTTGGGCGAAATCATGCACAAAACCCTGGCCAGAGCTGCTGCTCATCCTGAATTGCTGGCATATACCAAATCATTGGCACGTGTGCTGCAAAGACTGGCCAGCGTTACCCAGCAATTGCACGGCGTGGGAGATACCAACAAAACCCTGGCGAATGCCTCGGCTTATCTTGAAGTATTTGGTCATGCGGTGATTGCCTGGATGTGGCTGGAACAAGCTACTTTATGCCTGAACAAAGAAAATCACCATGATGCTGATTTCTACGCAGGCAAACTACAGGCTTGTAAATACTTCTTCCACTGGGAATTGCCACGTGTCCATCCTCAGCTGGATTTGCTCTCGAATATCGATATGACGACTTTCGAGATGCAGGATGCCTGGTTCTGAACCATAGTCTTTAAATAATCAAAAACACATAACAAACGATGCCCTTCCTGTCTGCTCGCAGACAGGCTGTGGCCGCGTATACTGGAGACAAAAAATGAGCAAAGCAATTCGCACAGTACAACAATTATTTGATTTGCATGGCAAGACTGCCCTGGTTACTGGCGGCTCACGTGGCCTGGGTTTGCAAATGGCAGAAGCGCTGGGTGAGCAGGGTGCCAAAGTGCTGCTGTCTTCACGCAAGCAATCTGACCTGGATGAAGCCGTTGCTCACTTAAAAAGCCGGGGCATAGATGCCAGCGCCATTGCTGCTGACCTGTCTAAAGAAGCGGCGGTGCAGTCACTGGTAGATGAAGCGCTGGCTCGACTCGGCCATATCGACATCCTCATCAACAATGCGGGTGCTACCTGGGGTGCCCCGGCGGAAGATTATCCTGTCGATGCCTGGGACAAGGTCATGAATCTGAATATCCGCAGCATATTCATGATCTCGCAGGCGGTCGGCAAGCGCTCCATGATACCGCGCAAGTATGGCCGCATCATCAATATTGCTTCTATCGCTGGCTTGGCTGGTAATGCACCGGGCACCATGCAAACCATCGCTTATAACACCTCCAAGGCTGCTGTCATCAACTTCACCCGCACCCTGGCTGGCGAGTGGGGCGTGCATGGCATCACAGTCAATGCGATTGCACCGGGATTTTTTCCCTCCAAAATGACCAAGGGCATACTGGAAAACCTGGGCGAAGAAAAACTCGCCAAAGAAGCTCCTTTGCAACGCATAGGTGATGATGAAGATTTGAAGGGCGTGGCCATGTTGTTTGCCAGCGATGCAGGCAAACATATTACTGGCCAAACCCTGGCAGTGGATGGCGGGGTATCTGCGGTATGACAGAGGACAACATGTCGGCTCCTGCGCTTCCTATTGCGCAACCAACTCCTGTATTGAATCCCTTTTTGCATGACCTGGGTGTTGAATTCCTGGAAATGGAAAATGGTCAGGCACGTCTGACACTGGATTTGACGACGCGTCACATGAACAGCTGGCAAATCGCCCATGGCGGCGTGATCATGACCATGCTGGATGTGGTCATGGCCATGGCTGGCAGGTCAATGAGCAGTGATCTCAAGGGCGTTGTCACAGTAGAAATGAAAACGACCTTCCTGCAGCCTGGCGGCGTACCAGGTGGCCGTATGGAAGCGCGCGGCAAGGCTTTTCATCAATCCACCACCATGTGCTTTTGCGAAGGCGAAGTCTGGAATGGCGACAAGCTCATTGCCAAAGCCATGGGCACATTCAAATATCTGCGACGTTTGAAGTCTGGCGAAAATATGAAAAAGCTTTACGGTAGTGACTGATTAAAAATTGACGTCGTTTCTGCAAGTCCTATAAAAAATAAATGGAGACCAACATGCAGCAGACCCGCTTTGCAATTCTTTTCTTAGCTTTACTCGGTGGACCATACATGAGTACGTCTTTGGCACAAACTGCCTTGCCTGATGCTGAGGCAAGTGATCCACAAAAATTGGGCTGGATGCAGGGTTTTCCACCCGCGCATGACAAGCTCATCAAATTTGCCAATGGCAGCAATTATCAATTCCCCCGTACTCGCTGGTCGTTTTCGCATGGGCGTGAACTGGGGCCGACCAGCAATGTCTGGCATGGTGCAGGCCCTGTGTCAGCTTTGCCAGTGGCTTTGCGTGACCTCGATAAATTGCGGTTTGCAGATGAAAAAGGCAATGAGATAGGCTGGGCCGATATGCAAGCCCGCACTTATACCGACAGCATACTGGTACTGCACAAGGGCAAAATAGTCTATGAGCGCTACTTGGGTATTACTAAAACCTATTTACCGCATATTGCCATGTCGGTCACCAAGTCTTTTGTAGGCACGCTGGCGGCAACATTGGCAGCAGAGGGTAAGCTTGATCCCGGTGCTGCTGTCACCCAGTATATCCCTGAGCTCAAAGACACCGCTTATGGCGATGCCACGGTGCGCCAGGTCATGGATATGACTATAGGTGTGCAGTATTCTGAAAATTATGCGGACCCTAAAGCTGAAATCTGGGATTACGCCAGATCAGGCGGCTTGCTACCGACAGCGCCGACTTATGACGGGCCTAAAACCTTTTATGATTTCCTGGTGAAATTGAAAAAAGAAGGCAAGCATGACGAAGCCTTTGCCTACAAGACCGTGAATGCTGAAGTGCTGGCCTGGGTAGTCAGGCGCGCTACCGGACAAAATCTGTCTGATCTCTTGTCTGAACGTCTCTGGCAAAAACTGGGCACAGAGAACGATGCCTATTTTTCTGTAGATAGCGTAGGCACAGAACAGGGCGGTGGTGGCCTGAACCTGACCTTGCGCGACATGGCACGCTTTGGTGAAATGATGCGCCTGAATGGCAAGTTCAATGGGCAGCAAATCATTCCCGCCGCTGCAGTAGAAGATATACGCAAGGGTGCCGACCCAGCCAAGTTTGCTAAAGCTGGTTATGCGACTTTACCCGGTTACTCCTACCGCAATATGTGGTGGGTAGGGCATAACAGCCACCAGACATTTGAAGCCCGTGGCATACATGGACAACGCATTTATATAGACCCGGTGGCCGAAATGGTCATCGTTAAATTTTCCTCCCATCCCATTGCTGCCAATGGTGCGACTGACCCTGTCACTTACCGCGCCTTCCAGGCTTTGGCAAATCACCTGATGAAATGAGCAAATCATGACTATTAATTCTCAACTTTCTTACCAACGTATCGTGCTGGCCTCTCGTCCTAAAGGTCAGGTTGTGCCAGAAAATTTCCGCCTTGAATCCCTGCCGGTGCCAGAACTCAAGGATGGCGAGCTGCTGGTGCGCAATCACTACATGTCGCTGGACCCTTACATGCGTGGTCGCATGGAAGATGCAAAAAGTTATGCCGCCCCGCAAGTCATAGGGGAAACCATGATAGGTGGCACGGTAGGTGAAGTGGTCGCCAGCAAAAATGCTAAATTCAATGTCGGTGACAAAGTCATAGGCATGCTGGGCTGGTCAGAAATGGGCGTGTCTGATGGCTTGTTGCTGCGCAAAGTCGATACGACTCATATTCCATTGTCAGCCTACCTGGGCTCAGTCGGCATGCCCGGTCTGACAGCCTGGTATGGCCTGACCCAGATCATGCAACCCAAGGCTGGTGAAACTATCGTGGTGTCTGCTGCCAGCGGTGCAGTGGGTAGTGTGGTTGGTCAGTTGGGCAAGCAACTGGGTTGCCGCGTGGTTGGTATAGCCGGCGGCGCAGACAAATGCGCTTATGTCGTCAATGAACTGGGCTTTGATGCCTGTATCGATTACAAGGCAGGTAATCTGGAAGCCGATCTGGCCGCAGCGACGCCGGATGGTATTGATGCCGTGTTTGAAAACGTCGGTGGTGACATCTTTGACGCCAGCCTGGCACGCATGAATGCTTTTGGCCGTATCGCACTGTGCGGTTTGATCGCTGGTTATAACGGTGAGCAACTGAACATCAAGAATGCCCGCGTATTTTTGACCATGCGTCTGACTATGCGTGGCTTTATCGTCTCTGAACACATGGATTTATGGCCGCAAGGTTTGAAAGAGCTGGGGGGCCTGGTTGCGACTGGTAAATTGAAGTTCCGTGAATCTGTTGCTGAAGGCATTGCTGCTGCGCCAGAAGCATTTATCGGCCTGCTCAAAGGCAAAAACTTTGGCAAGCAGTTAGTGAAGCTGATTTGAGTTAATCGTATAAACCTAAAGAGCGCAGAGCAGCCATGTCCGATCTTATCTTTCATAATTTTGCGATTTCTCCATTTTCAGAAAAAATACGCTTGATTTTCGGTTTTAAGCAATTGAGCTGGAAGTCGGTCACAGTACCCATCATCATGCCCAAGCCAGATGTAACGGCATTGACGGGTGGTTACAGGCGTACGCCCATATTGCAAATTGGTGGGGATATTTATTGCGACACACACCTGATTGCCGAGGTGCTGGAAAAACGATCGCCTGCGCCTACGCTATACCCGGCTGCCATCAATGGCCTTGCGCGCAACCTGGCGCAATGGGCGGATACTACCTTGTTCTGGACAGCAATTCCCTATGCATTTCAGCCAGCCGCCATTCCATCCATATTCGGCAATATCACAGCAGAAGAGATGCAAGCCTTCAGCGCAGACCGTGCCACCATGCGTGGCAATATGCCACGGACCAGCATGGGCGAAGCCAAGGGCCAGCTTTGCGAATATTTAAGGCGTCTGGAAAACATGCTCAGTGGTGATGCGCCATTTCTATTGGGCACGCAAGCCAGTATTGCTGATTTTTCTGTCTATCAGGCTTTATGGCTGATACGACTAGCTCCAGCAATCAATCCTATCTTCGATGCTTATCCAAAGCTGCTGGAATGGATGGGCCGGGTCGCTGCTTTTGGCCATCACCAGTCTGAAGCCATGAGTAGTGCAGAAGCACTGGATATCGCTAGAAATGCACCAAATTTTGACACGAATGGCCGTAACTTCGTTGACAGCCATGGCATAGCGCTGGGTGAGCAGGTCGCCATCATGCCGACCGACTATGCACTCGACCCAGTGGTGGGCGAACTTGTCATCGCCAGTGAAAATGAATTGGCAGTACGTCGTGAAGACCAACGAGCTGGAACTGTGGTCGTGCATTTCCCACGAGTAGGCTTCCAGATGAAACGTGCAAAATAAATAAATTTAATAAATTATTACAGGAGACAACATGAAAGTATTCAAAGACAGAGTAGTCGTGATTACCGGTGGTGCCAGCGGTTTTGGTCGCGAATTTGCGATTATTGGCGCACGTCTGGGCATGAAGCTGGTGCTGGCTGATGTGCAGCAAGATGCCCTGGATAAAACCAAAGCCGAGCTGGAAGCGCAAGGTGCCCAGGTGCTGGCAATGCGCTGCGATGTACGCCATGCAGAAGAAGTGCAGGCCCTGGCGGATGCCACCACGGAGAAATTTGGTGCTGTGCATCTGGTATTCAATAATGCTGGTGTCGGTTCCGGTGGCTTGATCTGGGAAAACACCCAGGCTGACTGGGATTGGGTAATAGGCGTTAATCTCTGGGGTGTCATTCACGGCGTGCGCATCTTCACCAACCTCATGCTGGAATGCGCAAAGAAAGATCCGCAATTTGAGGGCCATATCGTCAATACAGCGTCCATGGCGGGTTTGCTTAATGCGCCAACCATGGGTGTATATAACGTCTCCAAGCATGCGGTAGTGTCTCTTTCCGAATCCCTGTACCAGGATTTGAAATTGGTAGAAGCGCCGATAGGCGCTTCTGTCCTGTGCCCTTATTTCGTGCCTACCGGTATTTCACAATCGCATAGAAACCGCCCTGAAGATGTCCCAGGTTCTGCACCAACTGCCAGCCAAAGAGCTGCACAGGCCATGTCAGACAAGGCTGTGAATTCTGGCAAGGTGACAGCCGAGGAAGTTGCTGAAAACACCTTCAAGGCAATTGCTGATGAACAGTTCTACATCTTCTCTCATCCCGGCGCCCTGGGTAATGTGCAGGAACGCATGGAAGACATTGTCCTGCAACGCAACCCAGGTGACCCCTACAAGGCTGCGCCACATATCCGTGACATGCTCAGAGCTAAGCTCAAGGCCTGATTACCACTTTCAAGCATCAGGGAGAAGCACAGATGACAGCAGAAATACTAAGTAATCAGTTTGCCACATTGGCCAATGGAACTCGCCTTCATTTCGCCAGTGCGGGTGAGCGCGGCAGGCCATTGATCTTGTTCGTCCATGGCTTTCCAGAGTTCTGGTATGAATGGTCGGCACAACTGGCTGAGTTTGGACAGGATTATTTTGCTGTCGCACCGGATTTACGCGGCTTCAATCTGTCAGACATGCCGGCAGATGTTGCTGCCTACAAAGCCAGGCATATTGTCGATGACCTGCGTTTGTTGATCGCTCACCTCGGTTATCAGCAAGCCACGGTCGTCGCGCATGACTGGGGTGGGGCGGTATGCTGGAATATGGCGATTGCCCTGCCAGCTTTGTTTGAAAAACTGATCATCATCAATTCTCCTCATCCTTACTTGTTCATGCAGGCGCTGGCGACTGACCCTGCACAAAAGGCTTCCAGCGAATACATGAACTGGTTGCGCAATCCAGGGTCTGAAGAAGCACTGGTCAAAGATAACTTCGCGCTCATGGATGGCTTCTTCAATGGCATGGGGCAGGGCGAAGCTACATGGTTTGATGCTGAGACCCAGGCGGCTTATCATGCTTGCTGGGCGCGTGGCCTGGCCGGTGGCGTCAATTACTACCGCGCTTCGCCATTACATCCACCGACAGAGAAAAATCCGGGACCGCTGCAATTGAATCTGAACCCGGCTGACTTCCAGGTGAAAGTGCCTACCCGTGTCATCTGGGGCGAGAACGATAAAGCCTTGCCCAAGACCTTGCTGGATGGTCTGGAGAATTTTGTCGATGATATCCAGATACAGCGCATTCCTGAAGGTTCTCACTGGGTCATCCATGAACAGCCTGAGCGTGTTAACCGCCTCATCCGTCAATTTTTGCAGAGTTAAGGATTATGGCCAAAGCAGATTTTGCTTTCTTTCACCGCTTGCGAGTGCGCTGGTCAGAGGTTGATATGCAAGCCATAGTCTTTAATGGGAACTACCTCAATTATTTTGATGTGGCGTTTACCGAATACTGGCGCGCCACTGGTTTGCCGAATGTGATTGCTCAGGCAACCGAAGGCAAGGAGTTGTTTGCCCGCAAATCGGCGATAGAATATATGGCACCAGCCAGGTTTGATGATGAACTGGATATCGGTGTGCGTTGTGCCAGCATAGGTAGGTCTTCCTTGCAGTTCATCCTCGAAATTTATCTTGGTGAAGAGCATTTGATATCTGGTGAACTTGTGTATGTCTATGCTGATACAGAAAAACGCAAGGCTGTTGCCGTCACCGATGCTTGGCGTGCGATAATTTCAGCCTTTGAAACGCATTTACCTGCTGATACCCGAACATGAATACTGAAAATCTCCGCCTGGTCATTGCTGACTGGGCCACGCTGCAAAAAGATGCCCAGGCAATACGCTATGATGTTTTTGTCATTGAGCAAAAAATTCCAGCCGAACTGGAGTGGGATGCTGCTGATGCACTATGCCTGCATGCAGTTGCTTATGATGGCGATGGCAAGGCCGTGGGCACCGGCCGCCTTTTGCCAGATGCACATATTGGCCGCATGGCTGTACTGGCAACGGCGCGTGGTCTGGGTGTAGGTGCAAAGATTTTACGTGCTCTGATGCAAGAGGCGCAGGCGAGGGGCGAGGTAGCCGTGCGTTTGAATGCGCAACAGTCGGCAGAGAATTTCTATCTTAAAGAAGGTTATACCCGTGATGGTGAGATTTTTGAAGAAGCTGGTATTCCCCATGTCAGCATGATCTATCACTTTGCCTGATTTGTTGTAAACACGGCCAGCCCTATGCCTGGGCTGTGTCTTAATTTGCGTGTGTGCAGGCCTTTAAGCTTTGCGCGCTTTATTTTGCTGAGAAAAACTGATTTTTCCGCTCAGTAATTGCCAGTACATGACCCAGTCCCCCATGAAAGAAAACAAAGGCTGCTTGAACGAGGCGGGGCGGTTCTTTTCAAACACAAAATGGCCTAGCCAGGCAAAGCCATAGCCGCAGATAGGTGCGGCGAGCAAATAAGCAAGCTGGCCTGTGAAGATGAACGTCGCCATGCACAGGATAACCAGACTGCTTCCCAGGAAATGCAATTGCCTGCAAGTCTTGTTGCCATGTTCGCTCAGATAAAAAACATAAAATGCTGAAAAATCATTGTATTTCTCTGCCATGTTTGTCTCCATCCGATTTCTATCTCTGTCATTGAACAAATAGTTTTATTTTTGCCATATTAGGTCATGTGCTGGGTCTTGTGCCGGTAAATTTTGAAATCTTCAAATGATTTATCAAAATATCTGTAGAAGGGACAGATCCTGCAAGAAATAGTGATAATTTACAATATTGACATTGTAAAAATAGCTACTATTATTCAAGTTGATATACATTAAATAAATAACTATATGTGATTTTTGCTACTGATTACAGTTTGGTGATAGTTATATTTAATGAGATAAGTATTTGATATTAAAAGCTTTATTCAAAAGACACAATCTTTAATAATTTCCTTGTGGCATTAAAATCTGTGTGGCAATATGAGTTTGTCGAACAAACTTATGCAAGCCCTGATTATTCAAACCACGTCAAAAATCTTATAACTGACAATGTTTTGGGGGAATCATGAACATCGAGAATTCGAAAGTCTCAACCCGTCTTATCACTGGTTTTGGCCTGGTTTTGGGTTTGTTGCTAGTTGTCCTCCTATTGGGGACTACCTATATGGCGAAGATGCATGAACGTCTGGAAGAAATTGCCAACGTCAATAATGTGCAGTCCAAACTCGCTTCCACCATGTATTTGACAGTGACTGAACGAGCACTGGCTTTACGCAATCTCATCCTCTTGTCTGACGAAGCTGAAATCCAGATTGAAGTAAAAAGGATAGCGGCGCAAACAAAAAAATATACTGAAGCCGAAGACAAGCTGACGCAAATGCTCAAAGCGGACCCAAATGCTTCAGCTGAACAAATTGCCTTGCTGGGAAGAATCCGGGATCAGGCCAGATTGGCTGAGCCATTTATCGCCAAAGGGGCAGATCTGGGTGTACAGAAAAAAGGGGATGAAGCGTATAAATTACTACGTTTCGAATTCCGACCTGTGCAAAAGAAATGGTGGGATTTGCTGAACGAATTTATCTCTGATGAAGATAAACAAAATGCCGAAGCAATTATCCAGGCCGAACAAGACTATGTCAGCGCAAAAAAACTCATGTTTATGTTTGGTGCTGCCGCCCTATTTGTAGGCGTGCTGGCAGCCTGGCTCATCGTTAAGAGTTTGCTGAAACAGCTAGGCGGCGAACCACGCTATGCCGTGCAAATTGCGGAAAGAATTGCAGCAGGTGATTTGTCTGTTCCTATCCGTTTGGCTGAAAAAGACACACATAGTCTGATGCATGCCATGGATGAAATGCAAAAAGGTCTGGCAAGCATCGTTGGTATGGTACGTTCCGGCACAGATACGATTGCTACTGCATCAAGACAAATTGCTTCAGGTAACATGGATTTATCTTCACGTACTGAGGCACAGGCAGGCTCTCTGGAAGAAACTGCTTCATCCATGGAAGAGTTGACTTCTACCGTCAAGCAAAATGCAGATAGTGCCAGGCAAGCCAATGTGCTGGCCAAATCCGCTTCTGATGTGGCTGTCAAAGGCGGCACTGTGGTTTCTGAAGTTGTTCAGACCATGGGTTCCATCAATACTTCTTCACGCAAAATTGTCGATATTATTGGCGTCATTGATGGCATTGCTTTCCAAACCAATATACTTGCACTGAATGCTGCAGTTGAGGCTGCTCGCGCTGGTGAACAAGGCCGGGGTTTTGCAGTAGTGGCGACGGAAGTCAGAAACCTGGCGCAACGCTCTGCCGAAGCAGCGCGTGAGATCAAGCACTTGATCGATGATTCGGTGACCAAGGTAGATATTGGTGCAAAACTGGTTGATCAGGCGGGTGTCACCATGGATGAAATCGTGGTGAGCATCAAGAAGGTTACCAATATCATGAGTGAAATCATGTTGGCCAGCCAGGAGCAGACTGCAGGCATAGAGCAGATCAATGAAGCCATCGTACAGATGGATGATGTCACTCAGCAAAATGCTGCCCTGGTGGAAGAAGCCGCAGCCGCAGCCGCGGCACTTCAAAACCAGGCAGATGACTTGTCTGAGCTGGTGAGCACCTTCCAGATCGCTACAGAAAAATTTGCAGAACCCAACTGGCGCGAACCAGCAATGCTTGATAAAAAAATTGTCCCGCTGATAAAGAAAGTCACGGCACAGGATAAAAATAAAGCCCCCGTAAAACAGATCAGGCGGGTGGCAAATGCCAGCAATAATCCTCAGCCCGGCAATGCTGATTGGGAAGAGTTTTAATGAGTTAAATTCGCAAAATCAATTTTTTGATACCAGCAGTAAAATCAGGAGCGTCGTATGCAAGCGAGCACGAGCATATTGGAAAAGCAGCCTCAAGTCGAGCAAGCCCAGGCCGAGCAACCCGCAGTCAGGGTAGAGCGCAGAACACAATTTGGACGTTTTGTGCAAAATCCACATACGAGTGGGGTGGATATCAAATGGCATTATGGCGTCGTCAATTCCAATGCGCGGGAACGCTTGATGCGGCAAAGCCCAGCCACGATGTGGTTGACGGGTTTAAGTGGCGCAGGCAAGTCTACCTTGGCCTATGCCCTTGAAAAGATTTTATTGGAACGCGGCCATTGCTGTTTTGTCGTGGATGGCGACAATTTACGCCATCATTTAAATAGTGATCTTGGTTTCTCTGCTAATGACAGGCGCGAAAATATACGCCGGGCGGCCGAGGTTGCCCACCTCATGAATGAAGCGGGGATAATCGCCATTACCGCTTTTATTTCGCCATTCAGGGACGACAGAGCGATGGCAAAAGAGATCATAGGCGAAGAGCGTTTTGTTGAAGTGCATGTGAGCACGCCCGGCGTGACCTGTGAAAGGCGTGACCCCAAAGGCCTGTATGCGAAAGCACGCAGGGGTGAAATACCTGAATTCACCGGTGTTTCAGCACCTTATGAGATGCCATTGGACCCTGACCTGGAAATCAATTCCGAGCAACATACCATAGAGGAAGCCGCAGAGAAACTGTATAAACACCTGATAGGATTATGCTATATCAAATAGCGAAAATATCATGTCAGCAGAGATCAATAATGTAGTGCAAGCCTATGATGTGTTCAATGGCGACGCTGATGGTATTTGCGCCTTGCATCAACTTAGATTGGCAGATCCGCGCAAAGCAGTTCTGGTGACCGGTGCCAAACGGGATATTGATTTGCTAGGCCGTTTTGCCTCCCGACAGGGGGATAAATTGACTGTCCTGGATATCTCACTGGACAGCAATATTGTAGCTCTGCGCAAACACCTTGCCGCGGGTGCAGAGATTATTTATTTCGATCATCACAATGCCGCGCAAGCCTTTGAGCATGTGCATCTGAACTTGCATTGCGATATGGCAGCGGATGTATGTAGCAGTATCTTGGTTAATCGCTATTTAAACGGCCAATACTGGCAATGGGCAGTAGTGGCAGCGTATGGCGATAACTTGCCTGAAGTCGCAAGTACTATGGGCATGCAAGCTGGCCTGAACGGAATACAGTGCAAGCAATTGCAAGAACTGGGCACTTTGCTCAACTACAACGCCTACGGTGAATCAGTGGATGACTTGCATTTTCATCCTGCGGCCTTGTATCAGGCTGTACATGACTATGTCGATCCCTTTGATTTTTTGAATAGTGCCGCACAATTTGTAGTACTGCATAATGCCTATGCCAGTGATATGGCTTTCATGCAGGGTTTGCGCGCCTACCGTCAAAGTGAATTAACGTCCATTTATATCTTGCCTGCCCAGGCATGGGCCAGGCGCATCTCAGGCATTCTGGCAAATCAATTAACGCAAGAGCAGCCAGGAAAATCCTTTGCAGTGCTGACCGCAAAGCCAGATGGCAGTTATGTTGTCAGTGTGCGTTCCGGTGATGCAGATAATTGCCCGGCAAGTCAATTTTGCACTGCATTTTCTACTGGTGGTGGGAGGCGCGGTGCTGGTGGCATTAATAATTTGGCAGCAACTGAAGTGGATCATTTTGTGCAAGCTTTTATAGCTTATTTTGAGAAAATGGAAAAACCGCAATTCAGCCTGTCATGACCTGACAGGTCAGGCGGTCTTCCAGATTCATACCTTCAAGCATGGGGAGAGCATCATGGCAGAATCCGATAGTGTGACCAGCGTACAAAAAGTGGCTGCCAGGAATAAACGACCGACTCCCGTGCTGATGATACCCCTGCGCCGCTGCGGTAGCCATGCCCTGCGTTTGCGTTTAAATAATAGCAAGGAATTCTATTCACCCTATCCCTTGCATATCGTAGACTTCATGCCTCTGGTACCACGCTATGGCGATCTGAATGATGATGAATCTTATTTCAGACTGGTCGTCGATGTCGTAGGCTTGCAGGCAGCCAGCATGGTGAAGTGGAAGGGTATGGTGTTTGATCCTGTGGATGTGTTTGAATCCATCAAGAACGATCAACGCAGCGTGCACAGGATATTGTGGGAGTTACTGTTACGCACGGGCGAACATCATCATGCCAGCATCGTCATGGATAAATCGCTCGATAGCGTGCACTATGCTGAAGAGCTTTTGCAGTTATTTCCGAATATGCTGTTCCTGAATGTAGTCAGAGACCCCAGGGCGCAGGTTGCCTCAATGAACAAGGCCATTATTCATGATTATGATTCCACACTGAACGCCATGGCCTGGCTGGAGGCGCATCAGTTATCGCGCGACATCATCAATCGCCATCCGGACAGGGTGCTGACCATACGCTATGAAGATTTCCTGAGTAACCAGGAAACCGTGCTGAGGGCGATTTGTGACTTCTTTGGCATGCAGTTCTTGCCCGAGATGCTGGATGTCACTCATTCCAGCGAAGCGCAGCAAATTTCCCAGATGTCGGCATTGTGGGCAAGCAACCGTTTCCCGCCTGTTATGGCGAACAAGGACAAGTTCAAGCAGCAACTGAGCATGCAGGAAATTGAAGTCATAGAAAGCCTGACCAAGGAATTCATGCAATTGTATGGTTATGAAATGATGACCGATGCCAGTCTGGAATTGAGCCCCGAAGTGCTGGCAGCGGCCAAGGACAAATCCAGCAAGGGCAGGGTAGAAGCCTGGGACAGCCTGAAGCATGACAATTACAAGGATTATGTCTTGCGTCGCTTCAGGGCAGATTACCTCGCTGGCCTGAACCAGCGCCTGCCCACACATGCTTAGAGGCTGATTGCTATACTAATGCAACCATGATGCCGGCGCCTGTCACCAGTGTGCCGGCTATTCTTTCAGTGATCACCGCATATCTTTCCTGTGTCGCCCAGTGACTGGCTTTGCTGGCCAGCATGCCATATCCCAGCAGGATAAAAAATTCAGGAATGATAGAGCCGGCTGCCAGTATCAGCATCTGCACGCCTACTGGTTCCTTGGGGTCTATGAATTGCGGCAGTATCGCCACAAACATCAACAGGGTTTTAGGGTTCATCAATTGCAACATCAGTGCGCTGCTGAATATCTTCCTGCCACTGAGTGCTACGCCATCCAGCTTGGAAATCGTCAACGGTGAGGGTTTGCCGAAGATGGCTGACAATCCAAGATAGACCAGGTAAGCCGCCCCCAGGTATTTGATCGCCATAAATACTTTGGGCGAGGCCAGTATCAGCGAACCTATACCAGTTGCCGATACTGCAAAGTAAATCGCATTACCCGTCAAGATACCCAGCGTGACAAACAGAGATGTACGCCACCCTCTTGCTATGCCATAGGCAACCACCATCATCACTGCAGGACCGGGTGACAGTGACAAGGCTGCTTCGGTTGCCGTAAACAAGGCCCAGCTTTCCAGATTCATTGCCATCGCTGCTTATACCTTCACAAAATCATGGATGGCTGTCAGAACCTGGCCAGCTTGTTCAGACATCAGTGAATGGCCGCAATTGTCTATGATCTTTTGCTGGCTATTCACGATGGCTTTGCTCAACGCTAAGCCAGCTTTTGCTGGTGTCATCATGTCTTTTTTTGCTAGTATGAACAGGCTGGGGCAGCTCACTGATTGCGCGGCCGCTTCTCCATTGACATACGCATTGCACGCAGCAAAGTCTGTGTAAAAAACCTTATCAGGATTGATGGCAGAAATACGCTGCATGAGGCGCTGGCTGACTCCCATGACATAAAACCCTGGTCCAGGACAGGATGGTTTGTGTGCGATGGAGGTATGTGACCAGATATTCACCATGTCGATTGCTGCCTGCTCTTCATCACGGGCGGCATTGAGCAGGGTGTCTGATACTTTCATGGGATAGGCTGTACCAACCATGATGAGTTTGCTGATACGTGAGTTCGCTTTGAAGCAAGTCTCCAGTGCGATCAGTGAGCCCATGCTATGTCCGATCAGCGTGGCTTGCGCTATGCCTGCTATATCCAGCAAAGCCAGCAGCCAGTCTGCCATTTGTTCTACGCTGCTCAGCGCCTGGCCTTTGCTACGGCCATGGCCGGGCAAATCGACTGCCAGTACGTTGAAGCCGTGATGCGCCAGATAGCGGGTCTGCAAACCCCAGACCGAGTGATCGTTTTGTGCGCCGTGGATGAATACGAGTGTGGGCAGGGCAGGGTTGTAGGGCTTGCCACCGGTATAGCAATAGGCTGCATGGCCATAGACTTCAAATAACATCTCAGGCTCCTTTCTGTGCAGCTTTGAGGCCACGTGACAAGTCTTCGATCAGGTCCTCGATATTTTCCAGACCTATGGATAAGCGCATGGTTCCCTCGCTAATCCCAGATGCCAGCAATTGCTCCGCAGGCACGCGGAAATGGGTGGTCGAAGCAGGATGTATGGCTAAGGACTTGGCATCGCCGACATTGGCCAGATGCGAAAAGATATTGAGAGATTCAATAAAGCGTTGCCCGGCTGCGCGGTTACCCTTGATGTTGAATGAAAATACTGCACCGCAACCTTTGGGTAGCAGTGTCTTTGCCAGCTCATAATCAGGATGATTTTCCAGTTCAGGATAAGAGACTGACTCGACCGCTGGATGCGATACCAAAAATTCGACCACTTTGCGGGTGTTTGCCACATGCCTGTCCATACGCATACCCAGGGTTTCTATGCCTTGCAAGATAGTGAAGGCATTGTGCGGGCTCATACAGGCACCAAAGTCACGCAGGCCTTCTCGTCTGGCCCTGAGTGAAAATGCCGCAACAGTTGATTCTTCGCTAAATACCATGCCTTGGAAGCCATCATAAGGCTCGCAGAGTTCGGCAAAGTGCCCGGTCTTTTCATAGGCTGCCTGCCAGTCAAACGTGCCGCCATCAACCAGTAAACCGCCTATGGCAGTGCCATGGCCGCACAGGAACTTGGTCGCTGAATGAAAGACCAGGTCAGCACCATGATCAAATGGTTTTAGCAGATAGGGGGTAGTGAAGGTCGAATCCAGCATTAACGGTAAATGATGCTCATGCGCAATTTCTGCAACTGCGGGGATGTTCAATACATCCAGTCCCGGGTTACCCAGGGTTTCCGCAAACAAAACTTTGGTGTTTGGTCTTATGGCAGCGCGCCAGGCATCCAGATCGCGAGGATCAACAAAGCTGGTTTCTATACCAAAACGCTTCATGGTATAGGCCAGCAAATTTTGCGAGCCACCGTACAAAGCACGCGAAGCGACGACGTGGGAACCAGCTCCGGCTATGGTGGTCAGACCCAGATGCATGGCAGCTTGCCCGCTGGCAACGGCGATGCCTGCCACGCCGCCCTCAAGTGCGGCAATTCTTTCTTCCAGTACAGCATTGGTGGGGTTGGATATGCGCGAATAAATGTGGCCCGCTCTTTCCATATTGAAGAGCGACGCGGCATGATCTGAATCCTTGAACACAAAAGAGGATGTCAGGTAAATAGGGGTGGCACGTGCACCTGTGGCTGGATCAGGCACAGCGCCAGCATGCAGGGACAGGGTGTCAAAGCCGTGGTATTTAGGGCCGCTCATTGGTGAGAGTCTCCATATTGTGAGGCAGCAATGCTACCATCGCTGATGCTGATGGTGCAAAGGACAGACGAAATGCAGGTGAATTAATGAATAAAATATTTTACATGCTGGATTTTTTGCAAGGCTTGCGATACATTGCAAAGAAGGTTCATATAAATGTATAAGAGGAGGGACATCATGAAAGTTTCAGAGATACTTCAAGTGAAGGGCAACATCCTTTTCACGATCACACCTGATATCCCTATTACCGAAGCCGTCAGCGTCATGGAAGAGAAAGATATCGGTTCTCTGGTCGTGATGGAATATGGCGACCTGGTTGGCATACTGACTTTCCGTGAAGTCATACGCGCGATCCATAAAAACCAGGGCTCACTTGGTAATGGTACGGTGCGCAAATACATGGATGACCATCCACTCACCGTGACGCCGGAAACCGAAGTCAATGAAGTGCGCCGCATGATGCTGGAAAAACATTCCCGTTATCTGCCTGTCATGGATGCAAAGACCTTGCTGGGCGTGATCTCGTTCTATGACGTGGCCAGAGCCGTGCTGGAAGCGCAAAGCTTTGAAAACAAGATGTTGAAAGCCTATATCCGTGACTGGCCAGTTGAAGAAAACGAGCAGTGATCCTCAGTCTCAATACCACTGACTGAAGTGATTGAGGTAATGAACGAGGTAATGGATTAAATACAGTACGTTGATCTCTATTTCAGGATAGCGAATGAAACCAGATAGTTGTGTAGCAAAGCCAGACTTATACGGCTCCCGCTGTATGAAGGCCATGCCGCGCGAACTGGATTCCAGTGCTTGCAGGATGTTGCGTCTGGTCAGGGGTAGTGTTCCTGATTGCACTGCACGCCGCGCCAGCCTGCATGGCCGCGAAAACGCTGTTCCTAAAGTAGATATCGATATGCACTAAACCAAATCGACGCCCGCAAGCTTGTATAGCGGGCGTTTTTTATTGTCTGTTTGGACGCTAGATAAGGGAAATAATATGCATATCGCTGTTGTTGGTGCCGGATTAGCAGGTTTGACAGTTGCGCGTCAATTGCAGGCGCAAGGTCATCATGTCACTGTGTATGAAAAAAGCATGGGCGTCAGTGGCCGCATGAGTACCAGACATACGGAATTAGGTGGTTTTGATCACGGCGCGCAATATTTCACTGCCAGCTCAGACCGCTTCAAAAAAGAAATTGCAGACTGGAAAAAATTTGGCTGGGTAGTTCCCTGGACTGCCAAGCTGGCTACGCTGGAAGCTGGTAACAGCAAACCGGCAGGGCGCAGTGCGACGCGATATATTGCCGTACCTGGTATGAGCTCCCTGGGTAAGCAGCTTGCCCATGGTCTTGATGTGCGTGCAGAGCAACAGGTAACTGCGCTTGAGGCGCATGGCAAGCAGTGGCTCCTGTCCATCCGTTCAGCAACGGTGCCAATAGCTGCGACTGCTGGTCCATTTGATGCAGTGATACTGGCGGTACCTGCAGACCAGGCTGAGCCTTTGTTGAGTGTTGCACCCGCGCTGGCCAAACAGGCCAGGCAGGCACACCTGGCACCATGCTGGACACTGATGCTGGGTTTCCAGACTTCGCTGGACCTGGCTTATGACGGTGCCTGGGTTAACAATTCCCGTCTTGGCTGGATTGCGCATGACGATGCCAAACCTTTGCATAGAGCCGGTGAGCGCTGGGTTTGTCACGCAACCCAGGCATGGAGTATTGAGCATCTCGAAGATGATGATGAGAGGGTCAAAGAAAAATTGACCAAGGCTTTCCACGAAGCTACGGGCTCATGGATACAACCTATCCATGCCGTGGTACACCGCTGGCGTTATGCTGAAGCAGTAAAGCCAGTGGATTCTGATTTCTTATGGAATGGCAAGCAGGGAATAGGTGTCTGTGGCGACTGGTTTGCGGCGGGCCTTGAAGGTGCTGGCAAGGTGGAAAATGCCTTTCTCAGTGCGCTGGCACTGGCAAAGGCAATATCCTGATCAGTTAAGTATGCTGGCCAGCCCGCGTGCGGGTTTGCCAGCATCATGCAGGGTCCAGGCCTTGCGTATGCCTTTGGGGACATGCCACAAGGCTGTCGTGCCAGCGCGAAATAATGCGGTTTCACCTGGTTTCAGGGAAAACTTCTTGCCCTGATACTCAATGTCCACACCACCATCGAGCACATAAATGGTTTCATCGAACTGATACTGCCATTCAAAGGTGGATGGACCATCACATTCAAAAATACCTGAACTGGTCTTGCCATCATGTGACTTAAAGAATTCGGTCGCCCTGAAATTCGGCGTGCCTTCCTTGATCCAGCTGGGATCAACTTCAAAAGGTTTGACGGGCGAATGCAAGGCTGCTGTGCTGGCAGGCTGTACTTGCGTCACATAGGCTATGGCTTGATAAGACGTTACGCCCAGCAAGGTAAGTAAAGTTGCTGCCAGGCCTATCGTTAGTGATTTTTTCATGCTTTATACTCTCCATGTTATAAGAGTAACACTGAGCTTACATACACGATGAAAAACAAAGTTAAATGACACGCAACTATTCGGCAGCACATGCTTGCTATAGCTTAGCATGTGGTAGTTGTGTTAATAAAGATTATACATGAGTCCGCTCACCAGTTTGCAAGCGCCACAAGGCGGCATAGCCAGCATTGAGAGCCAGCAACTCGTCATGTGTGCCGCTCTCTATAATCTTGCCAGCTTCCAGCAAATGTATGCAATCTGCCTGACGGACGGTGGATAGACGGTGCGCAATGACTATCGTGGTGCGGTTGCGGCTGACGACATCCAGGCTGCGCTGGATTGCTGCTTCAGTTTCATTGTCGACGGCGCTGGTGGCTTCATCCAATATCAGTATCGGCGGATTTTTTAAGATTGCCCTGGCCAATGCCAGGCGCTGACGCTGGCCGCCAGAGAGCTTTTGCCCGCGTTCGCCGATACGGGTGGCAAAGCCCAATGGCAGTTTGGTAATGAATTCCATGGCTTCTGCCGCCTGCGCTGCATCCCTGATCGCGACTTCATCAGCATCTTGCATGCCATAGGCAATATTGTCCGCTATCGTGCCATCGGTCAGAAAGCTGTCTTGCGCAACATAGCCTATGCAGCGACGCAGGTCTTGCAGATTGATGTCATTGATCTCTATGCCATCCAGTGTGATTTTTCCAGCTTGCGCAGAATAGAAACGCAAAAGCAGTTTCACCAGGGTCGATTTGCCGGAGCCAGTAGAACCAACAAAGGCCACAGTCTTGCCCGCAGGTATATGCAAGCTGATTTGCTGCAAGGTCTTTTGGTCTCCGTAAGCAAAATCGACTTGATTGAAGTACAAATCACCTTTGACCTGTGCTGGTGCAATATGTTTGCCCTCGTAAGGGATATTGATTTTGGTATCCAGCAAGCCCATGGCACGGTCTATGGCGGACATCGAACGCTGATACATATCCGCCACTTCAGCCAGGCCTGTCATAGGCCATAGCAGGCGTTGCGTCAGGTAGACCAGTACCGAATAAGCACCAACTGCGAGTTGACCTTGCAAGGTCAACCAGCCGCCGTACACCAGGGTAGCGGTAAAGCCAGCCAGAATCGCCATGCGGATGACGGGGGTGATGGCGGAGCTGATGGCAATCGCCTGGCTGTTTGCCTGACGATAGGCATTGCTGGCTTCTGCGATGTGATTTTTCTCAAAGCTTTCTGTGGCAAAAGCCTTGATCGTGGCCAGGCCCAGCAAATTATTATTCAAGCGAGCACTGACATCGCCAGCAGCTTCACGTACTTCAGAATAACGTGGTGCCAGGCGTTTTTGAAACCAGAAAGCGCCTATTAATATCAATGGTACTGGCAGTAAAGAGATCACGGCCAGCGATGGCTGTAAGGCGAAAAAGACGGCGCTGACCATGATAGAAGAGCAGATGACCTGGATGATCTGGTTTGCACCGCCATTCAGAAAACGTTCCATCTGGTTGATATCTTCATTCAGGATGGACATCAGATTACCAGTGCGCTGGTTTTCAAAATAAGCCATCTCCAGTTTTTGCACATGATCATAGGTATCCAGGCGCAAATCATGTTGCAGGTTTTGCGCCAGCTTGCGCCATTTGATGGACAGCAGATATTCAAACCAGGATTCGCCACCCCAGATCAATACATTCACAGCACCAAGCAACATCAGCTGATGCCAGGTGTCTGTAATACCAAAACTACCGAGTACCCGCTTTGCCAAAAAACTCTTGTCGCCATTGATAACGATGTCAACCGCGACGCCAATCAAGACTTCCGGCAAAACATCAAAGAATTTATTTAATATGGAATAAATAGTCGCCAGACGAAAATCACTGCGATAGGCCTTGGCATACTGGAATAGTTTCTTAAGTGGATGAACAGGTGACATGGGTAAATGTAAAAGAGGGATGCGATATAAAGCAAAAGGGACTGTAAATTTTACAGTCCCTTCGTTATTTATGCTTGACTATGTCAATTATTAATCTTCCCTGCGCAAATGCGGGAACAAAATCACATCACGGATGTTAGGCGAATCTGTAATCAACATCATCAAACGGTCTATGCCTATGCCGCAGCCGCCAGTCGGTGGCAGGCCATATTCCAGGGCGCGGATATAATCAGCGTCGTAGTACATGGCTTCTTCATCGCCAGCATCTTTTGCTGCGACCTGTGCCTGGAAGCGCGCTGCCTGGTCTTCTGCATCATTCAATTCCGAGAAGCCATTGGCGATTTCACGGCCTGTCATGAACAGCTCGAAACGCTCAGTGATGCCTGCAACGGTGTCGGATGCACGTGCCAGTGGCGAGACTTCGACCGGATAATCGATGATATAGGTCGGATCCCACAATTGTGCTTCTGCCGTTTCTTCAAACAAAGCCAGTTGCAATGCACCCAGACCAGCTGTAGCAAAAGGTTTGACGCCAAATTTCACCAATTCTTTTTTGATGAATTCAGCATCATTTAATTGCTCGTCAGTGTAACCCGGCGCATATTTATTGATGGCGCCAACGATGGTCAGACGCTGGAAAGGCTTGCTCAAATCCAGTTCGCGACCCTGGTAAGTCAATACGGCTGTGCCATGCGCATCTTCAGCGGCTTTGCGTATGACTTGTTCAGTAAAGTCCATGAGCCATTTGTAATCGACATAGGCTGCATAGAATTCCATCATCGTGAATTCTGGATTGTGGCGTGGTGATACACCTTCATTGCGGAAGTTGCGGTTCACTTCAAACACGCGGTCAAAACCACCAACCACCAGGCGCTTCAGATACAGTTCAGGCGCGATACGCAGATACATTTGCATGTCCAGCGCATTGTGGTGGGTGATGAAAGGCTTGGCTGCTGCGCCGCCAGGTATCACGTGCAGCATCGGTGTTTCCACTTCCATGAAATCATTGCTGTTCATGAATGTACGGATAGAGTTCATGGCGGCGGTGCGCGCCTTGAAAGTGCGGCGTGTGTCTTCGCTCATGATGAGGTCGACATAACGCTGGCGGTATTTGGTTTCCTGATTGGCCAGGCCGTGGAATTTGTCAGGCAAAGGGCGCAGAGACTTGGTCAGCATGCGCAAGGTGGTGACCTTGACTGTCAACTCATCCGTTTTGGTTTTGAACAGGACGCCTTCTATGCCCAGGATATCGCCCAGGTCATAATGACGGAAGGCTTCCATCTCAGCTTCGCCGGTTTTGTCTGTGGTGACGTACAACTGTATGCGGCCATCAGCTTTGAGGCCGGATGCATCTTGCAAGGTCGCGAATGCAGCTTTTTTGCCGGCTTCACGTTTCAACATCATACGACCAGCGACACTGACTTCAACACTCAGTGCCTCCAGTTCTTCGCGGCTCATTGAGCCGTATTTCTCTGCCAGTTCCGCAGCCTTGTGTTGTGGGCGGAAGTCATTGGGAAAAGCGACGCCTTTAGCGCGAATAGCATCGAGTTTGGCGCGACGTTCGGCGATGATGGAATTTTCATCAACAGGCAATTCACCTGCTGTCGTGTTATTGATATCAGACATAATTTTCCCTAAGGGAGGGCAGGCATCGGGCCTGCGGGTTTTGATTCTTTAAGGCTGCGCAGGCGGTCGCCTGCGCACGGTATTAAACTTAAACGCCTTGCTTTAAGGATGCCGCGATGAATTCATCCAGGTCACCATCCAGAATTGCCTTGGTGTTGCCAGATTCAAAATTCGTGCGTAAATCCTTAATGCGGGATTGATCCAGTACATAGGAGCGGATCTGGTGACCCCAGCCTACGTCGGTCTTGGAATCTTCCAGATTTTGCTTTTCACTCATGCGCTTGCGCAGTTCGAGTTCAAACAGCTTGGCCTTCAACATTTCCCAGGCTTCAGCACGGTTCCTGTGCTGGCTGCGGTCATTCTGACATTGCACGACGATGCCCGAAGGGCCGTGCGTCAAACGAACAGCGGAATCGGTTTTATTAATATGCTGACCACCAGCACCCGAGGCGCGGTAAGTATCGGTACGTACATCCGCTGGGTTAATGTCGATCTCGAACGAGTCATCTACTTCAGGGTAGACAAACAGGCTGGAGAAAGAAGTATGGCGACCATTGTTGGAATCGAATGGTGACTTGCGTACCAGACGGTGTACGCCAGTTTCTGTACGCAGGAAGCCATAGGCGTATTCGCCTTCGACTTTCAAAGTGGCAGTCTTGATACCAGCGATGTCGCCGTCAGACTGTTCCATGATTTCGACTTTGAAACCCTTGCGTTCGCAATACCGCAGATATTGACGCAATAGCATTGACGCCCAATCCTGCGCCTCAGTACCGCCAGCACCAGCCTGGATGTCGATAAAGCAGTTATTCGGGTCCATGGGGTTGTTGAACATGCGACGGAATTCCATGCCTTCAACCAGTTCACGCAAGCCTTGTGCGTCAACTTCTATGGCTTCCAGGGTATCGTCGTCATTTTCTTCGCGCGCCATGGCGAACAGATCATTCGCATCGCGCAGGCCGCTATCCGCTTTGACTAGCGTGTTGACGACGTTTTCCAGGGATTTTTTTTCTTTGCCTAGTTCCTGGGCGCGTTTGGGATCATTCCAGACGGCAGGGTCTTCTAGTTCGGCGTTGACTTGTTCCAGTTTCTCTGACTTGATATCGAAGTCAAAGATACCTCCGAAGTTCGGCTTCGCGGACGGTCAGATCGGCGAGCAGGGCAGACAGGCTATTGAGGCGTTCAGCTTCCATGATTTTATACTTTTCTAATGCAATCAAACCTTGCATTATACCTTGCTGTGACGCGCTTGCTGTAGCGCACTTGATATAAATTGCTCACTTGGATATGCTTAAATGATAATAAACCCTGGAAGATTTGCCTGGGTTTATTGATCACTTGCCAAAGTTGGCATTGAATATGGTGCGCGCCTTTACCAGACTGAGTTGGTGATGGTGGGTTTCGATTCTCTGTGGCTTTCCATCCACTTTGCCAGGTGAGTTTTGAAGCAGGATGGGCAAATATGGTACTGCGTTTGAGTAGACTGGCCACCGTGGGGGAAAGATTCTTCCTCTTCCAGTTGCAGGGTAGTGATGGATTTTTCGTGTTCTTTGCTTGCCCAGTTTTCATCCCATTTTGATTCTGCGCCACACACATCACAGGTGAGCTTGTCGAAAACCTCTTCAGTATGCTCAAGTATTAATACTGTTTTCATGTGTTTCATACTTCCTCCCTGTAGTGTTGATAAGCTGGACTTGGTGGTAAGTGATGATTTGATTCTACATCAGTGGCAGGACATGAAAAGGGCAAGCGCAAAAAAAAGCTGTGTCGACCGATGCAGGGCTACACAGCTTTCATTTTTTCAAGATTATTGTTGCTTATTTCTAATCTTATTCCTAATTTCTTAACGTCTGCCAGTCTTGCTAGGTGCTGCTTTGGGTTTGGCCGACTTGTATGCCAGTCCAGGCCGCGCCGGACTTGTGGATGCAGGTTTGCCTGGTGTTGTTTTTGCACTTGCAGCAGCACGTGCATATGACTTTTTGCCAAAAGTATCAATTTTTGGTGCCGCTACCCGTTTGCCATTGGCGACGCCACTTTCATCGATGGTAATCGCGATATGTGGCTGGCGCAGTGGGATCAAGTGCCTTGGCCCGCTACCTATCAAGTCGCGCCTGCCCATGCGTACCAGGGCTTCATGGATGATTTCCCAGTTTTCCGGAGCGTGATAGCGCAACAGTGCCTTGTGTAGCTTGCGTATCTTGCCTGAGCGAGCCGTCTCTACCACTTCAGAATCAGCCGTGACTTTCTTGAGCGGATTCTTGCGGGTATGGTACATGGTGGTTGCCAGCGCCATGGGTGTGGGCATGAAGGTTTGCACCTGATCGAGCTTGAAATCATTTTTCTTGAGCCAGACAGCCAGGTTGACCATGTCTTCATCGGTAGAGCCTGGATGGGCCGCGATGAAGTAAGGGATCAGGTATTGTTCCTTGCCAGCTTCTTTCGAATACTTTTGGAACATCGCCTTGAACTCATCATAGCTGCCTATGCCGGGCTTCATCATTTTGGATAAAGTGTCAGCCTCAGTATGCTCAGGCGCGATCTTCAGCAAGCCGCCCACGTGATGGGTGACCAGTTCTTTTACATACTCTGGTGAGCGTACTGCCAGGTCATAGCGCAGGCCGGAGCTGACCAGTATTTTCTTGATGCCAGGAAGTGCGCGTGCCTTACGATAAATCGAAATCAGCTTGCTATGATCGGTACCCAGGTTTGAGCATATGCTTGGGTAGACGCAAGACAGGCGGCGACAGGATTCTTCTATCTTCTTGTCTTTGCAGGCCAGGCGGTACATGTTGGCTGTAGGGCCACCCAGATCAGAGATAGTGCCGGTAAAGCCTTTGACCTTGTCGCGTATTTCTTCTATCTCGCGCAAAATTGAAGGTTCAGAGCGGCTTTGTATGATGCGACCTTCATGCTCGGTAATCGAGCAGAAAGTACAGCCACCAAAGCAGCCGCGCATGATATTGACCGAGAAACGTATCATTTCCCAGGCTGGTATGCGTGCTTTGCCGTAGGCTGGATGCGGTGCACGTGCATAGGCGCGGTCGTATACGCCATCCATTTCGTCCATAGCCAGCGGCAGCGGTGGCGGGTTCAACCAGACGTCACGATCACCATGACCTTGCACCAATGCCTTGGCATTGCCGGGGTTGGCTTCCAGATGGAATACGCGCGAGGCATGGGCATACAGAACAGCATCTCCCTTGACTTCATCAAAGGAAGGCAGGCGTATCACGGATTTGTGTTGCTTGTTGCGTAGCATGAGCTGGCGTTCTTCACGGCTCATAATGCGTATGGCTTGTAACTGCACAACGTCGGCCTTGGTTTCGACTTTGACTTCAGGCTTGGCTTCAGCAGAGATTGCGGTGGTCGCAGGTGCATCACCCGTGGCGCATTTGGCTTCTTTCTCTGGCACCATGGCATATGGATCGGTATGCGCTTCTATCTTGCCCGGCGTATCAATTTTGACAGAGTTGATTTCTGTCCATTCTTCATCTGGCAGCCAGCCTTTTGGTGTCATGAAGGCAGTGCCGCGCAGATCGCGGATATCCTTGATGGCTTCGCCCTGTGCCAGTCTATGCGTCAGATCAATCAATGCGCGTTCGGCGTTGCCAAACAAGAGTATGTCGGCCTTGGAATCTGGCAGGACGGAGCGTCTTACCTTGTCAGACCAATAATCATAATGGGCAATACGGCGCAGACTGGCTTCTATACTGCCTGCGACGACATTGGCGTCCGGGTAAGCTTCACGGGCGCGCTGGGCATAAACCACCAGGGCACGGTCAGGGCGCTTGGTGCGGTCGCCATCTGGCGTATAGGCATCTTCAGAGCGTATCTTGCGGTCAGCAGTGTAACGGTTCACCATGGAATCCATATTGCCTGCAGTGACGCCAAAATACAGATTTGGTTTGCCCAGTGCACGGAATGCGTCGGCAGATTGCCAGTCTGGCTGGCTGATGATGCCAACACGGAAACCGTGATGTTCCAACAGGCGGCCTATCAGAGCCATGCCAAAGCTGGGGTGGTCGATATAAGCATCGCCGGTGACAAGAATAACGTCGCAACTATCCCAGCCCAGCACATCCATTTCGGCGCGTGACATGGGGAGAAAAGCGGCAGTATTTTTTCCGCCAACTTCTGGGCGGAAACGAGGGAAAGAGAATAGATTTTTAGGCTGAGCGTTCATTGGCGGAATTGTACCGGAAAGCTGCTGGTTTTGCGCGATGACGAGGAAATTCTTCTGAAAAATCAAAAGCTTGCATGAAAATGATATGGTTTTTTAATTAATGATTTTCGATTTTGGATAGCAGACCTGACAGGGCAGTAAAATGCTTGATGCCTGCCATGAGTGCTCGCACACAGAAATTTCCTCGAATTTGTTTGCACTTTCAAGAGCTATTTCCATATTAGATATAGCTGTTTTCGCGTAAAATCGCGCCAATATTAATTTGGCAGGAGAAGCATATGAGTATCAAATCAGACAAGTGGATACGCCGCATGGCAGAGCAAACCGGCATGATAGAGCCGTTTGAGCCTGGTCAGGTGCGTGAGCGTGATGGTAATCGCATCGTCAGCTACGGCACTTCTTCTTATGGTTACGATATACGTTGCGCCGACGAATTCAAGATTTTTACTAATATCAATAGCACCATCGTTGACCCAAAAAATTTCGATGAAAAATCCTTTGTTGATTTCAAGGGCGATGTTTGCATTATTCCTCCAAACTCATTTGCGCTGGCACGCACGATGGAGTATTTTCGCATTCCACGTAGTGTATTGACAATATGCCTGGGTAAATCCACATATGCGCGTTGCGGCATTATCGTCAATGTCACGCCGTTTGAGCCTGAATGGGAAGGTTATGTGACGCTGGAATTTTCTAACACCACACCGTTGCCAGCCAAGATTTATGCAGGTGAAGGTTGTGCCCAGGTATTATTCTTTGAGAGTGATGAAGTTTGCGAAACATCCTACAAAGACCGCGGCGGCAAATATCAGGGCCAGGTTGGCGTGACTCTTCCAAAGACTTGAATTTAACAAACGATGCAGCCGGATTACGCAGCCATACTTCAGACAATTTTTGCAGAAGTCCAGCCTTTATTGGCACAAGGGAAAGTGGCTTCCTATATCCCTGAGTTATCCAAAGTGTCAGCCCAGCATTTTGGTATGGCTGTGTATTGTCTGGATGGCAGCACTTACAACATAGGTGACAGCCAGCAAAAGTTCTCACTGCAAAGCGTCACCAAATTGTTCGCCCTGGCGCTGGCATTTTCCCGTGAAGGCGATGCAATTTGGGAGCGGGTAGGGCGTGAACCGTCTGGTAACCCTTTCAATTCCCTGGTGCAGCTGGAATATGAACGTGGCAAGCCGCGCAATCCTTTTATCAACGCAGGTGCGCTGGTCATTGCGGATATTTTGTCGGCGCGCTTTGTACAGTCGGATATTGCAGTCCAGCAGTTTGCCCGAACTATTTCTGGCGAACCTGCTATCGATTTTGATATGGCAGTTGCCCAGTCTGAGCGCCAGACTGCGCACCGCAATTATGCCATCGCTCATTTGATGAAAGATTTTGGCAATTTGCATAACCCAGTCAAAACCGTCATCGACAGTTATTGCAGACAATGCTCATTGACCATGACTTGTGCTGAATTGGCCAAGGCAGGCAGTTTTCTCGCCAATCATGGCTCCATACCCTGGAGCGGGCAACAAATTCTGGATGCCAGTTCATCCAAACGCTTGAATGCACTGATGCTGACTTGCGGCACTTATGATGCGGCAGGCGATTTTGCATATCGCGTGGGTTTGCCAGCCAAGAGCGGGGTGGGCGGCGGTATTTTAGCCTTGGTACCAGGCGAGCTGGCTGTGGCTGTATGGTCGCCGGGCCTGGATGCAACCGGCAATTCGCTGGCGGGTACTTATGCGCTGGAACGTTTCACGACGCTGACCGCCAGATCGATATTTTGATTGCCTGGTGTGGGCACTGTCTGTCCGGTTTTCAAGACCGGACAGCAGTCGCCATTACAGCAGTTGCAATCACTAATCAGGCAAGAAATCCCAAATTGCGATTGGAAAAATTAGTGATATTTGGGAAGATATCATTAATTTGTGTCGTGCTAAGTCCAAACCAGTTGGCCAGGGTAGCGCCATACTGATCAACCGAAATCTGCGGCAGCAGGCTGCCCGAACCTACATCCAGGCTGTGCTTCAGGCCTGTGACTGGGAATTCACCATAAATATTATTGCCCTTGACTGCACCACCAACGATGAAATGGTGCGATCCCCAGCCATGGTCCGTGCCATCGCCGTTGCTGGTAAAGGTGCGGCCAAAATCAGAGGCAGTGAACAGGGTCACTTGCTTGCGCAGGTCGCTGCCCTGTAAATTGCCAAGTACGCCATCGAAATAACTGATGGCATGCGCCAGTCTTGCCATCAGGTCGGCATGATTGGTGCGTTGAAAATCATGGGTGTCAAATCCGCTCAGGCTGACAAAGAATACTTGTCGTTGTGCGCCCAGGGTGCTGCGTCCAGCAATAATTCTCGCCACAGTTTGCAATTGTGAAGCCAGGGCATTGTTAGCAAGATTGCCTGTATTGGGATTGGTGTACTGAGTAGGATTGGGCACGCCATTGCCACCAGCCGCAGCCATAGCCGGGCTGAGCAAGGTTTGTGCATTGATGGAACGATTGGTGACTGCAGCATGCTCTTTCTGGAACAAATTGGCGCTATCTGCAGAAATGATATTTTTCAGGGGATTGCCAGCAGCACTGGAGCCAAACAAGCTGCCGCTCAAGCTATTGATGGGCACTGCACCAGAGGCACTGACCTGGTATTGATTGACAGAGCGGCCAGCCAGAAACACGGCATTGCCCGATGCTGATATCGCCGTAAATACCGGATAAGCATTGGTTGATGCCAGCATGTCACCCATACGACCACCCCAGCCATAGGTGGCTCCTTCAGGTGCATACGCTTGCCATAAGGATTGCTGGTCATTATGCGAAAACAGTTTTGGTGGCAAGGGTACGCTGGCGGCTTTGTATTGTGCCAGTGTCGTAGGCACTATCAATGGGCCGACGTTGCTCAGTATGGCTGCGCGGCCATTATCAAACAAGGTTTTCAAAGGACCCAGTTGCGGATGCAGGGCAAAGCTGCGGCCTGCTTGTGTCGTGCTGGGGTTAATTGCGATGACGCCGCCGCTGCTACCTACTGGGGGCAAAGCAATCGAGCCAGCCTCATTGGTGGTGCGCACCGTGGTGTATTGACTCCAGGAGCCACTGTCTGTTGCCAGGATGGTATTGGCATGGTCATTGGCACCGTATAGAAACAGGCAGACCAGCGCCTTGTAGCCACCAGGCGAGGTTTGTGCAGCAGCAGACCCCATGGTTGCTAAATTAAGCGCAAATGGCAGACTGGCACTACCTGCGGCACCCGCAGCGCCCAAGGCGGTAGAGACACGCAAAAACTGGCGGCGTGAAGCGTTAACTTTAGTCATGATGTATCCCCTTCATTTTTGGACCAGGTATTCAGGTGAAGCCATAGTCAGGAAAATTGCCAGGTAAACACGATTCTTTTTCGCCGTATCTGCATTGGCTGCATTGTTGGTTGGGATGGCGACAGAATTCACTGCCGTCAAAATCTGGCTACGCAAGTTGCTGCTCATTTGATTGGCCATCAAGTTCAGGCTCAATTGATCCAGCAATAAATCCGGTGTTGCTGCCAGCGCGATCAGGCTGGTGTAATCGGCTTTGACATCGCGTGAGGAGCCTGTGCCATTTGGAATGACGTCGCGCATGAAGTTCAGATAACCAACTACCGAAGTCTCGCCAGTAATCTGCATTTCTGGTGATACCAGGCCAGCATTGGCAATACCTGAATTTGGCGGTACATAACCCGGGCGATAATAGTTGAATACGGAGGGTGAGCGCATCGGTGTTTCAGACAAGCCACTCAATGGATCATCCATACTAGTCATCAGGAAGCGACCGGATGTGGAGTTGACGTTAAATGCACGCATCCAGTTAGCCAATCTCAAGACAGGTTCCCTCAACTTGCCAGTATTGGCATAAGCCAAAGTGGTATCGGTGCGGGCTTCATTGTCCAGCAAAATGGCCTTGATGACGGCACGCATATCACCTCTGACACCTGAGCCATTATTATTGAAGGCAGCAGCCACTCTGGATATGTATTGCGGACTAGGATTGCTGGTGACCAGGCGTTGTATCAGTTGCTTGCCTATAAAGGGACCGACATTGGGGTGATTGAATAAGGTATCCAGCGCAATTTTCAAACTGGCCTCTGGATTGGCCGGTGATTGTGCAGGGATAGTCACACCCAGAAAGGTTTTAGCCGAGACAGAATGATATTTGGGATAACTTTGCATAGGCAACCAATCGCGGTTGGCATCAGCATTGCCGCCAAAAAAGCGCGTGTCACTCTTGTCCGGCCCAGCCCAGCTCCAGCCTGTAAATACTTTGGCAAGGCCGCCAATGTCCGAGCTGGTATAAGTCTCTACTGGTTTGCCGCCATTGATAACATTACTGCCATCCTGGTTCAGTTGATACAGACCTATGGTGAAAAGCTGCATGACTTCGCGCGCATAGTTTTCATCTGGTACCTGGGTTCCAGATTCCTTCTGATTGCGCAAGGAGGTCAGGTAAGTGCCCATCATGGGGTGCAGGCTGACGGCTTCAAGAAGGTTGCGGAAATTGCCAAAAGAGTTTGCTGCCAGCGTATCGTAATATCCTGCGACGCCGCGCGGATAGTTGGCGACATTACTATCCTGGAAGGAGACCACCATAATTTGAGACAGTGCAAAGGTGACACGCTGCCTTAACTGATCATCCCCTTTAATTGCTTGCTGCCAGTAAGACTCAAAGAAATTGTTTTGACTGAGATCTTTCAAACCGTTGATAAAGCCAGCAGCCTGGGCATCCATATAGCTGCGGTGCAATTTCTGTGGCATGGCAAATTGCTTGTCTATCCAGGCACTGTAGCTACTGCCGGTCAGGCTATTGATGTCGGCATTGTTAGCACCAAAACTGGCTTGCGCAAGGAAGCGGGATGCCTGTGCCGGAGTTGGTGCATTGCTGTTGGTTTGAAAACCCACCAAGGCTTGTATCAAACCGTTGGCGACACTGGTGTCTGTAGGCGTCACTGTAGAGGACAGTGCCATGCCTTTGGTAATGGAATCTGCACTGCTGAGATAAGTCAGGCCTTGCTGTATGGCGAAGTTCTTGGCGACACTGGTCCTGTTGTCCAGCAAACTACTTACCCAGCCATACACAGGGTCGCCTGCATAACCGTGTGCGGCAATGAGCATGGAGCGCACGACGATGTCACGGTTTACTGCGCCACTGGCGAGGTTGCTGGTCCAGTAATCCAGGCCAGGCTGATCGGGTGTACGGCTTAATACATTGCGATAAACATTGGTGACGAAATCGACATTGTTTGCATTGGGCGCATAGCCTGTCAATGCCGAGTCTTGTATGGCTGCAGTGTAGAAAGAATCACTGATCTTGTTGATAGGCATGCCATTTTTGAACTGGGTAATCCAGTATGCCAGTCCATTTGCATCCGGGATGCGATTGAAATAGGCAATGTATAGTTCGACAATGGCATTCAAGTCATTTGCAGAAATGCTGGAGGCCAGATCGGAAATTTGCAGATTAACAGAAACGTCCTTGAAAACCAGTTGCTGGACACCGGGGGGAATGCCAACGGCACCATCAGTTCCGACGTTGTCTTTGACTGAGTAACCGCTACTGTTCAGGCTGATTGTGTAGTTGGAGCGGCTGCCATTAAAATTGGCCACCGTGTTGTTTCCAGCTGGGGCCGGCGCAAACAATTGCTGCAGTGATGAAAGCGGCGCTGGTGCAGGCGCTGGCGTGCTTGCACCAGACGAGGCAGTCTTTTGGTCGCCACCGCAGGAGCTTAGGGCGAAAACAGCGATAACGATCAAGCAACGCTTGAATGTGGTAAGCCTGATTGTTGGCATGGTAACTCCTATTGTCCATTCCCAGAAAATTTCATCCCGGAAAGTCAATTCTAATCCATGCCTATGACAGCAATCGCCATAAAGTGTAACAAACGGTTAGGCCCAGCTTAATTTGTGCATAGGAAGTAAGAAGATGTAATGACCCGGAATGATTGCTATTTCTCTTAACTGTAATTTGCTTAAATGGTAATTTTTTGAGGCATCTGGTCGATTGGTTTAATCCATTTCAGCCAGGGTTTGGTGAACGAATGCTGAAAGTATCAGTTTTGATTGGGCAGAAACATCGATGAATTCAAAACCATGCCTGTATTCCAGGCCATTTTCGGTAGGGGCCTGCGATCGCAAAATGACATTCAGGCTGAGGTATTCATCATTACCTGCTGCGCTAACCTTAAATTTCAGTGTTCCCACATCACCTTTCTTGCCTACCGCTTTTTTGATGACGCCGGCAGCACCACCCATGCTAAGGTCGCCTATCGTGGCGGCCGCCATTTGCTCAGGATCTCCTATGGTCAGGGAGGCGATAATTTTCACAGTTGCCCGTGAGCCCTGGCGTATCGTCGTGCACCGTACCTGTTTAGGGTAAGAAATATGCAGGTAAGGGTGAGGTGAATAGACGGATTTGATGGCCGAGGCTGTGAATGCATAGGCTTTCTTGCCAGGAAAAGCACGTACGATAAAAGTCTGACCGTCTCGAATGATGACTGCCTTGCCATCCATGCTTGGTGCCGTGACCATGATGGACATGTTTTTGACAAAACCTATCAGTCTGACTGTGTAACGCATGGCAGTATGGTCATGGACTTGCAGGTAGAGTGTTTCGCCCACATTCCAGCGCACGCTATCAAGCTCCATCAAGATATCTTTATGGGCATCTTGCGGGGAGGGGGTGCTACTGCCTGGAGAGCCTGACTGCGATGAAACGGGCTTGGAAATTGGCGTCATCTTGGACGGTATAGTGTCCCACATGGCGTCTGGATTGCAATAGCCGTGCTCCAGCAAGCCGTCCAATTGATGCTGGCTTTCTACCTTGACACCAGAAGCCATCAACAAATGGCCTTGCTCGTCATAGATAGGCCAGGGTACGGCCTGACCCACGCTGATCTCAGCGTGCTTGATTGGCATTAGTCCTGTTGCACCACCCATGTCTTGTATCCGTAATGTAACGTACTGATTTGATTGTATATCGAAAGTCAGAGCAAATTAAGTGCGATGTTGCTCGTTTGTATAATAAAAAGCACTTATTGCCTTTCTCTGACAATAAGTGCTTTTTAAGGAGCTAGATCTGACGATTAAATGACTAAAGCCGCTTCATTTGCCTGTTTCAGCCGTGGATTTGACGCAATCAACAAAGTAACCACGTTTGCCGTCAATTTCTGCTTTGACCAGGCCATGGCAATCGGTTTCGAAGCCAGGGAAGCGTTCATTAAAGTCGCGCACGAAACGCAAGTAATCAACAATAGTCTGATTGAAGCGTTCACCAGGAATCAACAGTGGAATACCAGGTGGATACGGCGTCAGCAAAATGGCAGTAACGCGGCCTTCTAGCTCATCAATCGATACCCGCTCAGTTTCGCGGTGCGCCATCATGGCAAAAGCATCGGATGGTTTCATCGCTGGCTGCATGTCGGACAAATACATTTCTGTTGTCAGGCGTGCCACATCATGCCCTTTATAGGCTTCATGTATACCTTGGCACAGATCCTTCAAGCCCACACCTTCATAGCGGGGATTTGCAGCAGCAAACTCTGGCAAGATGCGCCACATAGGCTGGTTCTTGTCATAGTCGTCCTTGAACTGTTGCAAAGCAGTCAGCAAAGTATTCCAGCGGCCCTTGGTAATGCCGATGGTGAACATGATAAAGAAGGAATACAGGCCGCATTTTTCAACGATAACGCCATGCTCAGCCAGGTATTTGGTGACGATAGAAGCGGGGATGCCCGTTTCGCCAAACTTGCCTTCCAGTGACAAACCAGGTGTCACGATGGTAGCCTTGATCGGGTCGAGCATGTTGAAGCCTGCCGCCAGTTTGCCAAAGCCATGCCAGTCATCTTCGGCACGTATCATCCAGTCTTCGCGTGAACCTATACCGTCTGCCGCAAATTCCTCAGGCCCCCAAACCTGGAACCACCAGTCCTTGCCCCATTCCTGATCCACTTTGCGCATGGCGCGGCGGAAGTCCAGTGCTTCAAGTATGGATTCTTCTACCAGTGCTGTACCGCCCGGTGCTTCCATCATCGCTGCGGCGATATCGCAAGAGGCAATAATCGAATATTGCGGCGATGTCGAGGTGTGCATCAGATAAGCTTCATTGAAGCTGTCGCGATCGAGTTTGCGTGTCTCGGATTCGCGCACCAGGATTTGTGATGCCTGCGAAATACCAGCCAGCAATTTATGCGTGGACTGGGTAGAGAAAATCATCGATTTTTTGGCACGTGGTCGGTCTTTGCCTATGGCATGCATGTCTTTATAAAAGTCATGGAAAGTCGCATGTGGCAACCAGGCTTCATCGAAATGCAGGGTGTCGATTTCGCCATCCAGCAAGTCTTTCAATACTTCGACGTTGTACAGCACGCCGTCGTAAGTGGATTGCGTAATGGTCAGGATGCGCGGTTTCTTGTTTTTGGCTTCACGCGCAAAAGGATTGGCTTCTATCTTCCTTTGTATGCTTTCCATGCTGAATTCTTCCAGCGGGATAGGACCGATAATACCTAGATGATTCCGTGTAGGCATCAGGAAAACTGGTATCGCACCACACATGATGATGGAATGCAGGATAGATTTATGGCAGTTACGATCCACCACGACGATATCGCCCGGAGCTACCGTGGAATGCCAGACCATTTTGTTGGACGTTGAAGTACCGTTGGTCACGAAGTAGCAATGATCTGCATTGAAAATGCGCGCTGCATTGCGTTCGGACGCGGCGACCGGGCCAGTATGATCAAGCAATTGGCCCAGTTCTTCTACCGCATTGCACACGTCGGCGCGCAGCATGTTTTCACCAAAAAACTGGTGGAACATCTGGCCTATAGGTGACTTCAGGAAGGCTACGCCACCGGAGTGACCGGGGCAATGCCAGGAGTAAGAGCCATCATTGGCATAGTGCACCAGCGCACGGAAGAACGGCGGTGCCAGACCATCCAGGTAAGAGCGGGCTTCGCGGATGATATGGCGCGCCACGAATTCTGGCGTGTCTTCAAACATGTGAATGAAACCATGCAATTCGCGCAGGATGTCATTTGGGATGTGGCGAGAAGTGCGGGTTTCACCATACAGGTAAATCGGGATGTCCGCATTCTTGTAGCGAATTTCTTCTACAAAGGCACGCAGGGATTTCAATGCGTAATCTGTCTCTTCATCGGTGCCATCACCAAATTCCTCATCGTCAATCGAGAGGATAAAAGCGGAAGCACGTGATTGTTGTTGGGCAAACTGGGATAAGTCACCATAGCTGGTGACACCCAATACTTCCATGCCCTCTGACTCTATGGCATCAGCAAGTGCGCGTATGCCAAGACCAGAGGTGTTTTCAGAACGGAAGTCTTCGTCAATGATGACGATGGGGAAGCGGAATTTCATGGAGGTCTCCAAAAAAGCTTGTTACAAGGGAGACGCCTGGGCAAGTTAAATCAACCGCTTGCGCGCCGAAAAATTCAAAGAAGCGAATTCTCTCAGATATGGGCTGGCTAATGTGAAAAAATCGCAGGTTTTTGGCTGGAAATGTAAAATTTCATCTGATTGTCATCAAATCAGGAATTGCGCCATATCTTGCTTAGTAAAAAGCGCATGGAGATAAATTTTATTCAATAAACCCAGATAGTTGCATGAACAAAGTGTGCAATAAAAAAGAGTACTCAGTTCATCGCCGAGCACTCTTTTTCACAACATATTCCGTATAGCTTGTCAGAAGCGATAGCTGGCTGCAGAAAAGATCGTAACTGGGTTCTTCTGGAAGACAAAAGGGCTTCTGCCTGCATCGCCATTGAGACGGCTTACCGATGCGCCTGTGGTCAATGACCAGTTATTGTCTATCGTCCAATGCCAGCTTGCGCCCAGTTTAATGTCTGAGATGCCTGACGATGGAGTGAATTGCGCATAGCCACTGGCTGCAGATTGTGCTGCATTTACGCCAAAATAAGATTGCATATAGGCGCTATTAACCCAGTTTGCGCCTATGCTGGCAGATAAGCGGTGTTGCGGGCTTATCAAGGTGGTTGCACGTGCGCCGAAACTGACTTGCACGCCGTTGTGGTCAACCCCTGATCCATATCGTATCGATGAAGCTAAAGAGAAATTCTGATCGAGGTTGAAATTCAGGAATGCGCCAGGTTCGATTGTGGTATTGACATCACCCAGGCCGCGAAGCTTGACTGAGCGTGATTCGTCGCGAGGGGCCTCCAGTGACATGCGCAAGCCATACTGCACACTGGCATCTTTGGAAAAATTATAGCCCAGGCCATTCACTGCACTGAAGAAGGCACCATTTTTCCATTGCGCATCGAACATGGGATAGGCGGCCAGACGGCGCTCATCAGAGCCAGTGTACTTAGGTAAGCTAAGTGCCGCCGCACCCAGGGAGAAATTCACATCCTTGGGTAAGTAGCTAGAAGGAACCAGTTGCACAAATTGTGCGGTCTGCGCTCCTGCAGAGCAAGCCACCGCCAATAATGTGATACCCAGTAGTTTTTTCATTATTTTTTTCTCACTCTACTATTCTACTATTTCTATATATGCAGCGAGGCAAGCCCAGCTAATACCACACCCACGCCAGCCACGCCATAGGAGGCATATTGCAGCCATTTTTTCTTGGTCAGCAAAGTGATTGCTGCCAGGGAAATGGCAATTTGCACGGCTGTCATTGCCTGGGCCCAACGATGGTGCTGGTGCAAAGCTTGTTCAGACTTCTCTTCAAATGCCAGGCTTTCTTTTTCCAGTGCCTCTGCTTTTTTCTTGATGTCTTCTTTTTCTAATTTGTAGCGTTCAACTTCAGCTTTGTACTTTGTCGCATCCGAGCCAGGGATAACCATTGCCAATTCTGCCAGATTTTGCTTACTGGACTTGGACTGGTAATAATTCCATTGGTTCGATGCTTCTGTCTTTTTAATGGCAGAATCATTTTTGTACATGGCGGCATCATTCTGTGTCGCACCACCCTCGTAGCCAAACAAGGCACCTACAGTTGCCATAATGGCAGTCATTACCGCAATTTTACTGGCAAAATCATCATTGCCGTGGGCTGCATGTTCCAGTTCGTGGTCATGCGGGCCGTGTACGTGAAATCCATGTCCTGACATAGTAATCCTAAATCTTTTTATAAGTGACAAATGCGAAGTGCAAATTATTTTCTTGGGAGTAATGTTTTTCTCTTCCCGTCTCTTTCCATATTAGCGGATTGATTACTGGGAAAAAAGCATCACATGCAAATTCCTGTTGTATCTCAGTCACGATCATCTCGGCAGCCAGATCCATGCTTTGCTGATAAATCTGTGCGCCACCAATGATGAAGGCCAATTCATTGCTTAACAAAGCACGGGCTTCATCCAAAGAGGCAACAACTTCAACCCCCGCATGTTGCCAGTCAGGATTGCGCGTAACGACAATATTGCGCCTGTTAGGCAATGGCCGACCTATGGATTCAAAGGTCTTTCTGCCCATGACGATGGCGTGGCCGCTGGTGGTACGCTTGAAATGGGCGAGATCCTCAGGCAAATGCCATGGCAATTTGTTATTGATGCCTATGCCTTGTTTGCTATCCGTTGCAACAATAATACTTAAAGATGACATGCTCATGAATCCAGGGTTTACACTGCAACAGGTGCTTTGATTGCGGGGTGGAATTGGTAATTGGCAAACTCAAAATCATCAAATTGATAGTCAAACAGGGATTCTGGTTTGCGCTTGATCACTAATTGAGCCAATGGCAAAGTGCTACGTGATAATTGTTCGTTAACTTGGTCCATGTGATTCGAATACAAGTGGCAGTCCCCGCCTGTCCAGATGAAATCACCCACTTCCAGGCCAGTTTGTTGCGCCACCATATGGGTCAGCAGGGCATACGACGCTATATTGAAGGGTACGCCCAAAAAGATATCGGCACTGCGCTGATATAGCTGGCAAGATAATTTGCCGTCAGCAACATAAAACTGGAACATCATGTGGCAAGGTGGTAGCTTCATCTGCGGTATGTCTGCGACATTCCAGGCAGAGACGATGAGGCGGCGCGAGTCTGGGTTGCTGCGTATCTGCTCTACAACTTGCTTGATCTGGTCTATGTGTTCGCCAGAGGGTGTAGGCCAATTGCGCCATTGGGAGCCGTATACAGGGCCAAGGTCACCATTTGCATCTGCCCATTCATTCCAGATCGAGACGCCATTGTCAGTCAGGTATTTGATATTGGTTGAACCTGCCAAAAACCAGATGAGTTCATGGACGATGGATTTGAGGTGCAGTTTTTTGGTCGTCACCAAAGGGAAACCCTGGCTCAAGTCAAAACGCATCTGATAGCCAAATACGGACACAGTACCTGTGCCGGTTCTGTCAGTTTTTTGAGTGCCGTGTTCTTTCACATGGCGCATGAAATCAAGGTATTGGTGCATGGTGCTTAATTAATTATTATGTTGAATTGCTATCTTATCCAAGGCGCTAGTATACCTTAGGGCAAGAAAAAACACTCGGAGATCATTAATAGTCTGGCTCCTGGCGGAGCCAGCTAGTGCAAAGAAGGCTATTTGGACTAGCGCTTGCTCAACAGGGGATTGCTGGATTCAGGCTCACCTGGCGCCACCAGTGGTAGCTTGATTTCAAACCGTGTGCCTTGTCCGACTACACTGGTCGCGTGGATGCTGCCGCCAAGTACATTGGAAATGATATTGAAGGTGATGCTCAAGCCCAGGCCACTGCCACCCTGGCCAAATTTGGTGGTGAAGAAGGGCTCAAAAATTCTGTTAATAATTTCTGCCGAAATTCCCTTGCCATTGTCTTCAAAGATGATGGTGACATGGTCGCCTTGTTGTTCGGCAGTGCAACGCATATGACCTTCTTCACGACCTTCGAGACCATGCGCGACTGCATTATTGACCAGATTGGTGAAAACCTGACCCAGCAAGCCTGGATAACTGTCGAGCTGTATTTCTGATGGAATATCAAGTTCCAGTGTGAAGGGCGTCTTGCGCAAGCTGGAGTGGAGCAGGGCTGTGAGTTCCTGCAACATAACCAGCAAGGCAAACTGCCTGCGCTGGGCGCTGGACTGGTCGACTGCAACCTGCTTGAAGTCACCCACCAGATGCGCGGATTGCTGGAGGCCGCGCAATAGCAATTTTGTTGAATCAACGGCGGTCGTCGCATAACGCGTCAGGTCAGATCGTTTCATCTTGCCTTCTTCTACCATCCTGACCAGATTGCGGGTTTCTTCTTCCAGTGTACTGGCG
Organism: Undibacterium sp. Di27W; assembly: GCF_049340345.1. NCBI lineage: Bacteria > Pseudomonadati > Pseudomonadota > Betaproteobacteria > Burkholderiales > Oxalobacteraceae > Undibacterium > Undibacterium sp. Di27W. The sequence goes on along the minus strand of NZ_JBMPOS010000011.1, from coordinate 200,461 downwards.
ACAAGCAGGCAATTGCCCAGGGGAGTATTGAGTTCGTGAGCAACGCCAGCCACCATGGAGCCCAGCGCCGCCATACGTTCTACCCTGGCCAATTCTGCTTGCGCAGAATTGACATTGGTTAAGGCGGCTTCCAGATTTTGATTAACTGTTTCCAGCTCTTGCGTGCGTTGCCTGACCTTGGACTCCAGGGTGCCCGAATATTCCAGCAATTGCTGATTCTTGATTTCCAGTTCACCAAAAGATCTTTGCAGCGCTTGGCGCGTTGCTTCCAGGCTGGTGGCCAAATGACCCAATTCATCTTCGCGATTCAGTGCGATAGGATCATTCAACTCGCCATTGGCCAGGCGATCAGACTGGCCCATCAATATTCTTACTGGTTGCACCAAGCGCCATTGCAGGACAACGAGGATAAACAGGATGGCCAGTATCAGCGATAAGACGGCAGTCGTCACATAACGGCGGAAGTCAGAAGCAAGACTTTCTTGCAGCAAGTCTTCCGCCAAAGTCAGCCTGACCTGGCCTATGACTTGCCCGCCATGCTTGATCTCTCTGACCATGCTGGTGAACGGGCCTTTCTGGGTCTTTTTTCGTGTATCGTTCTTGATGAATTCCTTGCGGTCGGGCAGGGTAATGACTTCGATGGTGGCTACCCTGGGGTCAGAGTACACGACTTCACTGGAGATATTGGCAATCTCAGGCGTGATCTGCCACAGGGGTTCACTCAAGATCACAGAGAGAATTTCGACCAGGCGATTATGATCTTCTGCGTTTCTGAGTTGGGCCGCAGTTTCTATGGTGTGCAGATGGTAAGGGATGAGTATGGCAGCCGGGACGGTCAATCCGAATACGACAGCCAGAATAATCGCCAGTCTCAGCGTAATTCGACTGCGTAGCGCAGATAAAAGATGTCGAAACTGCATTGCAAGGTCCTTGTGCAACACTTCCCGGTAGGTATAGCCGGCGAATTTAAGTGTTATTTCTCGCCAGACATTCATTTACAGATCAGACACGGATACACAGTTTAATGATCGCACAAACAATTCTAAAATACTAAAAGGTTTTTTGCGTTTCAGCAAGTTATGATTCTTGCGTGTTTGCTCTGTGTATCCAAATGTCCAAAAACAATGAAATGATTGCCGGGACCCTGAATGAACTGGTATGTGTTTATAAAAAAGGACAGATTTATTTATTCTCTTCTATCCAGGCCATTTGTATGGCTTCGAGTATCTTTTCACCACCCCGTGCATGATCGTCATCAAACTCTTCCAGGTCGACGATCCAGTTGTGCAAGTCAGTGAAGCGTACTTTCAATGGGTCAACATCAGGGAATTTATCGCTGAGAGCTTCGGCGATTCTGAAGGTGTCTGTCCATTTCATCCTGAGCCTCACTTAAAAGCAAGCGCATAACAAACCAGTATTAATGATTTTCGCGTGCGTGGTTGATCGTGTATTTCGGGATTTCTATCGTGATATCCTGCTTGCCCAGCTTAACCTGGCATGACAGGCGTGAAGTCGCTTCCAGTCCCCAGGCTGCATCCAGCAAGTCTTCTTCGTCATCAGTAGATTCATTCAATGAATTAAAGCCTTCACGTATTACCACATGACAGGTGGTGCAAGCGCAAGACATTTCACAGGCGTGTTCGATTTCGACATCGCTTTCAACCAGGGCTTCGCACAGCGATTTGCCTTCAGGCGCATCAATGACAGTTCCTTCTGGGCAAAGCTGGGGGTGAGGCAAGACAATAATTTGTGGCATGTTGTTCTCGTAATCTAGCTATTTGAAGATGTAGGTGCGCCGCTGTGAGCGGTCAGACTATTTCATCCAGTTTTTTTCCGGCCAGTGCACTGCGCACACTTTGATCCATACGGCGCGCGGCAAATTCTTCCGTGCCATCGGCAAGAGCGGTGATGGCGGCATGAAGTAATTGATGATCTTTGCCATTTTTTAACCCGGCGACCTGGTCCATCAATGCCTTGATCTGTTCTTGCTCCGTACTGCTTAGTAACTGGGCATCGCCACTCAAGGCGGACTGGGTCGCCAGCAAAATACGTTCAGCTTCGACGACTTCTTCGCGCAAGGCGCGCTCTTGCATGTCGGCATCTGCTGATGTGAAAGAATCTTGCAGCATGCGTGTGATTTCATCATCGGCCAGGCCATATGATGGTTTGACCGTGATTGCGGCTTCTACGCCAGAGCGTAGTTCGCGCGCTGACACTGACAGCAGCCCATCGGCATCCACCTGATAAGTGATGCGTATGCGGGCAGCACCGGCAGCCATGGGAGGTATGCCGCGCAGTTCAAAGCGTGCCAGCGAACGGCACTCGCTCACCAGTTCACGTTCGCCTTGCACGACATGAATGGCCATGGCAGTCTGACCATCCTTGAAAGTGGTAAATTCTTGCGCACGCGCACAGGGGATGGTGGAATTGCGTGGGATGACTTTTTCAGCCAGACCACCCATGGTCTCCACGCCCAGTGACAGCGGGATGACGTCCAGCAGTAGCCAGTCATCGCCAGGAGCGCGATTGCCTGCCAGCAGATTGGCTTGTATTGCGGCGCCCAGTGCCACGACTTTGTCAGGGTCAATATTGGCCAATGGCGTGGTCTGGAAAAATTCGCCGACAGCCTTGCGTACATGTGGCATGCGTGTTGCACCACCTACCAACACGACGCCATCAATATCGTCCACAGTCAGGCCAGTATCGCGCAGGGCTTTGCGGCAAGGAGTGGTGGTTTTTACTACCAGGTTTTGTGTCATCTCGGCAAATGCCGCTGCACTGATCTGCAAGTGGACAGATTCGCCAGAATTGAGTTTTGCATCAATAAAGGTAGAGGGCTTGTTAGACAAGATTTCTTTGGCTTCACGTGCCTTGATCATCAGGGCGCTGGTATCCTCGTCAGACAAAGGTGCGAGTTTGGATTCCTGCAAGATCCAGCAAAACAGACGGTGATCAAAGTCATCACCACCCAGGGCAGAATCGCCACCAGTAGCCAGAACTTCAAATACGCCTTTGCTCATTTTTAAGATGGAGATGTCAAAGGTGCCGCCACCCAGATCATAGACGGCATAGATACCTTCTGAAGAATTGTCCAGGCCATAGGCAATTGCTGCAGCGGTAGGCTCATTGAGCAAACGCAGGACATTCAGGCCTGCCAGCTTGGCGGCATCTTTGGTTGCCTGTCTTTGTGCATCATCGAAATAGGCTGGAACGGTAATGACAGCGCCAACCAGATCATCACCCAGGGCATCTTCTGCCTGCTGGCGCAGCGTAGCCAGAATTTGTGCGGATACTTCTACCGGGCTTTTGATGCCAGCCACAGTCTTGATCTGCACCATGCCTGGCTCATCATGAAAATCATAGGGTAAATTCTCGGCATAGGCGATGTCTTTCAAGCCGCGGCCCATGAAGCGTTTGACCGAGGCTATGGTATTCCTGGGGTCATTGCTTTGTTCAGTCTGGGCCTTGAAACCGATATGGGCATGGCCATTTGGCAAATAGCGCACTACTGACGGCAGCAGAGGGCGCCCCTCCTCATCATTCAACACTTCGGGAATGCTATTGCGTACAGTCGCAACCAGTGAGTTGGTAGTGCCCAGATCTATGCCTACTGCCAACCTGTGCTGGTGTGGAGCGGTGGACATGCCAGGTTCAGAAATCTGCAGTAGTGCCATGGTGAGAGGGGATGGCTAAGCATCCAAAAAGGGCAAATCAGCAATGGCAGATTTGCCGGGTTATTCGAAATTACTCTTCGAGCGCAGCGATATCGGCAATAAATTTTTCCAGAAACATGCAAGTGCGGATTTGCAATGCAGCCTCTTCAAAATTACCCAGGTCTATCGAGTTGCCAACCGCATGCAATTGCGTTCTTAAGGCGCTATTCAGTTCACGCTCAAGACGTAGCAAGGTAGCTTCGTTATTATCCTGACGCGCCTCATCAAAAGCTTCGCGCCATTCCATCTGCTGCATCAAAAATGCGCCGGGCATGGAAGTATTGGATTCTGTCTGTAAATCCACGCCTTGCAATTCACACAGGTAGCGTGCGCGCTTCAGTGGCTTCTTGAGGGTTTGATAAGCTTCATTGGCCCTGGTTGCCCATTGCATGGCAACGCGTTTTTCAGCTTCGCTGGCTTGCACAAACTTATCGGGATGCACCTGATTTTGCACCTCACGGTAAGCTGCATCCAATTGTCCCTGATCAAGTGCAAACTGCTGCGGTAACTGAAACAGCTCAAAATGATTCTGCATCTGCGCCAGCCTTAAATCCTGAAGCTTTCGCCACAACCGCATTCGTCCTTGACGTTGGGGTTGTAGAATTTAAAGCCTTCATTCAAGCCTTCGCGGGCAAAGTCCAGCTCAGTGCCGTCGATGTAAGGCAAGCTCTTGGGGTCTACAAATACCTTGACGCCGTGCGATTCAAAAATTTGGTCATCACTGCCAATTTCATCCACATACTCAAGCTTGTAAGCCATGCCTGAGCAGCCAGTTGTACGTACACCAAAGCGCAGGCCTATGCCCTTGCCGCGACGCTCCATATAACGGGTCACATGTTTTGCCGCTTTTTCTGTGAGTGTGATAGCCATATTTATTCCAGTTTTTTGCTACTAAACTTTTGTTGCCGGTTTTCTTGAAGCGAATCTTGAAACTAATTTCAGGCGCTTTGTTCAGCGCTATGCTTGTTTTTGTAATCCAGCACAGCAGCTTTGATCGCATCTTCCGCCAGGATGGAGCAGTGGATCTTCACCGGAGGCAGTGCCAGTTCTTCAGCAATCGCCGTGTTCTTGATTTCCAGGGCTTGATCCAGTGTCTTGCCCTTGACCCACTCAGTCACCAGGGAAGAAGAGGCAATCGCCGAACCGCAGCCATAAGTCTTGAACTTTGCATCCTGGATAACGCCATCAGCGCCTACCTTGATTTGCAATTTCATCACGTCGCCGCAAGCAGGTGCGCCGACCATGCCTGTACCTACTGTGTCATCGCCTTTTTCAAAAGCGCCGACATTGCGTGGGTTTTCATAGTGATCCAAAACTTTTTCAGAATAAGCCATTTTGATGCTCCTTATTTTCTTACGTGCGTTTCTTGCATGTGTTTCTCAAATGCGTTTTTTAAATACGCATTCAATATTGAATTAATGTGCAGCCCACTGGATAGTGGAGATATCGATACCGTCCTTGTACATATCCCAGAGGGGTGACAATTCACGCAACTTGGCAACCTTGGTCTTCAGCAGATCTATCGTAAAGTCGATGTCCTCTTCTGTCGTGAAGCGGCCTATGGTAAAACGTATGGAGCTATGCGCCAGCTCATCGCTGCGGCCCAGTGCGCGCAGGACGTAGGACGGTTCCAGGCTGGCAGAGGTGCATGCTGAACCGGAAGATACTGCAATATCCTTGATCGCCATGATCAGGGATTCGCCTTCAACATAGTTGAAGCTGACATTCAGGTTGTGCGGTACACGGTGTTCCATGTCGCCATTGACATAGGTTTCTTCAATTTCTTGCAAGCCTTTTGCCAGGCGGTCACGCATGGCGCGTACGTGTGCCAGTTCGCTTTCCATTTCTTCTTTAGCGATACGGAAGGCTTCACCCATGCCAGCAATTTGATGAGTTGCCAGTGTGCCGGAACGGAAACCACGTTCATGACCGCCACCGTGCATCTGAGCTTCCAGGCGTACACGTGGTTTGCGGCGGATATACAGCGCGCCTATGCCTTTCGGGCCGTAGGATTTGTGGGCAGAGAAAGATACCAGATCAACCTTGGTATTTTCCAGATCGATATGCACTTTGCCAGTTGCCTGTGCTGCATCGGAGTGGAATACTATACCTTTTTCACGGCACAGTTCGCCAATTTCAGCGATAGGCTGGATGACGCCAATTTCATTATTGACCCACATCACGGATACCAGGATGGTGTCAGGGCGGATAGCCTCTTTCAACTGTTCTACTGTAATCAGGCCATTGTCACCAGGTTGCAGGTAGGTGGCTTCAAAGCCCTGGCGTTCCAGTTCACGCACGGTATCGAGAACAGCTTTGTGCTCGGTCTTGACCGTGATAATGTGTTTGCCCTTGGCTTTGTAAAAGTTAGCCGCACCCTTGAGTGCCAGGTTATTGCTCTCTGTCGCGCCAGAAGTCCAGATGATTTCACGCGGATCAGCATTGACCAGGTCAGCCACTTGCGCACGTGCATCTTCCACCGCTTTTTCTGCATCCCAGCCATACATATGGCTGCGCGAGGCAGGGTTGCCGTATTGTGCGCGCAAGAAAGGGATCATCTTGTCAGCAACACGAGGATCGACCGGCGTTGTCGCCGAGTAATCCATGTAAATAGGGAAATGCGGTGACTTCAGCGTGTCGAGCAGGCTTTTTTCCAAGGGGGCGTTCATTCAAAACTCCAAATATTCAAGAGGCAATGTGGCTGGCATGCGTATGGTGCATGACGACTACATGGTTTTCTGATGCTTTCTGTCTTTGCTGATTGACCAGATCCTGGAGTGAAACAGAATCCAGGTAATCGACCATTTTGGCGTTCAGCGTCGCCCATAGGTCATGCGTCATGCAATGCAAGCCATTTTCATGGTCGCTACCATGGCAATTGCCTTTACCACCACATTGCGTTGCATCAAGAGGCTCATCAACAGCAATGATAATATCGGCAACGGTGACATTCTGTGCCTTGCGGGCAAGATTATAGCCGCCACCGGGGCCGCGCACGGATTCAACGATTTCATGACGACGCAGTTTTCCAAACAATTGCTCAAGATAGGACAGGGAAATGTCCTGGCGCTGGCTGATGGCAGCCAAGGTCACAGGTCCCTTATCCTGACGCAGGGCCAGGTCTATCATGGCCGTCACGGCAAAACGTCCTTTGGTGGTCAGTCGCATATATTACTCCGGGGATACTCCACGCTAGAAAAAGCTGAATGCCCTGAGTTGTTGAGCATTTTAGTCAAGTATAGCAAACTTGAGTAATCTTGTCAGGAATAGGCTTATAGTGAAGAGGGAGATGCCAGATGGGCTTTGCGTTCTGCGGTGTAATGCCACCATGCCTGAGGTGGTTCACCATCCATGAATTTTACTATGGAAATGAAAACGTCGTAGACGCAGGGGTCATGCCTGACCTTGGTCACAGCACAAAGCTCGTCATACATCTGGTAGGGATTGCGCCCTATTAGTTGCTGTGGTGCAGTAATACCCAGCAGGTGCAAGTCGGCAACCGTTGCCTTGCCTACATTTGGCAGTTGCTCCAAGCGCTTGATGTCCTTGCATGTGAGTGCTTTTTTCATAAGTCTTTTGTTGCCCTGACTGGTCGGTTCGCTGAATATGAAATTCTAAGACTAATTTCTACTCCTATAAAGTCAAAGACCGCCAATAGGCGGTCTTCTTAATGCTAACTACCCCTAATTAATTTGATCTGTATCAAATATCAAAGCTGATGCCTTGTGCCAACGGTAATGAATTACTGTAGTTGAAGGTATTGGTCGTCCGACGCATGTAAGCTTTCCATGCGTCAGAACCAGATTCACGGCCACCGCCAGTTTCTTTTTCACCGCCAAATGCACCACCGATTTCTGCGCCAGAAGGGCCGATATTGACATTGGCAATACCGCAGTCACTGCCTGCAGCTGAGACAAAAGTCTCGGCTTCACGTAGATCTGTCGTGAAGATAGAAGATGACAAGCCTTGTGGCACTTCATTATTCAAGCTGATAGCTTGCTGCAAATCGCTATAACGCACGATATACATAATAGGCGCAAAGGTTTCATGGTGCATGGATGCAGTCTGACTTGGCATTTCTACCAGGGCCGGACTGACGTAAAAGCCGTTTTCATTGCCAGCAACGACTATGCGATCACCGCCAAATACCTGGCCCTGCTCGGATTTGGCAATTGCCAATGCGCTTTGCATGGCATCAAAAGAGCCTGCATCAATCAATGGGCCGACCAGTGTCGTCTTTTCCAGAGGATTGCCGACCGGCAGGCCTGCATAGATTTTCTTCAGGCGTGGTACCAGGGTGTCATAAATACTGTCATGCACGAACAGGCGACGCAGGGTAGTGCAACGCTGTCCGGCAGTGCCTACTGCAGAGAAAGTGATGGCACGAACGGCCATTTCCAGATCGGCACTAGGAGCAACGATCATCGCGTTATTGCCGCCCAGTTCAAGGATAGTGCGTGTCAGACGCTTGGCGCAGACTTCAGCAACCTGGCGCCCCATGCGGGTGCTACCGGTGGCGCTGACCAGGGCAATGCGCTTGTCTTCTACCATTTGCGCGCCAGTATCGCGTGCACCTATGATCAATTCGGCCAGGCCAGCCGGGGCATCGCTACCAAAGCGGGCGACTGCCTTCATGAACAGAGCGTGAGTAGCAATGGCTGTCAATGGCGTTTTTTCAGATGGTTTCCAGGTTACGCTATTGCCGCAGACAAAAGCCAGCGCAGCATTCCAGGCCCAGACGGCAACCGGGAAATTGAAGGCGGAGATCACGCCAACGACACCTATTGGATGCCATTGTTCCATCATGCGGTGACCAGGGCGCTCAGAGGCGATCGTCAGGCCATACAACTGGCGTGACAGACCAACGGCGAAATCGCAGATATCGATCATTTCCTGTACTTCGCCCAAGCCTTCTTGCAAGATTTTGCCTGCTTCCAGGGTCACTAACTGGCCCAGTGCCATTTTATGCGTACGCAGCTCTTCACCAAACAGGCGTACCAGTTCGCCGCGGCGCGGCGCTGGCACATTGCGCCATTGCAAAAATGCAGCATGGGCGCGGTCTACGCGCTGTTTGACTTCAGTGGCTGTGTCAGCGCGCAGGCTGGCCAGGTTCTTGCCATCTATGGGGGAGATGCTGTGGATGTCGCTACCCTGATAGTCGCTCAAATTGATATCAAGCTCTTTCAGGATTGCTTGCAAAGTGGTGTTTTCCATCTTGTTTGCCTCGGTACGTTTTTATAAAGGCAGGCTTTCTTTTGGAAAGTCTGCCTTTGTTCAGTTTATTAGGTGGGCGCAATGCCTTCGGTGTATTGTAGCTCTGGCAGCGATTTTATGCCCAGCTCAGCATTACTGCTTGATTACGCGGCGTAGTATTGACCAAAGCGGTTGGCCAAAAAGTCAGCCAAAACAGCTTGTTCCTGACGTACCAGACCATGTTGTGGCAATTTACCAGTAACTACCAGATCAACCATGGCGCAAATGCCAGATGCAGTCGTCAATTGTATGGCAGACAATAATTGACCATTGACTTTTTGCGCATAGATTTTCTTGGCATAGGATTCTTGCTCCAGACGGCCATCACGCATGCCGACGACGCTGACAAACACCAATACTACGTCCTGTTTAGTCATAGGAATGGCGGTTTCCATGACTTCTTTCAAGATAGGGCGGCGTTCCAGTTTGCCCAGTTGCAGGTCGCGTATCAATACTTTGACGATATCGCGGTGACCAGGATAACGCACGGTTTTGTAGTTCAGGTTTTGTACTTTGCCTTCCAGGCTTTCACACAAAGTACCCAGGCCACCAGAAGTATTGAAGGCTTCGTAATCAATACCATCCAAAGAGAAATGCTCGATTTCTTCCAGGGCAGCAGTTTCGCGCAATTGGCCATCAACAATCGCTTCGCAAGGATTGCAATACTCATTGATCAGACCATCAGTGCTCCAGGTCAGGTTGTATTTCAATGCATTGTTAGGGAAGGTAGGCAGGGCGCCGACGCGCATGCTGACATCACGCAGGGTTTCAAAACGCTTGGCTACATCATTGGCCACGATGGAGATAAAGCCTGGTGCCAGACCGCATTGCGGAACAAAGGCACAATCTGCGCCTTCAGCCAATTGTTTGACGATACGTGTGCTTTCCACGTCTTCAGTCAAATCAAAATAATGGGAATTGGCTTCGCGCGCTGCGCCTGCGATGATAGGCGTCAAAAAGTAAGGGCACGCAGACATCGTGACTTTATGGCCACGGATTAACTCTGTCACTGCTGCTTTGTCGCCCAGGTCAGCCTGGACGATGCGGGTATTTGGGAAGCCAGCCTGTTCTACATATTTCAGGCGTTCAGGGTCACGGTCTGCTACGGTGATGTGATAGTCGCCAGTGTGGGACAGCAAATTGAGTATCGCATCGCCAATTTTGCCTGCGCCCAGGAGGATTAATTTAGTTGCCATGTCTGTCTCCAGTGTATGTTTATGTTATGAAAGGAAATGTAAGATTGATACTGAAGTCTAGGCCTTAGTTTTGTCAGTTAATAGCAGCAAAGTTATCGTCATATTGTGTATTTGCGAGATAATATGTCTAAATATTCAGACAAAATGACGAAATGAAACCTGATCTTGATGAGATAGATGACAAAATCCTGGCTATGCTTATGGATAATGCGCGCCTGCCTGTGACTACAATTGCGAAATTGGTGGGCATAGCGCGAACAACGGTGATTGCCCGTATCGCGGCTTTAGAAAAGCGTGGTGTCATCGCCGGTTATGGCTTGAAGCTGAACCAGAAAATGGTGCAACCTGCTGTGCGGGCTTACGTGGGTTTGTCGGTAGAGGCGCGCTACGCTGCTGGATTGATCAAGTATTTGCAGCAATTGCCAGAGACTGAGACCCTATGCGCAGTCAGTGGCGCAATTGACTATATGTTGACCTTGCGTTGCAGCAACACGGAAACACTGGACAAGTTACTGGATCAAATAGGGGCGCTGGATGGCGTCAGGCAGACTTCGACTTCGATCATCCTCAGTAAGAGAATCGACCGAGGCGCCTTATAAACTAAGCATGGCCCCGAATTTCAGGACATTCGGGGATAGCCTAATGCAATTAAGTGCTGCTAGCCGATTTGGCGTGAGATTTCTTATCGTCTGAAGCCGTTTTTTTGGACGCGGCTGGTGCTACTGGTGCTGGCTGTGCATTATCAGAAAATCGTTGATTGGATTGCTGCAATATTTGCAGGTGCACAGACGCACGATCAACGCCACTCCTGTCGAGTTGTAAGGGGGCTGGGGTGTTTGCTGTTTGTATCGGTGCTTCTTGTATTACTTCTGTCGTTTTATCTTGAGCTTCATTCTGAGTGGGGACGGAAGCCGCGAACATGAAATCTTGTGAAAATGCAATGCCCGCCAGCAGGCTTGACGACAGTAAACACAAGAATATAGATTTTTTTAACATGATTGCCTGCAAAATAATGAGTGCTGCGACTAAGTATTGCGAGTATCAAGAGTAACTACCTTGAGTAGCTACACGACAATTCAATGATGCAAATTGTGCAAAAAGTAGATTTTTGAATGGTTGATATTAAACAAGCAATTGTGGTTTCTTATGTACCCGTACTTTTGCTTGCTGTATCTGTCTGTCGTGCTGGTCAAGAGCAAGCTTTTCTTCAATCGTCAGGCGTTTCGCCGCAATGAAGACCGTTTGCATCGTATTGCCAGCTTGTTCGACATCAAAAGCAATTTTTTGCTGTTCTGTCAGTCTTTGCGCTGTTATCGTGACTGTAAGTAGACTTGTTTTCGAAGCAAGTTTATTGATATAGGTAGCCACTGACACTATGGTAGCAGCAAATACACAAATGGTTAAGAGTGTTAAATTAGTTTTCTTGATGCTATTCATGCCGTCTCTCCTGAGAGTTTCATGTGGTCTTGCAATGTAGACACTTTAAGCAAGTGGCTCCATATCAGCTAGAGCAATGCGACGAAATGCAGAAACTATGTGATGAGATTCAAAAAATGGAACATGAACAGTAGCGCTTTCCTTAAAAAAGACTGGTGATTTTTGCTATTTGAGGCGTTGCTGATGGATACTGTCAGCTTGTCAGAAATTGAAGGCTAGGAGTGCGCATGCTGGGGAAAAGAAAGATAAAACAATTTTTTTTGCTACTTGGGGCTTGGCCCGCGCTAGTTCATGCGCAATTGCCAGCCTGGGGTGATTACCCCGCTTTACCCAAGCTGGTTCCTACAGGACAAAACGAAGCAGACGCTGATCCTTATCGCTTCCTGGAGTCACTCAGTGATCCACAAGTGCGCACCTGGATGAAAAGGCAAACGGATTTCGCAAACTCGACACTGACCCGTATCAGTGGGCGCGATGCCTTGCTGAAGCGACTCAAAGCCTTGCAAGCAACGGAATTTGGAGCCGGCCGTTTGCTGGAGGTGCGTGGTATGCAGTTCTTTGCTCGCACCACTGCAGATAACCGACAGCAGTTATTCATGCGCAATGCAGCAACCAATGCCGAGCGTTTGCTGATATTGACAGAGCCGGGGCAAAGCCTGGGGTTTTTTACACCTTCGCTTGATGCTGCTTATGTTGCCGTTGATTTGGTGAGCGCAGGGCGTCAAAGGCATGGCTTGCGCATTATCAAGACCAGCGATGCGAGCATGCTCAAGGATAGTCTGGACAATATTGCGGCAGACAGTAAAGACATCGCCTGGAAGCCTGACTCCAGTACCATTTATTATCGCAAATCTTCAGCAAAGCCAGTTAGTGATCGCGGCGCAATCTGGCAGCACCTGCTGGGAAGTAAGCTGGAAACGGACTTGCCTGTCATTGGCCCTGGAGTGAGCAAGAGCAGGCGCTTTACTGTCAGCGATGTCGTGGCGATGAAAGCCAGCGCAAATTCTCCTTATCTATTGGCTGAGGTACAGCATGGGCAGAACCAGGATCGTAGCCTCTACATTGTCAAGCAAGATCAGTTAAAAGGCGCTGCAACTGCATGGCAAAGGCTAGCCAGTCCTACTGACAAAGTCAGAAATTTTTGGCTGGCAGGTGAGCAGCTATACCTGTTATCGAGGAAGAAAAAAAACACAGGAGCCATACTCAAACTGGATTTGAAAACGCCGCAATTGAGTGCCGCCAAGGAAATATTGCCAGCCAGTAGTGATGAATTGCTGGATATGGCAGTCGCAAAAAACGGTTTATACATCCATGCAGCAGAGGCTGGCTATAGCAAACTCATGAAAACTGAGCTGGATGGCACGAAAAGGGAAGAGCTGAACTTGCCATATGCAGGGCGCGTTACTGAATTAAATGCGGATGGTGAGAATGAAGGCGTACTTTTTGTGCTGGAGGCTGCCAATTCCGCAGCTTTATCTTATCGTGCCCTGGCTGGCGGACAAATCAAGAACGTGGAAGTGTTTCGTTCGCCGCAAGTCGGTTTTCATCGTATTGCCAGCAAGAATTTGAGTATTGCAAAACCGGGCAGCAACCAACCAATAGCGCTGACGCTTTTATATCCGCAAGGCATGGAACTCGATGGTAAACGACCTCTGTTGCTGACAATCGAAACTGGCAGTGGTTTATCCAAGCTGGCCAGGTTTGATGCCTTACGCCTTGCCTGGCTGGAGCAGGATGCGGTAATGGGCATCATTTCTCTTCCCACAAGTGAAAATTCCAAGCAGAAAACCTCTGGTGATGGTCTTGATGAGTTCCTTGTCGTGGCTGATTACCTCGTGAATGAAGGCTATACCAGCCCCAGTAAATTGGTAGCGCAAGAACCTAACCCAGGCAAACGCTGGCTGGTACAGGCCATCAGTCAGCGCCCGGAATTATTTGCAGCAGTGCAAAGTGCATCCATGCAATCTGAATCTTCGGGCATGAGTAAGTCTCGCAAGTCGACTGTGGCTGACAAGGCCAGATTGATAAATGCCAGCCCCTACTTGAGTTTGCGTGATGGACAGGCTTATCCCGCCACGTTGTTATCTGCGCGTTTCGGTCAGGCTGATACGCCAATCTGGATGAGCAGCAAGTTCATTGCGCGCCTACAGACAGCAAATGCTAAAAAAACCAGGCCAGCATTGTTTCGTACGGACTTCGCCAATAGCTGGAAATACGATGCATTAGCTGAGCAGGCAGATAATTGGGCATTTTTGCTGTGGCAAACTGGGCATAAGGGATACGCTATCCAGCCCTGAACGGCCATCTAATCATGTAGCTGTAGTATTCGCGGGCAGATTGCCCGTGATTCACTAATGTCATCCCGGGGCCACACTAGCGATGATATCTTTTTGCTTATTTCATATTTATTGTATTATCTATAATTAAATTATGAAAATAGCAAATATGTGAGGCTATGAATTCCTTATTTATTCCCAGGCACATTACCTGGCCCCTGATGGCCCTTGCTGTATTTCTTGGCAGCTTCACCCAGCTTGCGCGAGCCGCAAATGAAACCATAGTCAGCCCTACAGTTGAAATCATAGGCGTTACTGTTTTACCGGGAATGGGCTTAAGCAAGGAACAAATTCCATCTGCGATACAAACGGCCACCAGTAAAGACCTGGATAAAAGCGGCGCACTGAATATTTCGGATTTCTTCAATCGCTACCTGGGTAGCGTGCATGTCAATGATGTTCAGGGTAATCCCTACATGAATGATGTAAATTACCGCGGTTATACCGCATCTCCTTTGCTGGGTACGCCTCAGGGTTTGTCAGTCTATCTTGATGGAGTGCGCCTGAACCAGCCATTTGGAGATGTTGTTATGTGGGATTTGATTCCCAAGGCAGCGATTTCTTCTGTAACCCTGATGTCAGGATCAAATCCACTATTTGGATTGAACACACTGGGTGGCGCGCTTTCCCTGCAAACCAAGGATGGCAGACATGATGCTGGAACATCTTTGGAAGCAGGTGCAGGGTCTTATGCGCGCAGAATGATCAGCATGGAACACGGTGGGGCTAATCAGCAGGGCTGGGATTGGTACTTTGCCGCGAACCAATATCAGGAAGATGGCTGGCGCGATGCCTCGCCTTCGCGGCTGCAGCAATTCTTTGGCATGCTGGGCTGGCACAATGAAAAAACTGAACTCAAGTTAAGTTATGCCTGGGCCAACACCCAGATGACAGGCAATGGCTCGCAGGAGCAGCAGTTGCTGAATGAACGCTATGCTAGCGTATTTACCCTGCCTGACGTGACAAAAAACCGGGCCAGTTTTGTGAACCTGGAAGCCAGAAGCAATCTTAGCGACAAACTACTATTGTCTGGCAATGCCTACTACCGTAATACCCGCACAGCGACCACGAATGGTGACCTGAATGAAGATGCCCTGGGAGAGTCCGTGTATTACACGGGACAGGCGGCCGATAAAAACTGGTTGCTGGCGCATGGCTATAGCCCAGTGAATGAAAGCAGTAATAGCAGGACCAGTGCGACTTTTGCTTTCCCTCGTTTACGCTGTATTGCCCAGGCGGGCACGAGTGCTGAGCCAAATGAAAAGTGTACGGGTATTGTGACCAACACTAATACCCGTCAGCAAAACTATGGTCTGAGTGCTCAGCTTAGTTCAGTGAGTAAAGTTGCTGGATATGGCAATCAGGTAGTCGTTGGCGCTGGCTATGATGCCAGTCGTACCAGTTTTAATCAGGCCAGCCAGTTTGGCTACCTCAATCCTGATCGTAGCATTACCACTGTCAATGCTTATGCTGACGGCACACAGAACTCTGAAAATGCTTTTGACCAGCGTGTAGCTCTGGATGGGCAAACAACTACCTGGAGCTTGTTTGGTAGCGATACTTTATCTGTGGCAGATGCCTGGCATTTGACGCTTTCGGCTCGCTATAATAAAACCAGTCTGAAAAATACTGACAAACTTTATCCCTATAATAATGCCACGACCAAGGGTAGCCAGCGCGGTTCTCTCGATGGTGAACATAGTTTCCGGCGTTTCAATCCGGCTGTTGGCCTCAGCTATGTGCCAAATCCTTCCATGAATCTTTATGCTGGTTATAGTGAAAGCAGCAGAGCACCCACTTCCATAGAGCTGGGTTGCGCTGATCCTGATTTTGGATGCAGGCTGCCGAATTCCATGGCAGGTGACCCGGCGCTGAAGCAAGTGATTTCCAAAACCTGGGAAGCTGGCTTGCGCGGCAAGTTGCCAGGAAAGATTTCATGGAATGCAGGAATATTTTGGGGGCAGAATCAGGACGATATACTTTTCGTCGCTAATTCTGCCGCGACTGGTTATTTCAAGAACTTCGGGCAAACCAGACGTCAAGGGCTGGAGCTGGGCATTTCCGGTGAACAAGATAATTTCAATTACGGATTGAATTACACCTGGATGAAGGCGAGTTACCAGAGCGCAGACATCTTAGGTGCGCAAAACAATAGCGCTGCAAATGTTAATGGCAGCATCTCAGTCAAGCCAGGCGACTTGATACCGCTGATCCCGCAACAGGTTTTTAAAGCGCATGCCGATTATGAATTCAATACTCACATTTCTACGGGGATGGAGATGCTAGCAGTTGGCAAGAGTTTTGTGCGAGGCAATGAGAACAATGCTCATGTATCTGATGGTCTAAGAGGTTTTGGCACCGGAACTCTGCCTGCGTATGCAGTAATTAACCTGTCTGCCAGCTACCGACCTGTTCCAGGCTTGAAATTTTCCATCAATGTCAGCAACGTGTTTGATCGGCACTACTACACGGCGGGTCAACTCGGGCCATATGCTGTTACGCCGAATGGCGGATACAGTAATTCTGATGTGAAAGGGACGACTTTTTACACGCCCAGCGCACCGCGCATGATCTGGCTGGGTTTGCGTTATAGTTTTGGCGGGACAGAAAAAGACTGAAGCACTTTGCAGTGCTTCAGTATGATTTCTTATTTGTCAGCAAGCTGCGTAATTGACGGTGACTACATGCACAGCCAGGCCACCCAGGGAGGTTTCCTTGTACTTGGCTTGCATGTCAAAACCTGTCGCACGCATGGTTTCTATTACATCATCCAGACTGACATGATGCGTGCCATCACTACGCAAGGATAATGATGCTGCAGTAATTGCCTTGACTGCGCCCATGCCATTGCGCTCTATGCAGGGGATTTGCACCAGGCCACCGATAGGGTCACAAGTCATACCCAGATGGTGTTCTATGCCGATTTCTGCTGCCGATTCAATTTGCTCGTTGCTACCACCAAGGGCAGCTGTCAAACCGGCCGCCGCCATGGCGCAGGCGACGCCGACTTCGCCCTGGCAACCAATTTCAGCACCGGAGATCGAGGCATTCTTTTTGCACAGCATACCTATGGCAGACGCTGCCAGCATGAAATTACGTATGCCTTGCTCAGGATGACTGGGTTTGCAGTCTTCTGCGTAATAGCGCAACACAGCCGGGATAATGCCAGCAGCACCATTGGTGGGCGCAGTGACCACGCGGCCGCCAGCGGCATTTTCTTCATTGACGGCCATGGCATACAGACTCACGCGGTGCAGGCCATCATGTGGCAATACATCAGCCGTTTCATTAGCCGCACGCCATAATTTGGCAGCGCGACGCTTGACATGCAAGCCACCTGGCAATTCGCCAGACGTTTGTAAGCCACGAGAGATGCAACCCTTCATGACTGACCAGATTTTATCCAGGCCAGCATCGAGTTCTTCGTCGCTACAGTGTACGTTTTCATTGGCGCGCAACATGTCGGTGATGGACAAGCCTGTGCGTTTGCCATGGGCCAGCAATTCAGCCATGGTGCCAAAGGGGTAGGGCAGGGGTTTTCTTTCGCCACTCTCGTCAGAGTCAGGATTTGCCAGTTCTTCTGCCGAATAGATAAAGCCGCCGCCTGTGGAATAATATATTTTTTCAAAACTGCTGCCATCATTGCGCGTCAGTATGAATTTCATGCCATTCGGGTGGCCGGGCAATACTTCTTGCTTGAACCAGAGTATATCTGCGGCAACATCAAATTTGACCGGGTATTCACCCAATAAATTCATTTTGCCTGAACTGGCCAGGGCTGCCAGCTTTTCATCCACGCTTTCAGGAACGAGGTCCTGCGGTGTCTCACCCATCAAACCCAGTAAAACGGCCTTGTCTGTTGCATGGCCATGGCCAGTCAGTGCGAGAGAACCATATAAGGCGACCTGTACTTTGGACGCCTTATACAAATCGGCAGATTCAAGTAAAAACCTGCGGGCTGCCAGCATGGGGCCGACCGTATGGGAGCTTGATGGGCCCACGCCTATTTTAAATAATTCGAATACACGCATGTCCATCAATTCACCTCTTTACTTGTCTCTGTTAATTATTTATGCCGCCTGGCCCAACTCCTTCAACGCCTTTTGATCGACACGAATGTTTTTCAGCATGTCTTCCACCAGTTGTTGCAGGCCTACTTGTGCTTGCCAGCCCCAGTCGGCGGTCGCTACGCTGTCATCCAGGCTTTGTGGCCAGGAGGCGGCGATGGCCTGACGGCTGTCAGGCGCGTAGTGTATGTCAAATGCGGGCAAATTTTGTTTGATTGCAAACGCTAATTCCCGTGGATTAAAGCTTAAACCTGCAACATTGTAGGATGAACGTATAGAAAGTTTGGCAGCCGGTGCATCCATCAATGAGATCGTGGCGCGTATGGCATCCGGCATATAAATCATGGGCAGGGTGGTTTCTGACTCCAGGAAGCACTCATATGTCTTGCCCAGCAGTGCCGAGTGGAAAATGGCGATCGCATAATCCGTAGTGCCACCACCCGGAGGTGATTTATAGCTGATGATGCCAGGGTAACGTATGCTGCGCACGTCGACGCCATATTTCTGGAAATAATATTCGCACAGGCGTTCGCCAGCCAGTTTGCTGATGCCGTAGATAGTGCTGGGATCCATTATCGTATATTGCGGCGTATTGACTGCTGGCGTATTTGGGCCAAATGCGGCAATCGATGATGGCCAGAATACTTTCAGTGGTTTGCCGGCTTCATTGCGGGTGCGTGCCAGTTCCAGGATGTTGAGCAAGCCATCCATGTTCAGTGTCCAGGCTTTCAGCGGTGCTTGTTCGCCAGTGGCGGACAGCATGGCTGCCAGTTGATACACCTGGGTGATATCGTATTGCACCACGACTTGCGCCAGTCTCTCAGGGTTCAAGACATCAATGACTTCATAGATTTTTGCGCCATACAGGCTTTCAGGCCTGATATCGGCGGCGACTACATTGTCTGCGCCATGCTGGTTTGCCAATGCTTCCACCAACTCACTGCCGATCTGGCCGTTGGCACCGATCACTAAAATACGTTCCATGGATATCCCTTACTTAATGATGTTTAATTCGCGACCAGCCTGGGCAAATGCAGCCAGGGCAGTATTCAATTGTTCAGTCGTATGGGCAGCGGACAGTTGTACACGCACACGGGCTTGCCCCATGGGAACGACCGGATAAAAGAAGCCAGTCACCAGCACGCCCAGTTCATACAGGCGCGCGGCAAATTTTTGCGCAACCGGTGCATCGAACAGCATGACGGGGACGACAGGATGGGTACCCGGCTTGATGGTAAAGCCCAGTGCTTCGATTTCACGACGGAAGTGCGCAGTGTTGGCATGCAGGCGGTCACGCAATTCAGTCGAGCTGGACAAACGCTCCAGTACAGAAAGGGAGGCACCAGCTATCGAGGGTGCCAGGGTATTGGAAAACAGGTAAGGGCGGGATTTTTGACGCAGTGTGTCGATGACTTCCTTGCGTGCGGCCGTGAAACCACCCATGGCACCACCCAGTGCTTTTCCCAAAGTACCAGTAATAATATCTATGCGGCCCAGAACATTGTGGTGTTCATGGGTGCCACGCCCAGTCGCGCCCATGAAGCCGGATGCATGGCATTCATCGATCATGACCAGTGCATCATATTTATCAGCCAGATCACAGATCTTGTCGAGCTGGGCGATAGTGCCATCCATGGAGAACACGCCATCAGTGACGATGATGCGGTGGCGCTTCTCAGCAGCAGCTATCAATTGTTTTTCCAGGTCAGCCATATCATTATGGGCATAACGGAAGCGAGCTGCCTTGCACAGGCGTATGCCATCTATGATGGATGCATGATTCAGTGCATCTGAGATGATGGCGTCATTTTCATCGAACAAGGGTTCAAATACACCACCATTGGCATCAAATGCGGCAGCATAAAGGATGCAGTCTTCCGTGCCCAGGAAGGCAGATAAGGCTGTTTCCAGTTGTTTGTGCACGGTTTGCGTACCGCAAATAAAACGTACTGAGGACAGGCCATAACCATATTGCTCAGTAGCGGCTATAGATGCCTGTACCATGGATTCATCACCAGACAGACCCAGATAATTGTTCGCGCATAAATTAATGAGTTTGCGGCCATCATCACAAGTGACTTCAGAACCCTGACGGGAAGCAATCACGCGTTCTGGCTTGTACAAGCCTTGCTCGCGCAAATTGTCGAGATTGCTGGCCAAGCCGTTGATGAAGTTTGTTCTGGAAGTGGTTTGACTCATGGTGGTGTCCCCCGTGTATCTGGTGTGTTGCTGTGCACTTTGATCTTTGTTTGCCAGTTTTTGATGAAATGCTGGCAATTCCTTATCTATAGATCAAAGGCACTGTTACACTATTGTTGGAAATTCCTAAAATATTTGAATAATTCAATATCTAGAACTAAAGTTCGATATATCGAATATTAAGCTAGCTTATACACTTGATGCAAGAGCCTTTATGAAAAAAGTTCTACCTAATACGCCGCCAGAAGTTGGCGCGACTTTGCAAAAAATGCGTCTGGAGCGTGGTTTGACGCTGGAAGATTTATCGCGTACGGCTGGCGTGTCGAAGTCCATGTTGTCGCAGATAGAAAGGGAAAAGGCTAATCCCACTATAGCTGTTGCATGGAGATTGGCAAATGCTTTGGGTGTCAGCATTGCGGAACTATTGTCATCTGAGTCACCCAAACTTGACCCCATCCGAGTATTGGAAGCACACGAAACACCGACATTGCCAGGTGAGCATGCTGGCTATGTGCTGCGCATACTGGGACCTATGGAGCTGGCGGGTAAATATGAATGGTATGAACTGACCCTCGCACCTGGCGGCGCCCTGGTGTCAAATTCGCATGATCCGGGTGCTTCAGAGCACTTGACTTTGCTCAATGGCAGTGTCGAGGTTGAAGTGGAAGGCACGCGCAAGAAACTCAAGCTGGGTGCTACGGCACGTTATGAAGCAGACAAAAATCATGCTATCCGCAATCTCGGTAAAACTGAAGCCAAAGCCTTGCTCGTCGTCATTCATCGCTAATAGCCATAGTCATACTCTTATGCGGATTCTGGTAAGATTTAGCCTGTAATCTTGTTTGCCACATAATATTTTGCCGCAGGGCTGCAATTATGCTTGTGGTAATAGCCTTTGTTGTGTGGAGATAATAAGCAAGTATGAGCAAGAATAAAACAATTCAAGTGTATAACAGGCCAGCAGGTGGCTGGGGCGCGTTAAAAAGTGTAGCTCAACAGATATTTGAGCAAGGCATACCCAAGAAGGGCGCTTTGACTCTGTTGTCCGCCAACCAGCCCGATGGCTTTGATTGTCCGGGCTGTGCCTGGCCAGATGCGGATCACACTTCTACCTTTGAGTTTTGCGAAAACGGCGCCAAGGCAGTTGCTGCTGAGTCGACCGCCAGGCGTGCCACGCCGGAAGTGATTTCCAGCTATACCGTCAGTGAATTGTCAGAAAAGTCAGATTATTGGCTGGAATCCCAGGGCCGCCTGACTCATCCCATGCTCTATGACCGCACCAGCGACAGATATCAGGTCATTAACTGGGACCAGGCTTTTGACACCATTGCCAGGCATCTCAATGCCTTGCCCAAGCCTGACGATGCGATTTTTTATACTTCAGGTCGCACCAGTAATGAAGCAGCTTTCCTGTATCAATTGTTTGTACGTGAATTTGGTACTAATAATTTCCCTGATTGTTCGAATATGTGTCACGAACCATCAGGCTTTGCCATGCGTGAAGCTATCGGCATAGGCAAGGGCACGGTATTGCTGTCAGATTTCCAGCAGGCTGATGCGATTTTGATTTTTGGACAAAATCCAGGGACCAATCATCCGCGCATGCTGGGTGAGTTGCGCGCTGCGTCCAAGCGTGGTGCTGCCATTGTCTCTTTCAATCCCTTGCGCGAGCGTGGCCTGGAGAAATTCCAGAACCCGCAAAATGCGCTGGATATGCTGACAGATCAGGCATCCACTATTTCGTCTGACTATTTTCAATTGAAAATTGGTGGTGACCTGGCGACAGTCAAGGGCATGATCAAATGTGTGCTGGAAGCAGATCAACTGGCGCAAGCTGAAGGGCGACACAGAATTATCGATGTCGAATTCATCGCCGAACATACCGCCAATTTTGAGCAATTTGCTGCTCAAGCACTTGCAGAACCCTGGGACGTGATTGTCAGGGAGTCTGGCCTCGACAGGGCGCAGATACAACGCGCTGCAGATACCTATATGAGCGCTGGCAAGGTCATCGCTTGCTGGGGCATGGGCATAACCCAGCACAAGCATTCCGTAGCAACTATACAGATGATCGTCAACCTTTTACTCTTGCGCGGCAATATTGGCCGTCCTGGGGCTGGGCCTTGTCCTGTCCGGGGCCATAGTAATGTGCAGGGTGATCGTACCATGGGCATAGTGGAAAAACCGAAGCCAGCCTTCCTTGAGCGTCTGGGCCAGGTATTTGATTTCCAGCCACCGCAAAAACATGGCTACGATACCGTAGGCGCCATACAGGCCATGCTCAATGAAAGTGGTAAGGTGTTTTTTGGCATGGGCGGCAATTTCGCAACGGCCACCCCGGATACTGAAGTGACGCACAAGGCCTTGAGAAACTGTGTATTGACAGTGCATGTGACAACCAAGCTCAATCGCAGCCATTTGATCTGCGGCGAGAGTGCCATTATCTTGCCTTGCCTGGGACGTACTGAAATCGATATCCAGGAAACCGGGCCGCAAACCGTGACGGTTGAAGATTCCATGAGCATGGTGCATCTGTCGTCTGGCATTAACCCACCCGCATCGGCAGACTTGTTGTCTGAAGTGGCGGTGGTTGCTCGTCTGGCGCAGGCGACACTCAAAGATCGCAGCAAAACGCAGTGGGCTTGGTTGCAGGCCGACTATAGCCGCATACGCGACAAAATCGCTGCTGTGTTCGATGATTTTGCCAATTTCAATGAGCGCGTCCAAGTACCAGGTGGTTTTCATTTGCGTAATACTGCATCTGAGCGCGTATGGATGACGGCTACAGGCAAGGCCAATTTCAATACTCATGCTGTACCTGTTGATTTGCCCATACATCAGGCGCGCAGGAAAAGACAATCGCCAGTCTTCAATCTGGCGACCATGCGTTCACATGATCAATTCAATACCACCATCTATGGTATGAATGACAGGTATCGCGGTGTATTTGGTGAGCGTCGTGTTTTGTTCATCAATAAAGATGATATCAAGGCACTGGGCATGCAAGCAGGTGACTGGATAGATATGGAAAGCCTGTGCGATGATGGCGTGCAACGACGGGCAAAGCGCTTCATGCTGGTTGAATACAATATTCCCCAGGGCTGTCTGGCCGCCTATTTCCCGGAAACCAATGGCCTGGTGCCCTTGTCCAGTTTTGCCGATCATGCACGTACACCTACCTCGAAATCGATACCTGTGATCATACATACCCATCACGCCCAGGTTTAATGCGGGGTTAAATGAATTCACTGGATAATTTGCAAGATAAACTCGGCCTTGAACTCATGGCTGAGTTAAGCAATCATACTGAGGCAGTGTCCTTGCCTCGCCTGTGCAAGCGTCTGGGGGTGAGGCAGAGCTCCTTGTTACGCTGTATCGCCTATCTTGGTGAGCAAAGTGTGGGGCAGCATCAGGGGGCTGGCTGGGTAAAGCTGGAACAAGATGGTGAGCGCAGTATGCTGAGCCTGACAGAAGCTGGTCGGCAGGTATGCCAGGAAATTGCCGCGCCTGCAGAGGATGAAGCCGTCTCGACGGGCGTCAGGCAACATCAGGTGCAAAGAGTCAGTTTTCATGGCCAGGCAAGCATGACGCTGCTGGATCAGGTGGCAGTAGAAGTGCCGGTTGCCCTAATTTACAACGGTATTTCCCACGCAGTCATGCTGACTACACCTTTGGATCTGGAAGACTTTGCTTTGGGCTTTAGCTTATCTGAAGCGATTGTTGACGATACCAGTGAGATTTATGAGATTGAATGCATTTCCAATCCAGATGTGCCTGGCATAGAAGTACAAATGCGTATCTCGGCAGCACGCTTTGCGACCCTGAAAGAGCGGCGGCGCAGTCTGGCGGGCAATACTGGTTGCGGCCTGTGTGGGAAAGACAGCTTGCAGGCTTTGCCCATGCAACTACCGGCGATCAAGACTGCACTTGTCGAACAATTATCATCAGCCAGCTTATACAAGGCCTTGCAGGCGTTGAATGCACGACAAGTTATTAATTCACAAACAGGCGCAGTCCATGCTGCTGCCTGGGTAGACATGCAAGGTGAGATACTGGCCTTACGCGAAGACGTGGGGCGACATAATGCCCTGGATAAATTGCTTGGCGCTTTGGCAAACGCCAAAACTGCTCCTAAAGCATCTGATCCAGGCTTTCTCTTGATGAGTAGCCGTATCAGCTATGAACTGGTGCAAAAAGCAGCACGCGCCAATATTGCCATTCTGGCTGCATTGTCTGCACCCACCTCGTTAGCGATTGATCTCGCCGGGCAAGCGGGCATTTGCCTGTTAGGCTTTGTCCGCGAGCATGGTTTTGTGGTCTATTCTCACCCGGAAAGACTGCAGGCCGAATGAAGCAGGCATGAAAATGGATTTTTGCCAAATTTACAGAGGTTTCAAGAACCTAGGAAAGTTATAATAGGAAGAATATTCGCTTTATTCTTCCCATCAATCTTTCCCTCATCCTGTCGACTTATGCAATACGCTTCAACACGCGGGCATACCGCAGCACAAAATTTCTCGGAAATACTCTTAGGTGGTCTGGCTCCTGATGGCGGCCTTTACCTGCCAACAAGCTACCCGCAAGTCACTGATGTCGAGCTGGATGCCTGGCGCAAGTTGTCTTATGCCGGGCTGGCATTTGAAGTCTTGAAAAAATTTGCAACGGATATTCCGGAAGCAGATTTGAGAGCACTGGCAGAACAGACTTATACCTCGGATGTGTATAAAAATGCACGTAGCGATGAATCCGCTGCGCAAATCACGCCCTTGCGTGTATTGCAGGACAAGAATGGCCGCAAGCTGGTATTGCAAGCCCTGTCCAACGGCCCGACCCTTGCATTTAAAGACATGGCCATGCAATTGCTGGGTAATTTGTTTGAATACACCCTGGCAAAGAATGGCGCAGAACTGAATATTTTTGGTGCAACCTCTGGTGACACTGGCAGCGCTGCTGAATATGCAATGCGCGGCAAAAAAGGCATACGTGTTTTCATGTTGTCCCCGCACAAGAAAATGAGCGCCTTCCAGACTGCACAAATGTTCAGCCTGCAAGATCCGAACATTTTCAATATCGCTGTCGAAGGCGTCTTTGATGATTGCCAGGACATGGTCAAGGCAGTCTCAAATGATCTGGAATTCAAAAACCGCCAAAAAATAGGCACCGTCAATTCCATCAACTGGGCGCGTGTGGTGGCACAGGTTGTGTATTATTTCCGTGGCTATCTGAGTGCAACGACCAGCAATGAACAAAAAGTTTCGTTCACTGTACCCTCTGGTAATTTCGGCAATATCTGCGCTGGCCACATTGCCCGCATGATGGGTTTGCCTATTGATAAGCTGGTCGTGGCGACTAATGAAAATGATGTGCTGGATGAATTTTTCCGCACAGGTATTTACCGTGTACGTAAATCGGCTGAAACCTGGCATACCACCAGCCCATCCATGGATATCTCCAAGGCTTCGAATTTTGAGCGCTTTATCTATGATTTACTGGATAGGGATGCTAGCCGCGTTGCGGCTTTGTTCAAAAAAGTCGAAACCGAAGGCGGTTTTGATTTGTCTGGCAAACCAGGCAGCGACGGTAACGAGTTTGGCAAGATCGCCAAGTTTGGTTTTGTTTCTGGCAAATCAGTGCATGCAGACCGCTTGCAAACCATACGCCAGGTAGAAAAAGAATTTAACATCACCATTGACACCCATACCGCAGATGGCATCAAGGTTGCCCTTGAACATTTGCAAGAAGGCGTCCCCATGGTCGTGCTGGAAACTGCTTTACCTGCAAAATTCAATGAAACCATCAAGGAAGCTTTAGGTCGCGACGCGGAGCGCCCAGCAGGCTTTGAGAATATCGAAGCTTTGCCGCAACGCTTTGAAGTCATGACTGCTGATGTGACTGCGATGAAAGCCTTTATCGCAAAACATACCGGGCTGTGATTGTCACTTCTCCCGTTTGAATGGCAATAAAAAACCGCAGAGATGCGGTTTTTTATTGCCAGATGTATTCGATGAGAGCTTATCTGCTGCAAGGTATTTTTTGCATGGGGAAGTCTATGCCTTTTTCCTGGTCTTTGATTTTCCCTTCTATGCGTCCCAGCAGGCTGCCATCTGCATTCAACTGATAAATGACGCGCTGCGGGAATTCTGGTCTGGGGTTTTCAAAGACCACTCTTTGTTTGTCGAGTGACAATAATTGAAAACTGGCTTCCGGCTTGCCAGAAGGGATAGCCGTGAATGTCAGGCTGTCGGCATTTTCCAGTATGCGCATGAATTCCCAGGCGACTGTTTTGCCTTTGCGCACTGTACGCCCCATGCCCAGCATGCTGCCACCGGCAGGGGCCAGCCAATGTTCTTCAGAGCCCGTTTCAGCCCCCGCAGCTTGCCAGCAGCCTTGTAACCATTGCACATCTTGTATGCTATTTCCTGCCCAACTGGTACTGCAAGATAACATACCGATGCTTAAGAACAGCATGGATTTCAGTCGCATATAGCCTCCAATCAGGGTATCAAGCTTTGTTTAACCACTGGTCCAGTTTTTTACGGATTTCGCTCTCTTCAAATCCCTCAATAACATCATTATCTATGGTGATGACCGGGATACCTTTTTTACCAAATTTACTGTAAGAATTGTAGTCTTCCTTACTTTTTTCCACATCCAGGTCTGTATATGCTATGCCGTTCGCTTTGAAAAAGCTTCTGGCTGCAATGCAATAACCACACCAGCCAGTGCCATACAATGTGACGACTGGCTGTTGCAGGGTTTGCCCGGTAGTTTTGGATGCCCTTGCGTTTCTTGCTTCCGCCAGATTTTGTGCCGCAATTGCCTCTTGTTTTTTGGTTTTCTTGTAACTGATATAGCCCTGCAAGCTAATGCCACTAAAAATGACCAGTGCGATCAGCCATTTTCCGGCACTGGAAGACGAAGCTTCATTTACCTGACTATTCCTGTTGCTGCGGGCGGGACTTCTGTTATGGGCTCCAGGCAGGTCGCCCGCTTTATTGTAGGCGACCTGGCAGGATGGACATTGCCACTCAGGACAATCGTCGGTTTCCTTGCGTATATAACTACATTTTGGGCAGATGCGCAGCATACTATCTATCTATAAAAATTAATCCGGGTAAATTAATAATCCAAGTCTGGCCCGGATAAATCGTCAACGCGACAGTTTATCTGAATTGCGAAGCTGAAGGCGGGGCAGGGAAGTGCATATTCCAAATGCGCCTGAATTGCCTTGCAGAACCAAAACCAGATGCCTCAGCGATGCGTTCTATCGACCAATCCGTATTGCTTAAGAATTTACTCGCCAATGATAAACGAAGTGAAGTCAGATAGGCTTGTATTGATACTTCAGTATGTAGCTTGAAGACACGTGTGGCATGGCGACTACTGCTGCAGGCAATATTGGCCAGCTCAGTTAAATTCCATGAATGTGCCGGGTCTTTCACCATCGCATCTTGCATTTTATGCACGGCAGGATGCAGGTGGCTACGGTGTTTCAGCCAGGGGGATAATTGCGGATCATTCCCGGAGCGGCGCATATACACCACCAGGTTGCGGGCAACGGCGCTGGCTGTCAGTGGCCCGGTCAGCTCACTGACCAGATGCAGTACCAGGTCTATGCCCGCAGTGACACCGGCACTGCTACTAATACGACCATCTTCAACAAAAATACGGTTTTCTTCTACCTTGATAGAGCTGTCTATGCTGGCCAGTTCGTGGCAATGATTGTGATGGGTAGTCGCCTTATGTCCGCGCAATAAGCCTGCGTGCGCTGCCAGCAAGGCACCAGAGCAAATACAAACCAGTCTGTGGCTGGTCTGCACGTGTTGCGCCAGCCATTTGATGGCGACTTGTGCATCGGGTAGTGCATACACTTCATTGCCGCCAATCAGGCCAGGTAAAACCAGAATCGCATCTGCGTCAAATTGTGCTGGCAAAGCTTGCAGAGGTCCAAGCTGCAAGCCCACGGATGAATTGATATTTTGTTGCGGACTGATGAAATGCAGCTCAAAACCTACTTCATCCTGATAACGGTTGGCGAATAAAAGCGCATCCGCTGGCCCGGCTATGTCCAGCAACAAGGTATCCGGTAGTAATAAAAAGTAAACTGCTTGTGTGCGAGGCATGATATCGGGATGAATCAGGCAAATATGCGGCGCACGCCATACGCAAGTTTGCTGCCAAAGACATTGACAACTAAACCCAGCATCACCGTAGCAGCCCCTAATAATTGTGTTTGATTTAATGCTTCATCCAGTAATACCCATGCCGCAGTCAGGCCCACTACAGGCACCATCAAGGTCAGCGGTGCCACCAGGTGAGTGGGTAAGCTGGCCAGGAGTTTGCCCCATAAGGTATAGCCTATCAGGGTCGCTGCGACAGCCAGATACACTATCGTCAGACCGGATGACAAGCTCATATTGCGCAAGCTATGCAAGATAACATCGCCACCTTCGAACAGGTAAGAAAGCAAAAAGAAGGGCAATATAGGGATCAAGGCGCTCCAGGACACCAGGCTCAATGCATTGGTCACACCTATTTTTTTATTGATGACATTCCCGCTGGCCCAGGAAAATGCCGCACATAAAGTCAGGGCAAAACCAGCCAGCGTCACCTGGCTGGCTGAACTGGCAATGCTGGCGCTACCCAGCAGTATCAAGCCTGTGCTGGCGACCAGCATGCCTAGCAAATTGCTGGGTCGCAACTTGTCACCAAACACCATGGCAGACAAGCCTACCGTGAAGAAAGCCTGTGCCTGCAAGACCAGTGAAGCCAATCCAGCGGGCATGCCAACCGCCATGGCAGAAAACAGAAAAGCAAACTGCCCCAGACTGATGAACATGGCATAGGCCACCAGTAATTTGAAAGATACTTTGGGGCGCGGTAAAAAGAAAATTGCCGGAAACGCCACCAAAAGGAAACGCAAAGCCCCCATCAAAAAAGGTGGTATACCTTTCAAGCCTATCTTGATGACCACGAAATTCATCCCCCACAGCAGGATGACGATGGCAGCAATCAAAATATGACGTGGACTAAGGACAGATTTGGACATGGTGAAGGTTTCGCGTTATAAATTTTAATTCGTCTTTGCATGCACGCGTTTGGTGGATGCGGGATTGTTGGTCAGCTTGTTCTGGGGCCGAATCGGACGCGGAACAAAGTTTCCGCCACAATTCGGACATATTCCTTGCAGGGGGCCATCCACACAATCAGCGCAGAAGGTGCATTCAAAAGTACAGATGCGTGCCCTGGCAGAATCTGGTGGCAAGTCACAGTCGCAGCGTTCACAATTGGGTCTTAATTCAAGCATGATGTATTTCCTTTATGTAGTAAGTCAATATCATGCAGAATACCAGTTTGAATACCTGACGCCAGCCATGATTGCGACCAGTGGCGGTCACATCAGGACATCAATATACTCCAATTTTAGAAGCGCTATGCCAGTCATTTTCACCTACCAGCAATTGAAAGCAATCGCCACCCGCAAGGAGCAAGTGCGAAGCCGACGATTGGTAAAACTACAAAAGTTCCCCATTGAACAAGCCTTGCTGATATGTCTGGAGCAAAGCATGCAGCATGCAGGCTTGCAAGACATATCGCAATTGGCTGAGCAACGCAGTGAGATAAAAAGTGTGGACCAGGCCCAAAAGCTGGCAAGAAAGTCAGAGAAGCTACAGCAAAGATTGACTCAGCAATCTTCGCAGCAGTCCGCGCATAAAACAGCAGACACATGGCTGGCATGGTTTGATGGTTCAGCTTTGCCGAATCCAGGCAAGTGCCAGATCGCCTGTGTACTGACCTCGCCGGATGGCCATAGTTTTAAATATGTCAGGAATTTCGAATATGGCGATAGTTGCGACGCAGAATATAGCAGCTTGTTACTGGTATTGGAGCAGGCGCGACAGCATCAGGTGCGGCACTTGCTCGTACATGGTGACAGCCAGGTGGTGATTGACGATTTTAATCAGAGAAAGGCTAGCAAACTGGCCCGCCTGCTGGAGTATCGCCAACAGGCCCAGACTCTGGCCGCAGCCTTTGAGCAATTGCAGGTGTGCTGGGTGCCGCGCCACAAAAATCAAATGGCAGATGCCTTGACGCAAATGGGCTCGCATTCTACAGCTTGATTCCCAATGCCTGCGACAAGAGTGTCAGCATGCTGGGCCGCGGATGCTGGAGCTTGCTCATCAAGACCAGATCGCGTGCATAGCCGGGGTCTGAGATGGGTGTGAGTATGCAATCCTGCGCCAGTTTTTCCAGCCCTGACCAATGTGGTACCAGGCTGACGCCGACATCATCGGCAACCAGCATGGCGATGGTTTCCAGCGCATCCAGGTCACACATGGCTTCCAGTGTTAAACCTTGATCTTTCAGGTACTTTTCAGCATATCGCCCACCCCAGGCACTGGGGTCATAGCGCAGATAAGGCCGGGACTGCAATGCGGTCGGTATGCCATCTTGCGGCGCGCGTCTGGATAGCAAAACCAAAGCTTCACTCCTGATCTTGTACATTTGCAGGCTTTTAGGTAACTCAAAAACAGGAGCCACCAAAATCGCTGCATCTATCTCGTCATTGACTAAGGCCTGATATAAAGAGCGCGAAGTGCCGGGGACGATGCCAGGTTTTAAATTGGGGGCGTTTTGTGTCAAATGCCGCAATACCTGGGGGAGCATACCTGTCATGGCAGTTGAAATGGCACCTATCCTGATCGTGCCAATCAAGCCGTTAATATCAGTGTCACCGGCTAGTAAAGCCACTTCACGGACTATATGACGCGCCCGTGGCAACAAGTGCAAACAAGCCTCCGTTGGCTTTGCCGTATGCGCTAACCTGGAAAGCAGGGGGAGGCCGAATTCCCTTTCCAGAGCCTGGATGCGTTGGCTGATGGCGGCGGCAGTCAGGTTTTCAGCACGTGCAGCCTCGGCGATGGACCCATGGTCTATGGTAGCGATCAGGCTTTGCAAATAACGGCTATCCATAAAAATTTCTTTTGAATGCATTAAAAATTATATGCTATCTCTTTTGGATGGTAGGCGCTAGCATCTACCTGTACTGCATCACTATTGCCGTATGACCATTGCTATAGCACTTTGACGATCAGGAGATATATGTCATGAAAGCCTTATTTCACCTCGCCTACCATGTGCGAGACCTTGATGAAGCCAGGCAGTTTTATACTGGCGTGCTGGGTTGCGCAGAAGGACGCAGCACGGCTACCTGGGTAGATTTTGATTTTTTTGGACATCAGATATCCTTGCACCTGGGCCAGCCATTTGCCACAACTAACACTGGCAGGGTAGGCGAGCACATGGTGCCTATGCCGCACCTGGGCGTGATACTTGCCATGTCAGACTGGCAGGCATTGGCAGATCGCTTACTGGCTCAGCAAATTGAATTTGTAATGGCACCAGCAATACGCTTTGCCGGGCAGTCTGGTGAGCAGGCCACCATGTTTTTTCTTGATCCTTCTGGTAATCCCATAGAAATCAAGGGTTTTAATCATCTTGATAGCGTTTACGATAAATGAAATCGAATCTGATCCCGAATGTCATTCCCTTTTTGGCCGCGCCTGGCTATGCCCACACACAAGCCTGGGTACAGGCTCTGCAGACAGCCATGCCTGAAGAGCAGTTAGTTGCCTTTGGTGACATGAGCGATGCCGCAAAAGCCGCATGTAAAGTCGCCATCGTCGCCAATCCCAACCCGGCAGAGTTGCAGCAATTGCCGCAACTGCAATGGGTGCATAGTGTCTGGGCCGGAGTAGAGCGCCTGGTCGCGGATTTGGGCAAAACTGACCTGGAAATCGTGCGCCTGGTTGACCCGCAGCTGGCAAGCACTATGGCAGAAG
Organism: Undibacterium sp. Di27W; assembly: GCF_049340345.1. Lineage (NCBI taxonomy): Bacteria > Pseudomonadati > Pseudomonadota > Betaproteobacteria > Burkholderiales > Oxalobacteraceae > Undibacterium > Undibacterium sp. Di27W. The sequence goes on along the minus strand of NZ_JBMPOS010000011.1, from coordinate 168,417 downwards.
CCGTACTGACCTGGGTACTTTACCTACATCGAGAGATACCAGTTTATGCCCGGCAGCAGGTGCAAAAAAAATGGCAGCCGCGGGAATATGTTGCAGCCAGTCAAAGAACGGTTAGTCTGCTAGGGTTGGGGGCCTTGGGCGAAGCGGCAGCGCAAAGTTTGCTGCAGGCAGGATTTACTGTTTGTGGCTGGAGCCGCAGCCCGAAATTGATCGCCGGGGTCGAATGTTTTAACGGCGAAAATGAGTTGCCTGCAATGCTGGCAAAGACCGATATCCTGGTGTGTCTGCTCCCCTTAACACCGGACACCAGGGGCCTGATCAATGCACGCATACTGGCACAATTGCCGCAAGGTGCCTCCCTGATCAATTTTGCCCGTGGTGCCATCGTCAATGATGATGATCTGCATGCCGCCCTGGAGAGTGAGCACATTTCTCATGCAGTCCTGGATGTGTTTGATATTGAACCTTTGCCTGTGTCAGATTGGCAATGGCATCATCCACATGTGTCGGTCTTGCCACATTGTTCAGCACCTACGGATAGAAAAACTGCCTCGGCTATCGTCGCAGAAAACATACGGTTATATCGCCTCAGTGGCGAGTTACCAAAGACTGTGGATATTACAAGAGGTTATTGATGAATTGTTGATCAAGACTATTCTGGACAGCTTTTCCACTCAGCAATATACTGGCTCAGGTTTGCAGTTCCTATGGTTTCAATAATATTTGTACTTCCAGGAGACGCATCATGAAGAAATTCTTTTCACTGATTTTGTTTGCCATCTTTTCTTTGTCGCAACCAGCACTGTTGTTAGCAGCAGAAAATAGCAGTACCGATCAGGCAAAAGCAATGGTGAAAAAAGCGATCGCCTATTACAAAACCAATGGAAAAGAGAAGACTTTGGAAGCCGTCAACGATGCTGCAGGCCCCTTCAATGAACGCGACTTGTATGTTGTCGCCTATGACCTCACAGGCACGGTGGTCGCACATGGCGCTAACAAGAAGTTGATAGGCAAGAACATCATTGACCTCAAGGACTCTGATGGCGTCATGATCATGAAAGAACAATTGGCGGCTGCGAAAGGCAAGAATGCCGGATGGGTGAATTATAAATGGCCACATCCATTGACCAAGGAAATGACACAAAAATCCATGTATAACGAAATCGTGGATGATGTCATGTTTGCTTGTGGTGTCTATAAATAAGCCAGCGATAATAAACCAGCGATTACCACTTACTTCTATTGATTGCAGGTGGGAGTATTGAAACTCCCACCGCTTTACTGACATGAACTTTAATTGATGGGTTTGACAATTAAAAGCCTAGCAAGCCTTTCAGCACATCAGTGGCTTTCACTTTGGGCTCTTCTTTTTGCTCTGGCCTTTGTTGTGGTTCTGTTTGCGTAGTATTGTCATTCCTGCGTCCTCCCATGTCAGCCATATCGCCCATGCCACCCAGAATGGAACTATAAGTGGATTTCATGCGTAGTTTGGTTTGCCAGTCTGGTTCCCAGGCGACTTTACTATCAGCAGGGCGCGGCGGATAGGCAAAATAAGCATCAGATCCATAGGCGATCATGCGCAAGATGCCTGCACCTTGCTCACCAAAAATACCCTTGGGAACATCGCATTTGCTTGTAGTGGCAGGCAAAATGACTTTTTCATTCAGCCACTTATCGACATCGGCATTTGCCTGGTACTCCACCAGACCAAAACCAAAATCCGGTAATTCACTGGATGTCCACACGATGACTTCAGTACTATCGCCTTTACCAGATTGGCCACCCATGACACTGATGAAATAACCTCGCGCATTGGGTATGGTTTTCCACTCCAGGCTAACACCACCATTTTTCCGGCTTTGCAGCAGTTCGATTGCAGCCATCAAATCATGACCAGGGCCCAGGTTCAATTTAAAGCTTTCAGGTATGCCATTGCCGACAAACTGGTGTTGACCCACTAATGAGGCGTTGACCGGCACTTTCCTGTCATCCGTCTTGTTTGGCCAGGCTGGATTACCTGCTTGCGAGCGCGCACCCTTGGTGAGTTTGCCACGCATGACAAAAAATTTTGCATAATCTTCTGGCGTGGCCTTGGCGGCATCCAGAGTTCTAGGCTGGCCGGGTCTCACTGTTTCGCCGCAACCCCAGTAAATCGAAATCTTGCCTTTCGGTTTTTCATAGCTGGGATCAGAAGGGCTTTCTTCTGTTGGTGTGTAGCTTACTGGCTTGTCTGACAAAGGGGCAATCAGCTTCAAGCTATCGCCCAGGTTCATGCCTGGCGGCAGCATTTGGCTGGCATCGGTCAGAGATGTATTTTTGCCGGTAAATACCGACACATCCATAAATCGCCCGCTGGTAAAACCCATGGAATGGGTATTGCCAAACACATTGCCCCGGTTGTTGCCACCACTGTCGCTGCGCGCCATACCACCCAGTGCACCTAGGAAACCACCAGACTGGGCACCCGCCATCCCGCTGGGCATATCGCTGGCATTGGTTGCCAGGTCTATATAGGCTAATGCAATTGGGGGCTTGGTAATTTGCGTTCCTGTAGCACCAGGTTTGATTGGCGCAGCTTTCGCTGGTGCGCTTGCAGCTGGCTTGCTTTGCGATACTGCAATCAAGGGGGAACTCAACAAGATGCAACAAATCAGCGAGCTTGGCAGGAACGGTATGCTAGGTGTGGGTGCGGTTAAAATCTTCATGGATAACTCCTTGCGTTGAGGGGCAACTGAGAGAAAAACCAGAAAAACTTGCAGCTGCAGGGGATGTAGCTGGAAATGAAAAAGAACTTTATGCTAAGTAATATAACGACAAATCACTGACATACGGTAGATGTTAAGAGAAACAGTCAAAAATGGAAATGTGGAAATCTCAGAAATTTCAAACGCAAACTTGACCACAAACAAAAAAAGGTTACAGTATAAATACTGTAACCTTTAAATGTTAAATCAAATTTTTGGTCGGGGCGAGAGGATTCGAACCTCCGACCCCGTGCACCCCATGCACGTACGCTACCAGGCTGCGCTACGCCCCGACACTGAGCGAAAGATTATAGTATATCGTGGCGAATATTGCTATGTTTGACCAGAAACTTCTTAAATGCTTGCCGTGGTGAAAATATTTGTACGATTTTAGGCATTAATTTGACTGAAATATTTTCATAATTCGGGAAAAACTGTGAAAATACCAGTCCTAGGTCGCCGTATTACTACGGTGCTTAAAAACATTTCTGAATAAATACAACATGACAATTAAAATCAGTCAGAACTTCGACGCGGGAGCGATCGAAGTCGTCAAGGCGGAACAGGCGGGGGCCATCGATTTAAATTTACGCAAGGATAGCCATGCCGCTATCTGGCAATGGTTTCACTTTCGCTTGCAGGGCGCACGTGGTCAAGAGACCGTCATGCGTATCCTGAATGCGGGTGATGCCACCTATGCCAAGGGCTGGGAAGGCTATCGCGCAGTAGCAAGTTATGACCGGGCCAACTGGTTCCGCGTGGATACCGAGTTTGATGGCAAGGTCATGACCATACGCCACACACCTGAGCGTGACAGCGTGTACTACGCTTATTTTGAGCCTTACACCTGGGAGCGTCACCTGGCTTTGCTGGGCGGGGTAGAGAATTCCTCCGTTGCCCGCGTTGAAGACCTGGGTAATACCGTTGATGGCCGTGACCTGAACCTGATCGTCGTCGGTGACCCCGCGGCTGAAAAGAAAGTCTGGATCATTGCGCGTCAGCATCCGGGTGAAACCATGGCTGAATGGCTGGTGGAAGGGACTTTGAATGCCTTGCTGGACCCATCCAATCCAATTGCCCGCAGCATCCTGGAAAAAGCGGTTGTCTATATTGTGCCGAACATGAACCCGGATGGTTCTGTACGCGGCAACCTGCGTACCAATGCAGCAGGTGCCAACCTGAACCGTGAATGGATGACACCATCACTGGAAACCAGTCCAGAAGTGTATTACGTCAAGAACAAAATCCATGAAACTGGCTGCGACCTGTTCCTGGATATTCATGGTGATGAAGCCTTGCCTTATATTTTCGTGGCTGGCAGTGAAATGCTGGCAGGTTTTAGCGAGAAGCAGATGCAGGAGCAGCAGCATTTTGTGAATAGCTTCTGCCTGGCCAGCCCAGACTTCCAGACCAAATACGGTTACGAAGCATCCAAATACAATGAAGATGTGTTGAAACTGGCGTCCAAGTATATTGGTCACACCTTCAAATGCGTTTCACTGACTTTGGAACTGCCATTCAAGGATAATGCCAATTTGCCAGATGCAGAAGTGGGCTGGGACGGTTCACGCAGTATCAAACTCGGTGAAGCAATGTTGCAACCGATTTTGGCTACATTGAGTGCATAATTCCGATATTTATTGATCGGAGTAGTAATGGGCGTAGAAATCGAACGCAAGTTCCTTGTTGTGAATCAGGATTTTAAACAGCAGGGGCAGGGTACATTTCTGCGCCAGGGTTATATATGTTCTGACCCTGGTCGCATCGTAAGAGTACGCATAGAAGCAGAAAGTGCGATGCTGACCATCAAGGGTATGTCAACTGGCATCAGTTGTGGCGAGTGGGAATACCCCATTCCACTGGCTGACGCACAAATCTTGCTGGATACAGTCTGCCAGCAACCTCTCATAGAAAAAACACGTTACCGCATTCCTCTCGCAGGTTTGATCTGGGAAGTGGATGAGTTCATTGGCGATAATCTGGGCCTCATCGTGGCTGAGGTTGAGCTTGAATCCGAGCAGCAGCAATTTGAACACCCGGCGTGGCTAGGTGAAGAAGTCAGTCATGACCGGCGTTATGCAAATGCGAATTTGCTCAAGCACCCCTACAAGGACTGGGCATAATCATGGCCAGGCTGATTTTCACCCAGCAACTCAGTCGCTTTACTGAAGTTCCTGAGGTGGAAACTGTGGCTGACAATTTGCACGATGCGCTGGAAGCAGCATTCGAGCTCAACCCCACTTTACGCGGCTATATCCTGGATGAGCAGGGTGATCTGCGTTTTCATGTAGTTGTTTTTATCGATGGCAAGCGCGTCATGCAGCGCAGTGGCTTGCGCGACCCTTTAGGTTCAAATAGCCAGATCTATGTCTTGCAAGCTCTTTCAGGAGGCTAATAATGAAAGCAATGGTAGCGACCCGCAAGGGTTTGTTTGAATTGATCCATATGGATGGCAGCTGGAAGCTGGATCAGATCAGTTTTCTGGGGGAGCCCTTGAGCATGTGCCTGCATGACAAGCGCGATGGTGCTGTTTATGCGGCATTGAACCTGGGGCACTTTGGGGTAAAGCTGCACAGACGCGATGAAGGCCGTGACGACTGGACTGAGATTGCCGTGCCAGCCTACCCTGAACATGCCAAGACTGAAGACGACGTCGAATGGAAGCTCAAGGCCATCTGGTCTATGGAAGCGGGTGGTGGTGACGAGCCTGGTGTGCTATGGGCCGGAACCTTGCCGGGTGGCTTGTTCCGCTCAGCAGATCGTGGCAATAGCTGGGAATTGGTGCGTAGTTTATGGGACAGGGAAGAGCGTAAGGAATGGATGGGCGGTGGTTATGACACGCCTGGCATACATTCGATATGCATCAACCCGCGTAACGCTCAGCATATCTTGTTGGGTATCTCCTGTGGCGGTGCCTGGAAAACAGAGGATGGCGGCAAGAATTGGGTATTGTCCGCATCTGGTATGCATGCCGCTTATATGCCACCTGATCTGGCAGACAAACAAAATATCCAGGACCCACACCTGATCGCGCGTAGCAAATTCGCCAGCCATGTTCTATGGTGCCAGCATCATAATGGCATCTGGCGCAGTGAAGATGATGCAGCAAGCTGGCAGCAATTGCATTTGCCCGAAGGTATTCCAGACTTTGGTTTTGCTGTAGCCGCTCACCCGCGCAACCCCGATATTGCCTGGTTTGTGCCAGCCTTGGCGGACCAAAAACGTGTGCCCTTGCATGGTGCCATGAGTGTCACGCGTACACGGGATGGCGGCAAGTCCTTTGAGTCGTTGAGAAATGGTTTGCCACAACAGGATTGCTATGACCTGGTGTATCGCCATGGTCTGGCTGTGTCAGAAAATGGCAAAAACTTGCTGATGGCGTCGACTACCGGCAATTTATGGGCGAGTGAGAATGAGGGAGATGACTGGTATCAGATATCAGCTAATCTGCCGCCGATTTACGCCGTTAAATTTTACTAATCTGCTCCACATGAGGCAATAAGGCCAGAGTATGTACTTTGGCCTTATTGCATTTCAGACACTGGGTCTTTGTGGGATGCGCTGCGCTGGATCATAAAAGAAAGTTTCTTCCGCTATGCATTCACCTTCCCAGCGCTGGTAAGCAAGTTCTTCCATCTGCGTGACACTGCCATCCAGCCACTCAAATCTGAAAATCCAGCGAATAACGATATGGTCGCCATTCACCAATACCGGATGCACGCAGGTAGATGTGACTGACCTGGCGCGCGACATGACGGCATGTTCGGCGTACACATGTGCCGCGCGGCCTATCCTGGGCTTGGCCTGGTTTTCCTGCATGCTGGAATTTTCAGTATAAAACTCTTCACATGCTGCGGCATGCTGGTTTGCTTCTACCTTGGCGATGAAGCGTTTTAATGTGTCTTGGCTGGGCATGAACTTGGTCTCTGAAAGATGAGGTTTAGCAGAACTAGTAGGCGCGTGAAATTGATTCTGCTACGCATACCGGCTTATCCTGGTCTTCACGTTCTATCGTCACTTCCCAGGTGAATTGCGCGCCATCCTTGATGTCTTCGATTTCCAGCAGTTTCAAGCGGGCGCGTACCCTGCTGCCGACAGGAACAGGAGAGGGGAAGCGTACTTTATTGAGCCCATAATTGACACCCATTTTGACGTAAGTAAGCTTGATGGCATTGGCAACCAGCATGGGTAGCAGGGACAAAGTCAAAAAGCCATGCGCAATCGGTCCGCCAAACGGGGATTCACGCTTGGCTCTTTCTACATCAATATGTATCCACTGATGGTCACCTGTGGCATCAGCAAAAGTGTTCACCCTTTCCTGGCTGATTTCTACCCATTCTGAATGCGCAACTTCCTGGCCTATCAAGTCTTTTAATTCTGCAAGGCTATTAAATTCTCTCATCATGCCCCCTAGTTTTTTAATCAGACAGGACGGCGACCAAACATGCCCATGCCAGTAATCGTGCAGACCAGCTTGCCTTCCTGGTTATAGGCTTTCCAGAGGGTGTTCACGACGCCTCTGTCCGGCTTTGATGTAGACACTTTGCTGCCTGTAGTTTCTGCCGTGACTCTTAGTGTGTCACCTGGGCGCACCGGCAATATCCAACGGATTTCATCTGTGCCTGGAGATCCCATGCCAGAAGAATTAGCCAGGAAGCCATCAACCACCAGACGCATAATAATGCCGCAAGTGTGCCAGCCACTGGCGATGACACCACCATAGATGGAATGACTGGCGACTTCTTTATCGACATGAAAAGATTGCGGATCAAATTGTGTGGCGAAATTGATGATTTCTTCTTCTGTTACTGTACGTTGCCCAAGTTCTATGACTGTGCCAGGAATGAAGTCTTCAAAATACCAGCGGTCTGTTTTGATGCTCATAGTGTGTCCTCGTTGTTTCCTTATTGTTTCAAAAGGCAAAAAAAATCCCGAACACAGTCGGGATTTTTTGACAGCAATCAGGCTGCGTTTTTAAAGCCGGGTTGTGCGACAAATCTGGCCAGGTGATGATCAGTGTCACCCAGTGTCAGCTCTATCGTGGTCAGGCGTTTGAACATGTGGGCAACCGGCAGCTCATTGGTGACGCCCATGCCGCCATGCAATTGCACTGCTTGCTGGCCTATGTACTTGGCGGCTTGGCCTATCCTTGCCTTGGCGGCGGATACCGTACGGCGGCGTTCTTCTACATTATCAGAGGCTATCTTGACGGCAGCCAGCGTCGCCATTGAGCGCGCCTGTTCCATTTCCATGAACATTTCTGCCATGCGATGTTGCAAGACCTGGAATTTGCCGATAGGCACACCAAACTGCTGGCGGGTTTTCAGATAATCGAGTGTGGCTGCGGTAATTGCTTCCATGATGCCTATCGATTCTGCACACAGCAGTGTCACACCGTAATCGGCCACCGCATCGAGCAATTCCCAGCCACCATCTACTGCGCTTAACAGCGTATCTGCGCCGACTTGTACATTGCTGAAACTGATATCGGCGGCACGATAACCATCGATGGTGCGGTAATCGCGATGGCTGACGCCTTCTGCATTGGCATCAACGACAAACAGGCTGATGCCATACGTATCGCGTTGTGCGCCACTACTGCGTGCAGAGACGATCAGTTTGTCTGCCTGGGCACCGTGCAGTACCACGGTTTTGCTGCCATTGAGTACAAAACCATCGCCACTTTTGCTGGCGGTGGTGGCAATGTCAAACAGGTCGTGACGTGATTGTCTTTCGCCCAGTGCATTCGCCAGCTTGACTTCACCAGCAGAGATTTGCTCAAGTACATCTGCGTGTTTGTCAGATTTTTTCAAAAACTCTGCACCCATAACCGTAGCGAAGTAAGGCTCGATAACAATGCCGCGCCCCAGCTCCTGCATGATGACCAGCATGTCGATGGCAGAACCATCGAAGCCACCTTGTTCTTCCGGCACAGGCAAGGCCAGTGCACCCAGCTCTGCCAGGCCAGCCCAGGCTTTTGAAGAAATACCTTCAGCCGATTCTATGATTTGTTTACGCTGTTCAAAGCCATAGTCTTTTTCTACCCAGCGACGCAAGGCATCAGCAAACTGTGTTTGTTCTTGTGTTAAGTTGAAATCCATTGTGCTCTCCTCACAGACCCAGAATCATCTGAGTGATGATATTTTTTTGAATTTCGTTGGAACCGCCATAAATGGAAGTCTTGCGGAAATTGAAGTAATACGGTGCCAAAGGCGCAGCATCATCGTCACCGACTATGCTATGTTCAGTCTCACCTTCGAGGAAAGCAGGGTCAAATGGCAGGCCGTAAGGGCCAACTGCTTCTACCATCAACTCCGTCAGCCTTTGCTGGATTTCCGTGCCCTTGATCTTGAGCAGGGATGCTTCCGGGCCAGGGCGGCCACTATCTTGGGAAATGACGCGCAGTACAGTGATTTCCAGCGCCATCAATTCCACTTCCAGGCTGGCGACCTTGCTGGCATACACTGCATCATCAATCAGCGGCAAGCCATTCTTTTGATGTTTGGCAGCGATACGCTTGAGGAATTGCAATTCGCGCTTGGCACGGCCTACGGCAGCAATATTCGTGCGCTCGTGGCCTAGCAGGTATTTGGCATAAGTCCAGCCCTTGTTTTCTTCGCCTATCAGGTTCTCTACCGGGACTTTGACATTGTCGAAGAAGACTTCATTCACTTCATGCTCTTCATCCAGCATGATGATTGGGCGCACGGTAATGCCTGGTGTCTTCATGTCGATCAGCAAGAAGGAGATGCCTTGCTGCTTGCGTACGCCAGTGTCAGTGCGCACCAGGCAGAAAATCATGTCGGCATGCTGGGCGAGGGTGGTCCAGGTTTTTTGGCCATTGACAATGTAGTGGTCACCTTCGCGCTCAGCGCGGGTCTTCAGGGATGCAAGGTCAGAGCCTGAGCCTGGTTCTGAGTAACCCTGGCACCACCAGTCTTCGCAGCTCAGTATGCGCGGCAGGTAATAGTCTTTTTGTGCCTGGTTGCCAAAGGCCATGATGACGGGGGCTACCATATTTACGCCAAATGGCAGGATGGCAGGTGTGCCAGCGCGGGCGCATTCTTCTTCAAAGATATGGCGTTGGGTTGCTGTCCAGCCTGTGCCACCATATTCTATAGGCCAGCCTGTGGCGACCCAGCCCTGTTTGGCCAATATCTTGTGCCAGCGGACAAAGTCTTCCCTGGACAGGCGTTTATGATTCAGTACTTTTTGCTGCAGGTCTTGTGGAAGATTGGCTTCCAGATAGGTACGCACCTGATCCCGGAAGGCAAGGTCTTCTGCCGTGTAGTTCAAATCCATGTTGTCTCCTGTTTTATGATGGCCGCAGCAATGCAATGAAAAAAAGCAGAAAAAAGCACGACCGTTCAAAACCAATTGTACAACGGATTTTCTCTTGTGTGATATTCAGATTTTTTATAGCCAAATCCGGTATAGCCAATAGCTTTCATCGTTCATGATGCGGATTTTGAGTTCTTCAGGCGATAAACCCGTGCTTTTACGTGTTTCACGGCATAAATGGGCTTGATCTGCATAACCCGTTTCTGCAGCAATATCCGCCCATGACTTTTTGCTATTTAATACCATGTCGCGGGTTGTAATGAATCGTCTTTCGGCTCTGCGCAAGACATGCTGGCGCTGGAAAGACATGCCGCTGAGGCTTTTTATCTGGCGTTCTATTTGCCTCACACTGCGCAGCCACTTTGAAGCAAGCATTTGCACTGCCATGCCCTGTATGAGATCGGTGAACAGATGCATACTCAGATGTCTGCGCGGAGCATGGCTTTGCCATTTGCGTTCAAAAAAATCTTCCAGCAATTCTATGCGCTGCTCATGATTTGCTGCATGTAACACCGCTTGTGCCATGGCTTGCCATTCAGTATCGAATACAGCTGAAAACGCCGAGCTTCGATTATTGTGAAAAGCGACGTCAATATCAGTTAAGAGATGCAGAGTCTCTGGCGATAAAACCAGGATGAAAATGTCGACCGGCCCCGGGTTGCTGGTGGTGACAGGTTCGCTGCGCGGCCCGCTGAAGACAATAGGGCAAGGCAGTGCTTGTTTGCACTTGGTATCACCGACTTGCACGATTTCAGCCTGCCCTTGTAAATACCAGGTGACGATACAGACGGCAGCAACAGGGAAATGATTCAGACGCTGCTGTTCCGTGAGCGTGTCGGCATTGATAGTATTGCGCGTGATATAGGCACGAATGACATGACATAGTGAAAGGCTGGGCGCATGCAGGCTAGTCAGCGTATCGCTACTGATGCTGCTATTGGCTACATTTGTTTTTGCTGGGGCAAGCGTCATAAATTGAATTCAATAGCTACTGGATGTCGCATTTGTTCAATACATCATGTAAGGCTATGGTCAATACTCTGATCGTGTTAAACACTTACAGAAAGCTGGATCCACATGATTTCCATACTCTATTCTCCTGCATTTTTAGTCACTATTTATAGTATTTCAGAATTTTTTGTGATACGCCTGAATCATTCTTCTGGCCATACGGCAGACCGGGATGGCGGGAGTTTAACTGTGCTGATACGTGTAGTTTTTCTGAGCATCGCGCTCGCCAGCCTGGCTAAACTGATTTTCCCTCAAATGGAATTCGATATTTTGAAACAGCTTGCGTGGCCAGGTGTAGCTCTATTTTTTGCCGGAATAAGTTTGCGCTGGCTTGCCATTGCCTATTTGGGTCGGTTTTTCACAGTGGAAGTGGCGATAGAGAGTGGCCACAAAATTGTCGATCATGGCCCTTACCGTTATCTTCGTCATCCTTCCTATACTGGTTTGCTTTTGATGTTCTTGGGGATGGGTATTTGCTCTGCGAATGCTTTTTCTTTATTACTGGTGTTGCTGCCGGTTTTCCTGGCTTTGCGTTACCGGATTCGTATTGAAGAGACAGTGCTCCAGGATGCTTTTGGCAAGACTTATGCAGATTACGCACAAAAAACCTGGCGCATGATTCCTTTTATCTATTGATTACAATAAAAGCTTCATGCCATCAATGTGGCGTAAGCTTTAGATATCTTCGCAGAACCGCATGGGCAGGAAAGCGATGCCATGCATTTCTATGAGATCGCCAGTCGCGACAAAGCCAAAACGCTGATAAACAGGTATGGCCTTGACGGAGGAATTGACCGTAAATGGTCCAGTATGCCCACTGGATGTGGAAAAAGCCTGCGCCCTTTGCCAAAGTTCGCGGGCTAGTCCTAAGCCCTGGAATTCTGTTGCAATGAATAGGTGGTATAGATGGCTGAGGTCGCGCATGGCAATGAAGCCTGCCAGTTTTTCATCCTCTAGGGCCAGGATGAAATGGTAGCGTGGGTCCTGGATATAAACTTGCTCTGCTTTTTCTGAGACCGACTCTAAAAAAATTTCAGTTCCTGCACCGTCGGCATGCACAAAAAAATCTTGCGTAAAGTCAGCAATTAAAGCACTGATGGCGAATGCATCGCCATCAGTCGCTGTGCGGAAGTGAAAAGTAGTCGGAGCCATGTCTAAATCGAGCTTAATAATCAGTGAAAACTCAGTGAAAATGCGTGGCACCCGGCGTTGGTGCATCATCTGGCATTTCAGTGTGTACCAGATCACTGTCACGGTCTGCAAACAGTGGTGTGCCACAGTCATCGCAGAATTCCATGGCAAAAATTTCTTCGAGTTGAATGATTTCAGTCACGCCACATTCTTGCAATATGCCAGGAATCTCTCCTGCAAGTTGCTCATTCTCATCCAGATTGATAGCAATGATTTGATCTTCTGCCTGATATAAGGGCCAGACCACGCCATAAATAACTTCAGGGGCATCGCGCAAGCAAAAACTGATACGGTATTCATCGACTTGCCCAGGATTTTCCTGCTCACCAAAAGAGGCGATGATGACGCTGAACTGATCTGCTTCCTTGCCCAGGCTCTGGGTCAGGTAGAACATCGCAGAACGTATGGTGGCCGGGCGTATCTTGATATCAGCTTCACGGCAAGCTGTGTAATAAGCTTCAGGCAATAAAAGTTCTATACCGCACCCGGGCACCAGGCGCTTGATCGTGGCGTCTGTTTGCTGTTGCCACTGAAGTAATGCCTGGTTTTTGGCTTCTACGCTGTCATAAGGCGCATCTATGGTTTGCCATTGGAAAAGTGGAGCATCTTTTTTGACCAGGATGACGCCCAGCACATAACGGATATCTGCCAGAAAAGGAATGGTGTGTGCACGTTCCGCTTCTGTAGGCGACGGAAGATTTTTCAACATGGCAAGACCATGCCGTTCAAGCAAGGCATAGGTTTCTACATGGTTGCGCGGTAACTGGTCTATCGAATACAGGCCAGGCAACAAGCGCAGTTGTGCCTGGTCAGCGAGTAAATGCGCGCTTAATTGGGTATGCAATATTGCCAGTGCTTCTGTTGGTATGCTGCCAGAAGCAATTTCAAAGCGGGTCCAGGCCAATATGGGGGCAGCGATCAGCAAGCTGACATAGGTCTGATTTTCGTATTCAAACTGGGTACTGGTACTGACGGACTCCAGGGTTTCGGTCAATACTTCATAGCCATTGGGGTGGGTCTGGAACAAGTGTTCAGTTGCAGCTTCCAGCATGTCCTGATGATGTTGCCTGAGACTCTTGGTGACAAGTGCATCCAGTTTGGCTTGCCAGTCAAGATCTTCCACACGGCTGGCCGACTGCGCAACTGCAAGCGCAAGGTTGGCAACGCGCTGGCTCTCAGCGGCGAGTTTAAGACGGTTTCTTTTTATAGGGCGACGCATACTGAAATAGAGTAGAGGGGGTAAGCCCATTGTAACGGCAATTGGCTTCACCCCCGGTAAATGAGTTTATTTCTTTGCGTATTGTGTTTTTCCAAACAAAACTTCTCTTGCCTTGTCGTTGTCCAGTGGCTTGCGTGCATCTGCCAAAACTTGCACGCCGCGCTGTACGGCAGGTCGTTGGCTGATGGCATCAAACCAGCGTTTGGCATGCGGGAACTCTGCCCAGTCTACACCCTGATTGGCAAATGAGCGTGTCCATGGGAAAGTGGCGATATCTGCAATGCCATATTCTTCACCAGCCAGATAAGTGGTTTTCTCCAGTTGTTTGTCGATAACACCGTAGATGCGCCTGGTTTCATTGGTGTAGCGGTCAACGGCATATTCTATCTTTTCAGGTGCATAGATCCTGAAATGATGGGCCTGACCTAACATAGGACCAACACTGCCCATCTGGAACATCAGCCATTGCAATGCTTCATATTTTTCCCTGTCTGTCTTCCCAAGGAATAAGCCAGTTTTACCAGCCAGGTAAATCAAAATCGCACCCGATTCAAACAGGGCGATAGGTTTGCCGTCAGGACCATCTGCATCGACGATGGCAGGTATCTTGTTGTTGGGTGAAATCGCCAGGAAATCGACTTTGAATTGATCGCCAGCACCGATGTCCACAGGAATAACGCGGTAAGGCAAGCCGCATTCTTCCAGCATGATGTGTACTTTGTGTCCGTTTGGTGTCGGCCAGGAATAAACGTCTATCATTGCTTCCCTCTTCAATGGGTTGATGAAAACAGCAGGTATCTATTATGCATAGATTAATGCGTTTGCGCTTTAATCCAAAATAAATGTGCACACCCTCATCCGACATGTTGCATCAACGACTTTATACTTCGGCTGTATACTTGACGCTCTTCAAGCATAAGCACAATATGAAAAAAACCGCCTTGTCTTCCCTGTTTGCCCTGCATATTGCCGTATTTTTATTTGGCGCTGCCGGTGTACTGGGCAAGATGCTGGCAGTCAGCTCTTTATTGCTGGTATTTGGGCGCACTCTGTTTGCCGCCTTGTGCCTGATACCTGTGCTGGCGTACCAGAGACAATTGCATTTTCGCGATGTATCAAAGAGCGTTGTCCTGTGCGGTTTTTTGTTGGCCATGCATTGGCTGACTTTTTTCGCCTCGCTCAATTTTGCACCAGTTGCTTTTGGCCTGATGGGCTTCGCCAGTTTTCCTTTGTTTGTCGCCTTGCTGGAACCATGGTTTTTTAAGGAGCCAAGAAAAGCACATGATGCCTGGGCTGCTTTATTTGTCGTCATAGGTATGCTAACCATGGTTAGCGCAACGTCTTGGGGTGACGGCGCGATCTATGCATTGGGCCTGGGAATTTTATCCGGCTTCAGTTTCGCTTTGCTGGCAATGATGAATCGCTGGCAGGGCGCTCAAATGTCTCCATTCAAACAGGCATGTCTGCAAAATGGTGTGGCAGCCGTATTGCTCTTGCCCTTAGTGTTGCTGACGGGCGATATGGTAGGGAAAAGCATGCAAACCTGGTCGGGATTGATCTTGCTTGGTGTTGTATTTACCGCGCTGTCACATGGCTTGTTCATGTTCAGCCTGAAAAAATTATCAACGAGTTTTGCCAGCATCATGACCTCGCTGGAGCCAGTGTATGGCATGTTGCTGGCCTGTCTGCTTTTACATGAAACACCTGGCCTATGTGAATTAAGTGGTGCTTTCATCATATTGGCGGCTATTGCTTATGCCAGTTATCAACATCAAGGGCACTGACTTGTTAGCAGTCTTATCCTGTCTTTGGCTTTTCCATCTCAACTTTAATTTGTAGCTTTTTAGCACTCGTTTTAACTGCATAAAGAAGTAGACAAAATAATCTAGACAAATTGATCTAGACAATATAATCTACATTCTAAGCAATTATCTACGAGAGCAAAATATGAGCAAAATTAGTTCGCGCAAGCCCACCACTGCAGAATTGGATTTATTGCGGCTGATGTGGCAGCTAGGACCATCCACTGTCAAAGACGTCCATCAGGCAGCCGTACAGGACAGACCCGATTTGTCTTATGCGACGGTCTTGCGGCTCATGCAAGTCATGCACACTAAGGGCTTGCTCGGCAGGGATGAGACCCAGCGTTCGCATGTGTATGCGGCAGCGCAGGCGCAAGATTCCTTGCAGACCAATCTTTTGAAGGATTTGATCCATAAAGCTTTTTCCGGTTCTGCCAAAGACCTGGTCATGGCGGCTTTGCGTGGACACGTTAGCAAGGAGGAGAGGGACGAGATACAGAAATTGCTGAATGAGGAAAAAAAATGAGCCAACTCTTTCCGTCCATTATCAATGCCCTGGGTTGGGCTTTATTGCATTTCTTATGGCAGGGGTTGGTGGTCGCCCTGTTTTTGGCCTTGTTCTTGAGCTTTATCGGTGCTACCAAGGTCAGAGCTCGTTATGCGGCTAGTTATATGGCGCTACTTGTTTGTTTGCTGGTATTTGTCAGGGAATTTTCTCTGCGTAAGACCACTACTCATTCAGGTATTGAGACTGAGGGAGTGAGTACTATGTTACCGGGGCTGGTTTTGAACCAGTCCAGCTGGATAAATTTGTCAGCTTGGTTGGAAATGCACTTGAGTACGATTGTTTTGGTATGGTTGAGCTGTGTGGTTTTACTCGCAATGCGCATGGTGGGAGGTTTATTCTGGATAGGTACTTATGCGAATGTCGGGCATAACAAGTCAGACCTGCGCTGGCAAATGCGTATAGATCAATTAAGTCAGCAATTTCATGTCCGTGGCAGGGTCTTATTCAGACTTGCCGATAAATTGGCTGGCCCTGTCACGGTAGGCATTTTTCGCCCCATGATTTTACTGCCTACAGCCATGCTAAGTGGCATGCCAGCTGATTTGCTGGAAATGCTGCTGGCGCATGAAATGGCGCACATTAAACGGCATGATTATTTGTTGAACCTGATTCAGTCTGCCATAGAAACGCTGCTGTTCTATCACCCGGCAGTATGGTGGATATCAAAACAAATCCGTAATGACAGAGAAGAAATTGCGGATGAACTTGCCGCAAGAGTAACAGGCGAACCGCGGCGTCTTGCTCTTGCACTTTCTGAATTGGCCAACTTCCAATTCATCACCCCTCAACTAGCCCAAGCGGCACATGGAGGAAATCTTATGTCTCGTATCAAACGTCTGGTCAAACCCGAAGTGAAATCAGTGAATTGGAAGGCGGCGCTCGCCATTGTGGGTCTGACGACCAGCTGTCTTGCCTTGTATGCCCAGGCAAATGCACCAATTGCAGCAGCTGATGCCAAGAGGCAGGCGATAGAAAACGCCCTGGTTGTCAATGAAAGAAACGGAGATAAGAATCCGCTTATCGATTTTAATAAGTGCAGACCTGTATATCCCAAAGCCTCATTGCAGCGTGCAGAGGCTGGTGTCGTCTATGCCTCGGCTCTGGTTGCCGCAAATGGCAAGATATTAAAGGCTAAAGTTGATCGGTCGGCAGGGTTTCCTGACTTGGATAATGCCGTGGTTGATGCACTTGAAAATTGCAAGGCCAAGGCGATGCCCGGGCAAGTGAATGGAAAAAAAACGGATCTCTGGGCGAAGGTGCAGTTCGTCTGGGTGTTGGAATAAAAAATATACGGGCATTGGTTTGACCAACGCCCGTTTTTAATCCTGGGCATGATGTCCATAAAAAATAAGAAACCATGATGCGTCATTGTTTGCTGATGTTGATTTTCGCTCTCATTCCCATGTACGGAGAAGCAGGGACCTTGCCTGCCTATCCTTTTATTCATGTCAATGGTAGTGCTAGCATTGTTTTGCCAACCAACATGGCTGAGCTGGATTTTGAATTGACTGCGCTGACGTCGAATGCGGATGAATCACTGGCATTACTGAATACGCAATCAGAGCTGGTACTTGCATTTTTACTCGATCATAAAATTGCAGGCACTGACATTGCTGCCCACGATACCAAAAAGATGGTCAGTGGGGATGAAATGGCTAATTCAAATATGAGTTTGCAGCGCTATCGTCTGATCAGAGCTTTTCACGTGTATGTGAAAAATTTTGATGACTGGAATGTCTTGACGCAATTCTTGCTTTCCAGGCCTGGCCTGGGCAATTTCTCTATGCGCTTTGGGCGCACGGATTATGCACAAATTGAAACCGATCTGACATTCAAAGCGGCTGAAAATGCCAGAGACAGGGCAAAGGAATTAGCGGCCGGTTTCTCTGTCAAACTGCTAGGGCCAACGGCAGTGTCGGAACAGGCTTTGAGCCGGGTGGAAAGCGAGCTCGGGCTAGATGGGGCTAAAATCGTTCAAACGAATGCGACTGCCAGTGATAAGCCTACCATGAGTGATTTGTCTTTACCTGGCGTATTGATGTACAAAAAAACCGTCAATGTGATTTTTCGCACCAGGTAATACTGAAGGCAAGTAAAGGTGCAAGTAGAGTACCGGTAAGCGTACACAAATCATGAAGTCATTGATTTGTGCACGGTTTTCACACTGGTCTTGTTTGTTCAAGAGCGGGTAATCGGCAAACCCAAATCCTCCGTCAGACTGATGTGCTTGGCCAGTTCCAGTTTTGCGATCGCGTTTCTATGCACTTCGTCCGGGCCATCTGCCAGGCGCAGGGTGCGATTGCCAGCCCATTGCGCCGCCAGCGGAAAATCGCCAGAAACACCACCAGCACCATGGGCTTGTATGGCCCAATCCAATACTTGCTGGGTGACGTTGGGTGCCAAGACCTTGATCATGGCAATTTCTGCCTGCGCATGTTTGTTGCCTACGGTGTCCATCATATAGGCAGCCTTTAGCGTGAGCAGACGCGCAGTATCGATTTGTATGCGTGATTCGGCAATGCGTTCACGCCAGATGCTTTGCTCTGAGATTTTTTTGCCAAAGGCAGTGCGGCTATTGAGACGTTTGCACATCAATTCCAGTGCACGTTCTGCCACACCTATGGCGCGCATGCAGTGATGGATGCGCCCAGGGCCAAGACGGCCCTGGGCAATTTCAAAACCTCGGCCCTCACCTAAAAGAATATTCGACGATGGGACACGTACGTTCTCAAACAGAATTTCGCAATGACCATGTGGCGCATCGTCATAACCAAAGACAGGAAGAGGGCGGACCACGGTGATGCCAGGGGTTTTGGCATCCACCAGTATCATCGATTGTTGCGAGTGGCGGGCGGCATTGAAATCAGTCTTGCCCATCAGGATGTATACAGCACAACGCGGATCACCAGCGCCAGATATCCACCACTTATGACCATTGATGACATAGTCATCACCATCGCGGTCTATACGGGTTTCTATATTGGTGGCATCTGATGAGGCGACTCCAGGTTCTGTCATGGCAAAAGCAGAACGGATTTCACCGCGTAAGAGTGGTTCCAGCCATTGCTTCTTGTGTTCCTCTCTACCATAACGTTCTATGGTTTCCATATTGCCGGTGTCTGGCGCAGAACAGTTGAATACTTCCGGCGCCCAGCTCACCCGCCCCATGATTTCGCATAGCGGGGCGTAATCCAGATTCGACAAGCCTTCTGGTGCACGTACTGATTTTGGCAAGAATAAATTCCACAAACCTTGTGCGCGTGCTTTGGGCTTTAAGTCTTCAATGATTTGGGTGGCGATCCAGCGATTGCCTTTTTCCAGACCATTGCGGTCGATTTCTTCCTTATAGGCTTTTTCATTTGGGTAGATGTGCTCATCCATGAAACGCAAAAGTCGGCCTTGCAAGTCTTTGCAGCGATTTGAGTATTCGAATTCCATATTGTCTCCAATGAGTTTGTTTGTTTTGCGCTACTTTGGAACTGCAAGAATTTGCTACCTGCGTCGACGATTACTTCTGAGCATAACTCCAACCCAGTTCTGCCATGGGGCGTGCGGCTTCACCAGATTTCTTGGCTTGTGCGCTGGATGCAGTGCCATCAACATAACGCTTCATGATGCCTTGCAAAATCCCCGCCATACGGAACAGGTTGTAAGCGAGGTAGAAATTGAAATCTTCAGGACGTATGGTTTTACCAGTACGCTCACAATACTTGGCAATATATTCCTGCTCACCGGGTATGCCCAGGGCCTGGTGATCGAGGCCGGCAATGCCACGGAACTGGCCAGGGGTGACGTGCCAGCTCATGCAGTGATAGGAAAAATCAGCCAGAGGATGACCGAGAGTGGATAGCTCCCAATCCAGTATCGCCATGATGCGCGGCTCAGTGGGGTGGAACATCATATTGTCGAGGCGGTAGTCCCCATGCACGATACTGGTGTCGTCACCAGGTGGGATATTGTGCGGCAACCATTCAATAAGATTATCCATAGCCTCTATTTTTTCAGTTTCGGAGGCACGATACTGTTTGGTCCAGCGGTCTATCTGCCTGGCAAAATAATTGCCGGGCTTGCCGTAGTCTGCCAGGCCGATGGCAGCATAATCGATAGTGTGCAATTGGGCGATGACGCGGCTCATTTCGTCATAGATTTCGCCGCGCTGAGCTGGTGTCATACCAGGCAGGGATTGATCCCACAACACACGACCATCGACAAATTCCATGATGTAAAAGGCGCGGCCTATGACATCCTCATCGGTACAAAGGGCATATTGACGTGCAGCGGGGAAGCCTGCCTTGTTCAAGGCATTCATAACCTTGAATTCACGTTCTATGGCGTGGGCCGAAGGCAAGAGTTTTGCGACCGGGCCAGGTTTGGCACGCAGGACATAGCGTTGCTGACCTGCACTGAGTTTGAAAGTGGGATTTGACTGGCCCCCTTTGAATTGCTCAACTACCAGCTTGTCTGCCAATGATGCGTCAAACCCCTCAACATGCTGACGCATGTAGTCTGCCAGTGCCGCTACATCAAATTTTTGACGCTCGGCCACTGGCATGGTGCCCATGAATTCTTCAAACATCCCTGTCTCCCCATCGTTTAGGTTTTAGTATCATCTTACCCTTGGCATGGATGAATATGCCTGCTCGCTTAAAACAATTCTAACTCAAATAATAGAACGTTCGTACTATTATTTATGAGGCGCTATACCTGCCATGTCAAAGCACGCATTTTGCGCAATACGGAGTGGGATTTAAGGAAGGGCTTGCCACGACGAAATTGCTATCCTGGCAAGCATTTAAATTCAAATTCTTCGCAAATGTATGGTTTGAATTTTCAGATTTGATATGCCGTCCCACTGATTCCTGAATTCATAAGTATGCGGACGCCAGAACTTGCTAGTGAATTCCAGTTTCAATTCCTTGATATTGCCCTCTGTCCCATACAAAGGAACCAATGAATTTTGCTTGCCAGTTGTTGCATCGTACACATCGAGCCATCCTACGGATTGCTTCGCTGTACCTGGACTGCTGTATTGAATGACGATCTCATATTCACCTTTGCCCAGGTTCAAGAACGGGCCATAAGTCAGAAAACCTGGATGATCAATTCCTTGCTCTGCGTAGCGTTCTGTACCTGCCACTCTGCCAGAATCAGATGGCAAGTCATTTGCGTGGTACAGGATCTCATTTTTAGGGTAATTGTTAAAGACTCCGCCAACTGCAATGCTGGCACTAAAAATGATGCTTGCATACATTGATATGGCAAGTAGTTTTCTTTTCTGTAAAAAACCCATCATAAAAAGGACGGTGATTATGCTTAGCCAGACATAATTGGGTGTGTAACTAAATGCCCACTTCGAGTCATATAGCATGGGCAGCCAGGATTTAATCGGCAAATAGTAGATTGAATAACTATCAAACCAGGTATCGACTGCTTTGTTATAAGAGTTAATGCACCGTGCCGCATAAAAATAAAAGAAACTTAACTGCAGCAGCATCGATAGCCCGACGACTATTCGAAATAATTTCTCTTTCACTTCTGCAAATCTGATCAAGCCATAAATCGTCGGAACGACAAACACTATTGTGGCGGCCCAGGCAAATCTACCGGAAAAACTCCATCCTCCATACCAGTTTGGGTGTAGTGCATTGGGAACTATCAAGGACAGGAAAACCAGACCCCAAAGGACAGCAAATTGGCGATTGAATCGGTACAGCCAGGCGATAGCAAGTATGCCGATCAAATTGAGAGGATTTTGTAGTAAAAAACCTTGATTCTGGTCAAAGTGGAGGCCGAATAAGACCATCAGACTGGTTTTGCTGATCTCCAGTGCACCGGATTGGTAAGGTCCAGATATTTTTCCAAAAGCATAGTAATTGTAGGTCGCCAGCAAAATACAAGAGACTCCGGCGACGAACATTAGCCTCAAAATCCTGGGGACGTCTTTGGATTCAAGATAGATTTTACTTGCTATTGCAATTACCAATAACATGCAGCTTGCTGCAAATTTCACCTGTAGCCACGGCAAGAATACGATGGCAATTGCCAGTAGCAATTCATGAATGCTGGAGCGTTTTTGCTGGCTTGTGATAAACCAGTAAAGGCCAGTCAGGGAGATCAGGCCAGCCATCATATCTGGATATACCTGACTGGATCCAGAAATAAAAGGCATCGCTATCCCAACAGCGAAGACCGTCCAGAATCTATGTTTTTCGTTTTTAGAGAACAGACCGCTGAACTTCCATCCCAGGATGATGATGATTGCACTGCTAAAAATCATGAACAGCTTGGCGCCTAACGTCCCTCCAAGTAGAAATGGGATGCCTAACAATATAGGAAGCCCGATATTATGAGCATTAAATATGCCGTTCGGACCCGACACTGTATGGGAGTTGGCGGGTGTCAGCTCAGAGCCTGCCGGAGCCAGGCCATACCTGAATATTTTCTTGCTTGCGAATTCTTCTTTGTATATTTCTGTTTGTTCCAGAGCGCCGTACTTCACAAGTCCATTGGCCATGACCAGGTAATGTGGCTCATCACCAGTAACATAATTGGCATCCTTTCTTTCCCAATTCATGAAGGTCAGCAAGGAGAGCAGTAAATAAACGAAGAGAATTTTTGCTAATGGGGATACTCTCATTGCTTATATATCCATCTTGTTAAATATGAATCTGGGCAAATGGCGAATGACCATCATGATGAGCATCCATTTGCCAGGGGCATAGATAAGAGGCTTCCCTGATTCGATGGCTTTTACTATCTGTCTCGCTACATCTTCAACCGATGCCAGCTTCGCGCCCTGGCTCTTCAAGTGACTGGTCATCGGGGTGTCAGTTGGACCTGGTTTGATCAAGGTCACTTTTACTGCAGTACCAGCGAGACGATGCTGCAGTCCCTGTACATAACGAGTCACCAGGCCTTTTGCTGCGCCATACACATAGTTGGATTTTCTGCCTTTATCGCCGGCGACAGAACCTATCACTCCAATATTTCCATGTTGTGCTTGTAGCATATGTTTTACAAATGCTTCTGCATACAAGACTGGTGAAATACCATTGATTTCCAGTGCCTCTTTGCAGGCATGCAAATTGTTTTGACAATCGGCTTGCTCTGGCAGTGAGCCATGCGCTATCAAGACGATGTCCACCGTTCCCTTGATTACAATGCCATCCACTAGGGATTGAATGGCAGCGGGATCGATAAAATCTGCTTCTACTATGTCAAAGTCTGACTCAGGGCTACGCACTTTCAGGTCATCTGCTACACGCTGTATGCGGGCGGCATTGCGTCCTATTAATGTAAGGTGTGCGGCTTGTGTCTGCAGCCATATTCTGGCGCAATGCTCGGCCATGGCGGAGCTTGCCCCTACAATGACGATTCTTTTTTTGCTATTCAATTCAGCTTCCCATCAAACGGCGTGAAAGCCCGGAACTGATGCCAGGATCACGGTATTTTAAAAATTCATGCAGACGTGGATAGCCTGCCTCGAAAAGTTCACGCGGCATGCGTGCATCTTTGGCCGGATAAATTCGACCACCTGCTTCACGGACGATAGCATCCAGTCTTTCAAATAATTGATGCGTTCGTTCTCCGTGATTGGGGAAATCCAGCGCCAGGGTCACGCCTGCTTGCGCAAAGCTCAGCATGCCCACAGCCTGGCGGTTACCAAAGGTTTTTAGTACGGCGAGAAAAGAGCCATCACCAGAACGGGCAATTTCTTTTAGCATGTCCTGAATAGCTGCTTGGCCAACGTCGCGGGGTACTACACTTTGATACTGGAAGAAGCCTTTGGGCCCATACATACGGTTCCATTCCAGCAGATTGTCCAGTGGATAAAAGAATGACTGATAATGAGCCAAGCCCTTACCTGCTTGCCAGTTTTTTAGATAGTAATAGGCAAAATTAAAAGGTCGTAGTGACAGACGATTTACCAGGGAGAACGGGGGGGGGAATGGCATGCTACGTTTGCCACCCTTGGGTTCAGGGCGTATCACGCTTGCCCCCGGATTGGCGCGCATGAATATTCCCCGACTGGCAGCACCGGACATGCAATCCACCCAGGAAACAGTATGTTCCCAATTTGCCTCAGACTCATCCGCAAGATGAAAGAATTCTTCCAGACTATTGTAGGGGATAGTTTCAGTATCTAACCACGGGCCAATTACCGGACGTAACTGTAACTCTGCTTCGATGATCAGACCTGTCAGGCCCAGACCTCCTACTGTGGCTGCAAACCAGTCGGATTTTTCTGTCGGGCTACAAACGATGATTTCTCCATCCGTGCGCAGCAACTTGATGCGTCTGACATGATCGCCAAAAGTACCAAGCATGTGATGATTCTTGCCGTGCACGTCATTGGCGATGGCACCACCAACCGTCACCATTTGGGTTCCAGGGCTAACTGGCAAGATCCAGCCACGCGGTATCATTAACTGTTGTATGTCTCTGAGTTGTACACCCGCTTCGCAAGTCAGGCAGCCAGAAGCCTCATCAAAATGGATGAGGTGATCCAAACCTGTGGTGAGCCAAAGCGAGCCACCAGGATTAAGACAGGCGTCACCATAGCTGCGCCCCATCCCATGAGCCAGGCCAGGGAATTGGGAGTGGCAGATCAAATCCCTGGTTTTATCGGGATCATTGAGACTCAGCAAATGATGGGTATCTGCACTAAGACGTCCCCAGGAGCTGACCTGTGTCATGCAGGCTCCGTGCGAAAAACATAGCGTTTGTCCAGTTTGTATTTACACAGATAGCCTATTGCCAGGCCGAGGGCGCCCCCTACATAGCGCATTTCCTTGGTCTTGAAAAAAAAGTCAAAACCAAACTCAAATCCCCAAAAAACTACTGTTGTGATCACGCCCATTAGCGTGTAAAGGACAAAGGTCTTGCCGTCATGGGCTGCACTGTCGGCGCGAAAGCGAAAAATATACCGTTTATCTAGAACGTATTTGACGACCAAACCAGCACCTGTGCCAATGATGAGAGAGGCAAGGATAGCAAACATGCCATTGTAATGACGTATAACAATATCTTGTGTCGCGATGTTTACTATCGTCGCAATTAATGCGAAAATTGAGTACATTATTGTCAAGTTCATGAGGGAAACATTACCATGAATTTAAGTAGGATAAATTCATGCATGATAACTTAATAACTCACACGACACCAGTACGCTTGCTGGGCTTGCTCAAGTTGATGCGGCCCAGGCAATGGATCAAAAATGGTTTCGTCCTTGCGCCACTGATGTTTTCTGGCGAATTTTTGAATGTCGCTGCAGTGGGGCATGCCTTGTTTGCGATGCTGCTTTTTTGCCTTGGTTCTTCTGCGACCTATATCATCAACGATATACACGACATAGAGCAAGATCGCCTTCATCCAAAAAAATCCAGGACGCGGCCTCTCGCGGCAGGCACAGTCAGCATTCCCATGGCTTTGGTTTTGCTTGCGGTACTTTATGCAAGCGTCATATGGGGCTGGTTTATCGCGCCTAAGGTGGTGCTGGTTATTGCAGCTTACATGGTATTAAATGTCGCTTATACTTTTGTGTTGAAACATCAGCCAGTCGTGGATATTTTTACGATTGCCATTTGTTTTGTGTTGCGTGTGTATGCAGGTGCCGTGGCTTTGGCCGTTCCAGTATCGGCATGGATGTTTGTCACCACACTTTGTCTCGCTCTTTACCTGGCTGCAATAAAGCGCCGGCAAGAGTTAATGCAAAGCGGCACTGAAGGCCGCAAAGTGCTTAAAAAATACTCGGTGGCACTGATAGATAGATATGCTGAAATGTCTGCAATTTGTGCGCTGGTTTTTTATGGTATGTTTGTGATGTCGAGCAAACCCCAGTTGATTATCACTGTACCCCAGGTTTTGTTTGGTTTATTCCGTTATTGGTATGGCGTTGAAGAACTCGATGGTGGAGAGTCACCAACTGAGGCTTTACTAACAGATTGGCAGCTCTTATTAACCGTCGTATTGTGGGTGGCAGCCTGCATTTGGGCTTTGTGGCCAGCACAAGGATGAAGATGGATTTTTCGTATGCACTGACACCTTTCCTTGCCTGGCTGGTGGCTGGAATCATGAAGTTCACTATCAATAGCATCAAGGCCAGGCAGCTGGCCTTTGGTTTGATTGGCTATGGTGGTTTGCCAAGCAACCACAGTGCCATCGTTAGTAGCATGGCAGCACTGATCGCCTTGAAGGAAGGCATAGCTCACCCGGCTTTTGGCGTAGCGGTAACCGTGGCCTTTATCGTAGTGCTGGATGCCAATAGCCTGCGCCGCCAGGTCGGCAAACATGCTGAAGCTATCAATAAATTGGCAGCGGCCTCTACTGACCATCAGAAATTGCGTGAGCGTATGGGGCATACACGCACTGAAATCGCAGCTGGTATTCTGGTTGGCATTGCAGTTGCATTTGCTGTTCAGTGGGGTATTGGCCGTTAAGCAAATGCAAGCTTGGTTTGCCGTGGGTTTAAAGCAAGTTCAACACCCCATCCAGTCCGACAAAATTCAAAGCCACATCGGCTTGCGCACGCACTACAGGCTTGGCCCTGAAGGCGACTGAGAGGCCAGAGATCTTCATCATCTTCAAGTCATTCGCGCCGTCACCCATGACGATAGCCTGGCTGGTGGAAATACCCATCTCAGAACAGACGCGTTCCACGGTCCTTTGTTTTTCATCCGCATCAACGATGGTGCCTATGACTTTGCCAGTCAGTTTGCCATTCTGGATTTCAAGTACATTGGAGTGGGTGTAGTCCAGAGTCAGTCGCGACTTCATGCGGTCTGTGAAGAAAGTAAAACCACCGGATACCAGCAAAGTCTTGAGGCCAGCTTGCTGTATGGCCTTCAGCATCTGCTCTGCGCCCAATGACAGCTGCAGACGCTCGTCATACACGCGCTGCAGCGCACTGGCGTCCAGGCCTTTGAGCAGGGCGACGCGACGGATCAGGCTTTCCTGAAATTCCAGCTCACCACGCATGGCGGCCTCGGTAATTTCTGCCACTTGCGGTTTTAAGCCCTGCATGTCCGCGATTTCATCAATGCACTCTATGGTGATCAGCGTCGAATCCATGTCCATGGCCACCAGCTTGAAATCTGCCATGGCAAGTTGCTGGTCCAGTGCCGTGACATCCAGTTGGACAGTGAAGCAGCGTTCTCGTATTGCACTCAAGTTCTGCTCATCGCATTCTGCATCGTCGAGACGCACTGCCTGGGCGTTTAGCTGCACCAATTTTGCCCTGGTTTGGTTGGCGATATCCTCAATGAGTGCAGTGTTATTGCCGAGCGTGTCGTTCAGGCCTTGTATGGTCAAATGCATGGTGATCTCTTTTTATTCACTTATTTTATTCAATTAATTAGTGCAGTGCCTTGATGGTAGCCTTGATCTGGGCTACGCGGCTGGCCAGGTCGGGCATGGCGGCTGTGATGCGCAACTTGTCTTGACCATTGAGTTTGATGTGCTTGTTCTTTTGCACTAGCTCTATGATGCGCATGCCGTCTATTGGTGGCTTGGGTTCAAACTGCAAAGTCGCAGCTTCGCTATGCGCATCTATCTTGATGATGCCCAGGGGTTTGGCTGCGACGCGCAATCTATGCGTTTCCAGCAGTGATTTAACGGGTTCTGGCAATTTACCAAAGCGGTCTATCATTTCTTCCTGCATGTCATCAATACCATTGGCGCTATTGCAATTGGCGAGGCGCTTGTAGATGGACAGGCGTTCATGTACGTCACCACAGAATTCATTTGGCAGCAGAGCGGGGATGTGCAGGTTGATTTCTGTCGTAGTCGATAATGGTGCGGCCAGATCAGGTTCCTTGCCATTTTTCAGTGAGCGTACTGCCTCGCTAAGCATGTCGGAATACATCTGAAAACCTATCTCATGCATTTCGCCAGACTGATTATCGCCCAGCACTTCACCAGCACCACGAATTTCCAGATCATGCATGGCCAGGTAAAAGCCGCTGCCCAGCTCTTCCATTTGCTGGATGGCTTCCAGACGACGATTCGCCTGTTTGGTCAGGCTTTGTACATCATGCACCAGCAAATAGGCATAAGCCTGGTGATGAGAGCGACCGACGCGGCCACGCAATTGGTGCAATTGCGCCAGGCCGAATTTGTCTGCCCTATGCATGATGATGGTATTCGCGGTCGGTACGTCGATACCGGTTTCGATAATCGTGGTACACAGCAAAATATTATGGCGCTGGGCCACAAAGTCACGCATGACTTTTTCCAGGTCACGTTCATGCATCTGGCCATGTGCTACGACCACACGTGCTTCTGGTAGCAGGGCTTCCAGCATGGCCTTGCGGTTTTCTATGGTCTCGACTTCATTGTGCAGGAAATAAACCTGACCACCACGCTTCAATTCACGCAAGCAGGCTTCGCGGATGACAGAATCATCTTCGCCGCGTACAAAGGTTTTGATCGCCAGACGCTTTTGCGGCGCTGTCGCGATGATAGAAAAGTCACGTAAGCCTTCCAGTGCCATGCCAAGAGTACGTGGTATCGGTGTTGCTGTCAGCGTCAATACATCAACTTCTGCACGCAAGGCCTTCAGGGCTTCTTTTTGGCGTACACCAAAGCGGTGTTCTTCATCAATGATGACCAAACCAAGGCGTGAGAACTTGACATCGCCAGACAGCAGTTTGTGCGTGCCGATGACGATATCAACAGTGCCGTCGCCCATGCCCTTCATGGCGATGCTGATTTCCTTGCCGGAACGGAAGCGCGATAATTCGGCAATTTTCACTGGCCAGGCGGCAAAGCGATCAGCAAAGGTCTGGGCATGTTGTTCGGCCAGCAGGGTGGTAGGTGCCAGGATGGCGACTTGCTTGCCACCCATGACGGCTACAAAGGCGGCACGCAAGGCTACTTCTGTCTTACCAAAGCCAACGTCTCCGCAAATCAGCCTGTCCATGGGCTTGCCTGAGGTCATATCGCCAATGACAGCGGTAATAGCGGCTGCCTGGTCCGGTGTTTCATCAAAGCCAAAGCTGTCGGCAAAGGCTTCATAGTCGCGCGCAGAATATTCAAAGGCATGGCCCTGGCGCGCAGCGCGGCGGGCATACAGGTTCAGCAGTTCGGCGGCAGTATCGCGAATTTGCTGCGCAGCTTTCTTCTTGGCTTTTTCCCACTGGCCAGAACCCAGGCTGTGCAAGGGAGCATCATCTGGCGAAGCACCGGAATAGCGAGAAATGACATGCAGTTGCGATACTGGCACGTACAGCTTGGTGTCTTTGGCGTATTCCAGATGCAGGAATTCGGTCTCACCTTCGCCCAGGTCCATGCTGATCAGGCCCATGTAGCGGCCTATACCATGGTTGCTATGGACGACAGGATCACCAATTTTCAGTTCCGACAGGTCGCGCACCATGTGCTCAACCTGGGTGACTGCTTCCTGCTTTTTACGGCCTATGCGTTTGCCACTGCCGGCATAAAGCTCGGCTTCGGTAATGAAAGCCAGACCATCTGCCAGTACAAAGCCAGCATGCAGGGGGGCAACGCCCAGCATCAGCTTGGCGTCTGCCGTGGCAAAGTCGGTATAGCCTTCGCACAGGCTCAGGCGGATATCATATTCAGTGAAATACTGCTGCAAGGTTTCGCGTCGGCCCAGCGTCTCGGCACAGATCATCACGCGCTTGTCTGTTTGCAACAAGAAAGAACGCAAATTCGTCAGCGGATCATCAGCACGACGATTGACGGCGATATCTGGTAAAAAACTGGATACTTCTGAGGCAGCCGCGGTTTTGTCTGCGCTTGCGATAGTCCAGCGTGCCAGCGGTTTTAGCGCGGCAAAGAAGTCTTCGTCGCGTAAAAATACAGTTTCCGGTGCCAGCACCGGACGTTCGCGGTCAGACTTTAAAAACTGGTAGCGTGATCGTGTATCGTTCCAGAAGCGTCTGATCGCATCATCGATATCGCCTATCAATGCAAAATGCGGCGCTTCCGGCAGATAATCAAACAGGGTGGCGGTTTGCTCAAAGAACAGTGGCAGATAATATTCTATACCGGCTGAAGGTATGCCATTGCCTATGTCCTTATAGATGCTGGAACGCGAAGGATCACCCTCAAAGGTTTCACGCCAGCGGCTGCGGAAGGCTGCGCGCGCTGGTTCATCCATGGGGAATTCGCGCCCGGGCAGCAAGCGCACTTCAGGCACAGGGTAGAGTGAGCGCTGTGTATCGGCATCAAAGGTGCGTATGGTTTCTATGGTGTCGCCAAACAGATCCAGGCGGTAAGGCAGGGCCGAACCCATGGGGAACAAGTCTATCAAACCACCGCGCACAGAATATTCACCCGGCGACATGACCTGATTGACATGGCTATAACCTGCCAGTGTCAGCTGGGTTTTTAGCTTCACCTCATCAAGACGGTCACCTTTTTTGAAAAAGAAGGTGTAGGCTGCCAGAAAAGAGGGCGGGGCCATACGTAATAAGGCCGTAGTCGCCGGGGCAAGCAAGACATCGCAATTGCCATTCTGGATTTCATGCAGGCTGGCCAGGCGTTCAGAGACCAGGTCCTGATGCGGTGAAAAGGCGTCGTAAGGCAGGGTTTCCCAGTCTGGCAGTAAATGGCAGCGCAGTTCTGCATTAAACCAGGGGATTTCATCCAGCAGGCGCTGGGCATCTCCCGGGTTGGCGACAAAAATGGTTAGCATGCGCTTGTCAGCCTTGAGCGCCGTCGCTGCTTGCGCCAGGGCATAAGCATCGGAAGAACTATGCAAATTGGGGAGTGCCAGTTTATGGCCGGGTTTTGCTAAGGATTTGCTGAAATCAAATGACATTGCGGCTATACATGTGGGATGCCGTAAAAGCTGCTTACGGAACAAGATACGCGGTTAAAATGAGCGCCTAATTATAAACGAAGGGGCTCTTTCTTATCGGGGCAGCTTCAAGAGCTTGTGGCATTCATGGGAAAAAAATTGCAAGAACATCATTTTGACACTGAAAAGGTGGTAGCTGCGCCTCATTATGTTGCGCTGATCCCCGCAGCGGGTGTGGGTTCTCGTATGGGAGCCACGACGCCGAAACAATATATGTCAGTCGGTAGCAAATCAGTATTGCAGCACACTGTTGATGCCTTTCTCAAGTTTTCCAAAATACAGCACACTTATGTCGTCGTCAGCCCGGATGATGCTTATGTTGATGAATATCTACCAAAAGCAGAAAACCTGACAGTCTTGCGTTGTGGTGGTGCCAGTCGTAGAGATACTGTCAGAAATGGCTTGAGCAAAATAGCCGGGCAACTAACCGGTAAGGACTGGGTACTCGTACACGATGCAGCCAGGCCGGGTTTGACATCTGGTTTGCTACAACATTTAATTGATAGTGTCGCTGACGATGCAGTCGGCGGCTTGCTCGCCCTGCCAGTCGTGGATACCGTCAAGCGAGTAGAAAACGGCA
Organism: Undibacterium sp. Di27W; assembly: GCF_049340345.1. Classification (NCBI taxonomy): domain Bacteria; kingdom Pseudomonadati; phylum Pseudomonadota; class Betaproteobacteria; order Burkholderiales; family Oxalobacteraceae; genus Undibacterium; species Undibacterium sp. Di27W. The sequence continues at coordinate 137,137 of NZ_JBMPOS010000011.1, read as the reverse complement.
AAGTACAAACCATACCTCGTGATGGCTTGTGGCTGGCACAAACCCCGCAAATGTTCCGTTATCAGTTATTGTGCGACGCCCTGGATGCGGCAGATCAGGTTACTGACGAAGCCAGCGCTATTGAAGCTGCTGGCCATGCCCCCATACTGGTTGAAGGACATGTTCGCAATATGAAGCTGACTTTGCCCAGCGACATGGCATTAATCGCCCAGTATTTGAATAGCCAGCAAGAATAAAGGAAGCTTGATGCAAAATAAGATGTTACCTTTCAGAATAGGTCAGGGTTATGACTGTCATGCATTGGTACCCGGTCGCAAACTGATTATTGGTGGGGTGACTATTCCGCATACCACTGGTTTGCTTGGGCATTCAGATGCGGATGTGTTATTGCATGCGATTACCGATGCGCTGTTTGGTTCAGTCGCCCTGGGTGATATAGGCAAGCATTTCCCAGATACCGACACCCGTTTTGCCGGTGCCGATTCGCGCGTGTTGTTGCGCGAAGCAGTCAAACGTATTCATGCTGCAGGTTATGAAGTGGGTAATCTGGATGCCACCATCATCGCCCAGGCTCCCAAGATGGCAGCGCATATTGTAAGCATGGTGGCAAATATTGCAGAAGATATGCAGGTCGATATCAATCAGGTCAATATCAAGGCAAAAACCAATGAGCGCCTTGGTTATCTGGGTAGGGAAGAGGGGATAGCTGCCGAAGCCGTGGTACTGGTTTTTCCTCGAGTCAGCAACTAAACTGCAAACTAAGCTAAGCTGCAAAAAGCTGAGTATGTTCCATCAAGGAGATATGATATGAAACAAGAACAATTGAAACATCTGCTAGGTCTCTTGCATCAAGAGTTGGCAAGCACGGAGGTTGTTGATGATGAATTGAAATCCTTGCTGGAGAAATTGAATGAGGATATTCAACATGTCCTGGCAACCACGCAAAATCATGATGATCCCGTATTCGCCGCGCTAAGTGAAAGGTCGCAGGCTCTGTCAGCAAAATTTGCCGCACAGCATCCCAAGCTGGAACCAGCTCTGCGTGAACTAGGTACTATGCTTGAAAAAATTGGAGTTTGAGAGGGTTCTATCAATCCAGCCTCACTTTTAAAACCGCCGCTGGCGGTTTTTTATTGCCTATTGGAAAATAAGATTGTGTTATAACCAAACTAAATTCCGGGCATCTATGAAGAATGAGGATTGCAAGCAAAAGAGATAAAAGAACAAAGGCAGCAAACTCCAAAAAATAGAGAGCAGCTCTGCTACAATACGCGGTTAGCCTATTGAAATGGGTGCTTGTAGGCTATATATGCCTAGGTATCAGGGCTTTTCATGGGCTTCTCATTTCAATCTTGTCGCAATAATGCGCAATTACTTTATTTATTTGTCATGCAAATCACACAAAATACCGCTGTCACTTTGAATTACACTATGTTCAGTGCTGAGGGCGAGGTCATAGACCAGAATCAGCAGCCTATCGTTTATTTGCATGGTGGGTATGATAATATTTTGCCAGCAGTGGAAGCCGCGCTGGATGGTAAAGCCGTTGGCGACAAAGTCTCTGTGACTTTGGCACCAGAAGAAGGTTTTGGCGAATTTGATCCAGAATTCGTGCGTGAAGAAGATATCAGCGCTTTCCCGCCGGATATCGAAGTTGGCATGATGTTTGAAACACGTGAGCCAGAAACTGGCGAAACCATGCAGTTCCGTGTTACTGCAATCGATGCAGGTGTGGTGACTGTGGATGGTAACCATCCCCTGGCTGGCATGACCATACGTTTCGATGCAGAAGTACTGGAAGTACGTGAAGCTACTGATGAAGAAGTTGTGCATGGTCACGTGCATGGCGAACACGGCCATCATCATTAATATGCATACACAGGAATAGCTGAATTCTGGCTTGTTCCTGCATAGGGGATCCATGCAGATGGCTCCCCCTGTTCTTCGCTGCTGATCTGCAGTGTCAATTCAAGTCCAAGTGCAAGCCAAAGGTGTGTATGAAAGACTATTATTTTATTCTCGGTATCGCCACTAATGCGAGTCTGGCAGACGTCAAGAAGGCGTTTCGTCAAAAGGCTGCAGAGTTTCATCCAGACAGAAATGATTCTGAACTGGCGCCGGAAAAATTCCATGCGGTCAAAGAAGCTTACGATATTTTGTCGGATGAAGCAGCACGTACTGCCTATGACGAAAATCGCCGGCGCAATTTGCTGGACTCTCCTATCGAGACAGCGACCGAAATCTGGAAAAATTATTTATCAGGAGTATTGCAGTGAAATTGTCGCGTTTTTTTGAAGATATTATTCCGCTCTATAAGGCTGAATTGGAGGATTTGAAATCCGATTCCGAGGGCAAAAACGTGCTCAAGGCCAGGTTGCGTGAAAAGGCGGAGCAATTGCCTATGTTGTTGCCTATGATGGCCAGTAATCCTGAAATGCTGGCAGTGGCTTTTCATGAGGGCTTCATCTTCATGAACCCGCTGACGATGGAATCATTGATTACCAAAGAAGCAGACAGATTCCCTTCCTGGAAAACTCTGTCGGCAGCAGTCAAGCTGGAACCATGGGCTGAGCCTTTGAGTCGCATCGTCCTGAAAGACCCGGATGGCGAAGCTTTCCTGGTGACGGCTGCGGCGCTCGAATATCTGAACCGTAGCAACACCACACGCAAGGCTGGTGCCAGCGATGCGGCTGGTGCTGACGAGGATGAAGATAAAGAAACCAATGAGGAAAATGAAGAATTGAAAGAACATGGCGATCTTGATGGCCAATATGGCAGGCATGGTCGCGATGATGGTGATGATGGTGATGATTATGATCTGGGCGAAGCCGGTGCAGATTGGTTGGCTGAGCAAGGTTTTGACCGCAAAGAATAAGGAGTACAGATGAATTATCCTGCATTAATCGAAGCCCAAAGCCTGGTCAAGGCGGGCGATATCGCCGGTGCTGAGCATGCACTGGCCAATCTGGCCGAAACCGAAGGCGACAAAGCACTGGTAGCCGCCCTGGATGAATTTCCCGCCAAGGATTTGCTTGCGATTATCCGTGAATACGACGCATCCAAAGAGTCTTTGGTGAACCTGCTGGTCACGCCTGAGCAATTTGCCCAGGCCGTGGTTTTGGAGCGTCGCTATGGCGACCAGACCCATGAGCAATTGCGTGGCATGGTCAATTCCGTCATTTTCCGTGAAGGTGCTGACCCTGCTGAATTTTTGTATGAAATCGCCGAAGTGGAGGGGGGCTATGATGCTCTCGTCGATTATCTGCTCGACAGGGCGCAAATGGTGGAGCATTTCTACCGCTATGCGACTTTCGACTTGTATGAATATGGTGACGATAACAAAACCCAGGCACGTGATGATGATTTGCTGAATCTGACACGCGACACCGAGAGCCTGGCATCGCCTTTGGATATGGCGAATCTGGAAGATCATGACTGGATGCAGGTGACTTACATCCTGCGCTATGAATTGCCAGAAATTTTCCGCGAAGTGTTGATGAAATTGCGCGCACGTTACAAAGCTTATCAAGCTAGCCTGGCGCAAGACGAATTGCTGGAAGGTGGCGAGGGCGTTGCTGAAGAAGAGCAGGAAGAACGTCCTAAAAACAATGATGATGGCGATGACAAGGATGATGACGAAGAGTCTGCCTTGTAATTGTTGATTTTTTTTGATGCGCGGGGCAGGCAGGAGTTTTTCTGTCTGCCTTTCATTTCTATAGACTGCCTCTATTCTGGTATTTATGCCTGAAAATACTTTTGAAATTGCCCTGCTTGATAATCGCCCCTACTTTGAATCGGCGTTGCGTTACGGTGTGCAAAAGGCAATTATCTCCACCACCAAGATTGCTGCGATTGAGGCAGAAGCCCCAAAAGGCATGGTGCAGATAGCGGATGCTTTTGGCAGTAAATATCTGCGCCCTGAAATTGAAGCTGCACGAAAACGTATTGTCAATCTCGCCAGCTTGTATCTGATCGAAACCACCAAAGGTGACCTTGAGCTGGCCGCCAAGTTGATACGCGATAATACCTTTTTGACTTTGTCACGCGGTGGTTCAGGCTTGCTGAAAGCCTTGTTTGCCATGCCCGAATACGCCTTGCTGGGTCATGAAGCCAAGGGCAAGGTAGAAGATTTTCTGGAAGCCTGGTCACTCAAGGAAAAGCCGATTGAGTACAGAAACACGCTAGAACACCGGCAAATGAATGCGCTGGAAATTGAGGCTGGCTACTGGTTTGGTGAAGAGCTGGGCCTGTCGGCCAGTTACCTCAAAGAAGAAGATGTGGAGGCTGTGTCGGTAGTCCGCACAGCCTTGTTGTTGCAAATGTTTGGCAAGCCTGAGGCAACATTACAAAATCAGGTGGAGTTTGCCAGCCTGATTGACGCTATCCGCGCATATACCGCGGCGAAGTTGAAAAAAGCATTGTCTGTCATTGATCTGGCGGATATCCCCGAGAAATTTCATGTCATTGTTGAGCGCGTACTGGGCGAAATCAAATCCCATGATCTGCCACAATTGCAAGATAAATCCGCATCTCTCGACAAGCTCGTGTATGAGCTCAAGGATCGCTATTACCTGCGCGACCATGAAGTCGAAGATACTTCGGAATACGATGCCCTGGTATCCAAGGAATGGACGAAACTGACCAAGGGTAAAACAGATATCGATTCACTCCTGACCCTGTTCGTCTGTATTGTTGGTGGTATAACACCTAAAACAACTTTACCAGAAAAGACCGCAAAAAGTCTGGTGAAAAAATTTCGTGATGAGGGTTTCAATTCAGGATTGGCAACAGACTGGATTAAAACCGCCGCACCGCATGAAAAGCAGGAAGGTTTATTGGAAGACTGGAATAATTTTGTGGAAGAAGCTGGTAATTATTTAATGGATGACTGGGATACCAATTACACAGGAGCCATGCGCTTTCTGGATGCGAATTGTCATATCCAGAAAACGGTAAAAAAATAAATCTGCGGCCATTCCATCCCGGGGGGAATAAATGGCCGCAATTTAATTACAAACTCAATTCCAATACCTGGCGACTGATATCCAGCGTCACGTCACGTTTTTCACCCAGGCTGACCATGCGATGGGTTTCCAGTGCTGACAGGATAGGTGCAATATCATTGCTACCAAGCTGGTAGTCGCTGAGTCGGGTTTTGACGCCCATTTGTTCAAAGTAATCTTGCATGCGGCTAATGGCTGTTTCTATGCGGCTGTCTTCATCACCTTCATGCAGGCCCCAGACACGTTCGGCAAATTGCAATAACTTTGCCCGTTTGCCTTCCTTGCGTACACGCAGCATGCTAGGCAGGACGATAGCCAGGGTTTGGGCGTGGTCGATGTTATGTAGGGCTGTCAGTTCATGACCTATCATATGCGTTGCCCAGTCTTGAGGCACGCCAGTCGAGATCAGACCATTCATGGCCATGGTGGCACACCACATGAGATTGGCGCGCACGTCATAATCTTCAGGGTTGGCCAGGGCTTTCGGGCCTTCTTCTATCAATGTCAGTAACAGGCCTTCAGCAAACCTGTCTTGTACTGGTGAATTTACCGGGTAGGTCAGATACTGTTCCATGACATGGACAAAGGCGTCAACGGCACCATTGCCTATCTGGCGTACTGGCAGGGTAAAAGTTTTGGTCGGGTCCAGCACCGAGAATTGTGGGAAGCAATGGCGGCTGGAAAAAGCCATTTTTGCCTTGATGGATTTGCGGGTGACGACGCCGCCATTATTCATTTCTGAACCTGTGGCTGGCAAGGTCAATACGCTGCCAAATGGCATGGCCTTGGTTACATTGCTACCACGCTTTTCCATGATGATCCAGGGATCATCGCCTTCAAACAAGGCTGCCGCTGCAATGAATTTGGTGCCATCAATGACAGAGCCGCCACCAACTGCAAGCAGAAAATCTATCTTGTTTTGCTTGATGAGTTCAACAGCATTCATCAGGGTTTCGTAGCTGGGATTTGGTTCTATGCCAGTGAATTCTGTCACTTGACGAGTGCCAAGTGCAGCAAGGACTTCCTCATAAACCCCATTTTGTTTGATACTGCCACCGCCGTAGAGCATCAGCACATGGGCTTCGGCTGGAATAACTTTGTTCAGGTCGGCTATGCGCCCTTTGCCAAAAAGAATTTGTGTAGGGTTGTAAAAATCAAAATTCAGCATATGCATTCCTCCAGAAAAAAGACATCTTAGCGCAAATATAAAAAATCGACCGGTCGTGCACTTTTCAATGACTTAAGAATAAGAAAACTGTCGGTTTTTTATGAAAATCAGGACCTTGCTGTTTGCTTAAACTGTTTTTCCACTCAGTAGCAGTTTTTGTTTGCAGTGATTCTGTCTCCAGGCTCAAATCTGTTGCTACGCATATCAGGGTCCCTGGATTGCAGTGATTGCTTAGTGCTTCCAGCATGGCTGCATTGCGATAAGGGGTTTCTATGAGTAATTGCGTTTGCTTTTCTTTTTTTGATCTCTCTTCGAGTTCTTTAATGCGTTTTGCCCTGAGCGCTGCATCAGTCGGCAAATAACCGTGAAACGCAAAGCTTTGCCCGTTCAGGCCACTGCCCATCAAGGCCAGCAACAGTGAAGAAGGGCCAACCAGTGGGCGCACCCTGATATTGCGCTGATGAGCGAGCCTGACCAGATTGGCACCCGGGTCGGCAACAGCAGGCACGCCAGCTTCAGATATCAAGCCTACGTCATGGCCTTGCAGCAGCGGTTGCAAAAGGCCTTCCAATGCTTGCGCAGGCGTGTTGATATTCAATTCACTGATCTGGATGTCCTGCATGGCTTTTTGCAGAGGGTGGGCCTGCGACAGGTATTTCAGATAAGCGCGTGTGGTCTTGGCATTTTCAGCGACAAAATGACTGAGCTCTGCCGTCATTTTTTGTACGGTATCAGGGATGATGCTGGCAAGCAAATTAACTTGCTGATCATCGTTCAGACCCAGGGTGTTGGGAATTAAGTAAAGCGTGCCTGTCATGGTTTTGATTTTTATTTTATGAAATGGATAAAACGATAAATTTAAAGATGGAAGAAACTTAGCCCGGTATTGCGTAACATGCTGGTCAGAGCAATAAGTGGCAGGCCGGTCAATGCGGTTGGATCATCACTTTGAATGCTGGCTATGATGGCGATGCCCAGGCCTTCATTCTTGGCACTGCCAGCACAATCATAAGGCTGTTCTATACGTAAATAGGCATCCAGTTCTACATCGCTTAAATCCCTGAACTTGACCATCGTGCAGATATCCTGAATTTGCACAGGGAAGGGGGCATGTTGACGATTGTCCAGAACGCATAAGGCAGTATGAAATGCCACTTCGCGCCCACGCATCAATTGCAGTTGCTGTAAAGCGGCTGCGTGATTGCCTGGCTTGCCAATTTGCAAGCCGTCCAGCGTTGCGACCTGGTCTGAGCCTATGATAATGGCTTCAGGCTGATCTTTTGCTATTGCCTCAGCCTTTTGTTGCGCCAGACGCAGGGCTGTTTGTTCGGGACTTTCGCCCGACCTAGGGCTTTCGTCAAGTTCGGGTGCTATACTTTCGAAATCGAATTGCAATCTTGCCAGTAATTCACGGCGGTAAACCGAACTCGATGCCAATATCAATCTGTTTGCTTGCTTATTTGTTTGCATTGTGAAAACATTTTCCGTGATTTTCATAGCTATGCTGTGAAAAAAACGCGTCAATTCTTTGACTAGTTAGGTGTAATCCTGTTATTATCGCAGGTTTTCTGGGTTCAAATAATCCTATGCAAGCATTTGTGATTGACGCTTTCACGTTCTCCCGGCTCGAAGAGCAGCGTTCGGGAAGCATTTTAGTCGCAGATTTGCCGCGTCTGTCAGAAGAAAGTGCAAGCACCGAAGGTGCGTTGGACTGGTCTCTGCGGGGTGGGAAAGACGAGCTGGGTCATCCGCAGTTGCAATTGTCTGTGAATGGTACGGTGCAGTTGATGTGTCAGCGCTGTTTGACACCGCTTGCATTTGATATTGACTCTGAATCCATATTGATACTCGCCAAAAACGAAGAAAATGCTGATGAAATTGAGGCATTGCTCGAAGATGACGAGGTCGATGTTGTAGTAGGTAGCAAAACATTCAATGTCATGGATTTGATAGAGGATGAGGCGCTACTGGCAATACCCCAATCGCCCAAACATGCAGTATGCCCGGATCTACCGTTGGCTTCAGCAGATACTACTGCAGCGATTGACGCGGAAGTCGGTAAGAAAGCTTCACCTTTTGCCGTGCTGAAGAAAAATTAATGGGCGTACCTAGTGGCATTATTCTGAAAAAACACTCAGGTCGAAGTATTGTTAGGGATTCTTGGTTGCTGATGTTCGCATTCTTCAACCAGGCGTGTTAAATTTTAGAAACATTTTTTGAAGTATTAGGAGTTATCATGGCAGTTCAGCAAAATAAAAAATCCCCATCCAAGCGTGGCATGCACCGTTCCCACGATTTCCTGGTTGCTCCACAACTGGGTATCGAGCCAACAACTGGTGAAACACATCTGCGTCACCACATCAGCCCTAACGGCTTTTACCGTGGTCGTAAAGTATTGAAAACCAAGAACGACGAGTAATCTCTGTTCCTGGTAAAAAAGCGGCGTGACGAGTCTTTGACTTGGCGCCGCTTTTTTGCGTTAACCTGCCCGTGTTTGCTTGTTGGATTTGTGAGTGTGGAGCTGAGTAGGGTTTTAATTCGTTTTTTTGATTGAATTGTGTCGGTGAGTCTTTGAATTTTTGAGATAATCCTGTTTTTGAAAAAATTAATTCGGGATGATGTCTGTTCCGGTTTGATACACTCATTGTTTCAGATTGAAGTTTCGTATCACTACATGACAATTAAAATTTCTATAGACTGCATGGGCGGAGATCATGGCCCGGCAGTTACAGTGGCAGCAGCTGTTGCTTTTGCCAATCGCGAACCTGATGTCGAATTTCTCCTGGTGGGCTCTGAATCTATCATTCAAGCCGAGCTGAAGAAACTGCATGCCGGTGCGCATGCACGTTTGAAAATTATTAATGCCACAGAAGTGGTGGAGATGGATGACCCGATAGAAGTTGCCTTGCGTCGCAAGAAAGACTCCTCCATGCGTGTCGCCATTAGTCAGGTGAAAGAGGGTACTGCCCAAGCCTGTGTTTCTGCCGGCAATACTGGTGCGCTAATGGCTGTGTCGCGCTATGTGCTCAAAACCATGCAGGGCGTCGACCGTCCTGCGATCTGCAGTATCTTGCCAAATCAAAAAAATCTTCCTACTTACATGCTGGACTTGGGCGCGAACGTGGATTGCGAGCCCCTGCATCTGCATCAGTTTGCCATCATGGGTTCTGCCTTGGTTTCCGCATTGGAAGGTAAGGATAAGCCAAGTATAGGTTTATTGAATGTAGGTGAAGAAGATATCAAGGGTAATGACGTCGTCAAAAAAACGGCGCAATTGCTGCGTGCCGATCATGAGCGTGGTTTGCTGAATTTTTATGGTAATGTTGAAGGTAATGATATCTTTGAAGGCACGACCGATATCGTTGTCTGTGATGGCTTTGTCGGCAATGTCACCCTGAAAGCAGCTGAGGGTATGGGACGTTTTGTAAAAACCACCCTGACTGCCGCCTTCAAGAGCAATCCCCTGAATATTCTAGGCGCCATCTTGGCACGCGGTGCCTTGAAATCCATCTCGCGCACCATGAATCCATCCAACTACAATGGCGGCAGTTTATTGGGCTTGCGTGGTCTGGTATTTAAAAGTCACGGTAGCGCAGATAAGTATAGTTACGAGTGGGCAATACAGCGTGCATTCGATGCCGCTAAAAATGATGTATTGTCACGCATTGCGACTTCAATGGCAAAATTGATGCCGATGGCAGATGCTGAGGCAGTTGCCGAAATAGTCGCTCCAGACAACAATGAAACCTTGGTACAGAAAAGCGCATGACTTTCTATAGCAAAATTATCGGTACGGGCAGTTACCTGCCACCCAAAAAAGTAAGTAATCAGGAATTAACGGATCAACTGGCCGCGAAGGGCATAGAAACTTCGGATGAGTGGATATTTTCCCGTAGCGGGATTTCCTTCCGTCACTATGCCGAACCCAATGTTGCAACCAGTGATATGGCGGTGGAAGCAGCAAAGCGTGCATTGGATGCCGCTAGAATGCAGGGCAATGACATTGACCTGATCGTGCTGGCAACCTCAACCCCCGATTTTCTCGGTGGTTTCCCCAGTACTGCCTGCGTAGTGCAAAACAAACTGGGTATCACCAATGGTGCAGCAGCGGTTGATGTGCAGGCGGTGTGCAGTGGCTTCATGTATGCCATGTCTATCGCTGACAGCATGATCAAGGCAGGCAATCATAAAAACGTATTGGTCATCGGTGCGGAAGTATTTTCCCGGATTTTGAATTTTGAAGACCGCACAACTTGCGTCCTGTTTGGTGATGGCGCTGGTGCGATTGTGATGTCTCGTTCGGAAGAGCCCGGTGTACTGGCTACTAAACTGCATGCAGATGGCAGCTACGCCAATATTTTATGTGTTCCGGGCAATGTCCAGAGTGGCGTCGTTGAGGGTAGCGCATTTTTGTATATGGATGGCCAGGCCGTATTTAAGCTGGCGGTCAATTTGCTGGAAAAGGTCGCCAACGAGGCGCTGGAAATCGCTGGCCTGACGACAGATCAAATCGATTGGCTGATACCGCACCAGGCAAACATACGCATCATGCAAAGCACGGCAAAAAAAATGCGCATGCCCATGGACAGGGTTGTTGTCACGGTTGATCAGCATGGCAATACATCCGCTGCCTCGATACCGCTGGCACTGGACCTGGCTGTGCGTGATGGTCGGGTCAAACCTGGCCATACAGTGATGCTGGAAGGCGTGGGTGGTGGCTTTACCTGGGGTGCGGCCATCGTCAAGATGTAAGTAGTTCGGCAAAAAAGAATGAAACAATCAATAATAAACATTTGAGATAAGAAATGACGCAATTTGCATTTGTATTCCCAGGGCAGGGTTCGCAAGCGATAGGCATGTTGAATGGCTTTGCCGATAATCCTGTTGTGCAGCAAACCATTGTTGAAGCATCCGATGCGCTGCAACTGGATCTGGGCAAGATGATTAATGAGGGCCCAAAAGAAGCCTTGGATCTGACCACGAATACCCAGCCTGTCATGCTGACAGCGGCTGTCGCCTGTTATCGCGCCTGGATTGCTGCAGGTGGCGCAGCACCCAAGCTGGTGGCTGGTCACAGTCTGGGCGAGTATTCCGCCCTGGTCGCTGCTGGTGTCATCGCGTTTAAGGATGCTGTGCCTATGGTGCGCTTCCGTGCGCAAGCCATGCAAGATGCCGTGCCTGTGGGGCAGGGTGGCATGGCTGCAATTTTAGGTTTGTCGGATGAAGATGTGCAGGTGGCTTGTGTTGAGGCAATGGCAGCTGTGCCAGGGGAAGTCGTTGAGGCCGTGAATTTCAATGCGCCCGCGCAAGTTGTTATTGCGGGTAGTAAGGCTGCTGTGGACCGTGCTTGCGAAATCGCCAAAGCCAAGGGTGCCAAGCGCGCTTTGCCCTTAGCTGTTTCTGCACCTTTTCATTCATCCTTGCTCAAACCTGCATCAGACAAATTGCGCGAATATCTGGCAGGCATTCCATTTTCTGCGCCGGCAATTCCATTAATCAATAATGTTGATGTTGCAGTTGTAAATGATGTCGCTGCCATTAAGGATGCATTGGTCAGGCAAGCTGCCAGTCCGGTGCGCTGGGTAGAAACCATCAATAAGATGCATGCCGATGGCATTACGCATGTCATTGAATGCGGCCCAGGCAAGGTCTTGACCGGTCTGACCAAGCGCATTCAGGCTGAATTGACAGGCGACACTGTATTTGATCAGGCAAGTTTGGAAAAAGTATTGGAACTCTTGAAATGACACAACAATTAGAGAATCAGGTGGCACTGGTCACTGGCGCATCTCGCGGTATAGGCAAGGCAATTGCTATTGGCCTGGCTAAGGCTGGTGCTAAAGTCATCGGTACTGCAACGACAGAATCTGGTGCGGCGGCGATCACTGCTTATCTGGAAGAGCTGGCTCCAGGCTCAGGCAAAGGCGTTGCTTTCAATGTCAATGACTTGGAGCGTACTGCCAGTTTGGTAGATGAAATCCAGAAGGAATTTGGCAGCTTGTCCATCCTTGTCAATAACGCCGGTATTACCCAAGACCAACTGGCCATGCGTATGAAAGAAGAGGAGTGGGATAGCGTTATCTCTACCAACCTGACTTCCGTTGCCCGTTTGTCGCGCGCTGTATTGCGAGGCATGATGAAGGCCAAACATGGACGCATCATCAATATTACTTCTGTAGTCGGCTCATCTGGCAATCCGGGGCAAATGAACTATGCTGCTGCAAAAGCAGGCGTGGCCGGTATGAGCCGCGCACTGGCCAGGGAAATTGGTAGCCGCAATATTACGGTTAACTGTGTTGCGCCGGGTTTTATCGATACAGATATGACCAGAGCCTTGAATGATGAGCAAAAAGCAGCCATTTTGCAGCAAATTCCACTTGCCAAACTTGGCAGACCAGAAGATATTGCTGCTGCAACCGTGTTTTTAGCGTCACCTGATGCGGGATATATTACAGGTACTACCCTTCATGTAAATGGTGGCATGTATCTGGCGTAATTCATGTTCTTGATTTTTGTCAGTAACTTCGGTGAAAATGACGGGAGTTATTGCTGAAATTCAGAGGCTTGCTTTTTTTGCCCGCAAACCTGCTAAAATGCGCGCACCTTTTGTAGGCCCTTATTTTTTTGATTTTTTCACTGGAGACACACATGTCCGATATCGAACAACGCGTTAAGAAAATCGTCGCTGAACAACTGGGCGTCGCTGAAGCTGACATCAAAATCGAATCTTCTTTTGTAGATGATTTGGGTGCAGACTCTTTGGACACAGTTGAACTGGTGATGGCACTCGAAGACGAATTCGAAATGGAAATCCCTGACGAACAAGCTGAGAAAATCACTACTGTTCAACAAGCGATTGACTACGCTAAAGCCCATCTGAAGGCTTAATAGTCGAATTTTTTCAAATCCAGGAGAAGCGCTTGAGTCGTTCGCTTAAACGTCGAGTCGTTGTAACCGGGCTGGGTTGTGTTTCGCCAGTCGGCAATACTGTTGCAGATGCCTGGAGTGCCATCACTTCAGGTAAATCCGGAATTGCAACGATTACCAAATTTGATGCAACTCCTTTCACCACGCATTTTGCAGGTGAGGTGAAAGGCTTCAATGTCGAGGATTATATTCCGGCAAAAGAAGCGCGCAATATGGACACCTTTATCCACTACGGCATTGCCGCAGGGATGCAGGCGTTTCAGGACTGCGGTATCACTGTCACTGAAGAAAATGCCGAGCGCATAGGTGTCATCGTCGGGTCGGGTATTGGTGGCTTGCCATTGATAGAAGAAACCAAGGAAACCCTGATAGCACGTGGTCCACGTCGCATTAGTCCTTTCTTTGTTCCTGCCTCGATTATCAATATGATCTCAGGCAATCTGTCGATCAAGTACGGTCTGAAAGGACCTAATCTTGCGATAGTAACTGCATGTACTACCGGCCTCCATTGCATAGGCTCCGCTGCTCGTATGATTGAGTATGGGGATGCTGATGTCATGATTGCCGGCGGTGCCGAATCAACGATTTCTCCTTTGGGTCTGGGTGGCTTTGCTTCAGCAAGGGCACTCTCTACCAGAAATGATGATCCTGCAACCGCCTCACGCCCCTGGGATAAAGACCGTGATGGTTTTGTCCTGGGTGAAGGTGCAGGTGTCATGGTGCTGGAAGAATATGAACATGCCAAAGCGCGTGGCGCCAAAATTTATGCTGAAGTCATCGGCTTTGGCATGAGTGGTGATGCTTATCACATCACTACACCTACCATGGATGGTCCGCGTCGCAGTATGATCAATGCCATGAAAGATGCTGAGATTAATCCTGAGCAAGTCAGTTATCTGAATGCACATGGTACCTCTACATCAATCGGTGATCAGAACGAAACGGATGCAATCAAGGCTACTTTTGCTGACCACGCATATAAAATGACCATCAATTCGACCAAGTCGATGACAGGGCATTTGCTGGGCGGTGCTGGCGGTCTTGAGTCTTTGTTTACAGTTCTTGCCCTGCATAACCAGGTTTCACCACCTACCATGAATATCTTTAATCAGGATCCGGCATGTGATCTCGATTATTGTGCGAATGTTGCACGTGATATGCGCATGGATTATGCAGTGAAAAATTCCTTCGGCTTTGGCGGAACGAATGGCACGCTGATATTTGCAAAAGTCTGATTTTTCTAAATTAGTCTTGGCACTTCATTTCAATCGAAATGAAGTGCCATTTTTTTTGCCATGACGATAGCCCTGCATATTGTTACCCGTGCCTCGCGCCTGCTGTTACTGGCAGGCTTTTGCATGCTGCTACTGGTGCATCTCAGTGTTCTGTTATTACTGAGGCTAGGTACGGATTCCCTTATGTTGATTGGGATTGTTTTCGCTTGTTCATTTTTCAGCACTTTCTACTTGAGTTTCAAATATTGGCAATATATTCAGCAAAGCCAGCAGCTAAGTATTTCTGCAACTGGTGAAATGATCTTGTGCCTGGAAAGTCAGAAAGAGGAGCAGTTAACGGGACTGAGTGTGCATTTAAGTCACAAAAGTCGTATTTGGCCATACTTTTTATCACTATTTCTAGTCGATGAGCTTGGCAAGGAACATAAGTTGCTTATACTGCCAGATTCATTGAGCCCTGCTGCATTTCGCTCATTGAGGGTTAGTCTGATATGGATTAGCCAACATGGGTAAGCTTGAAATGAAATGTTACTTCTTCCCAGGAACTTTTAGGAAACATGCGGACTCTGACACTATATAAATCGCGTATGTTGACGGTAATAACATGCATTTGGGATGAGCTTTGCTGCCCCCCTTGCAAACTTAGGAATGAATGAGTGACGACAGAACGCGAAATTGATCAGCTATTGGTTGAGCGCGTCCAGCGTGGTGACAAAAAAGCATTCGAGCTTCTGGTTTCCAAATATCAAAGGAAACTGATGCGGCTCGTGTCCCGGCTCGTCTATGACCATGCTGAGGCGGAAGATGTAGTACAGGAAGCGTTTATCAAGGCATATAGAGCTTTGCCCAATTTTCGTGGTGAGTCTGCTTTTTACACTTGGCTATACAGGATAGGGGTCAATACTGCTAAAAATCACCTGGTAACACAAGGACGAAGAGCTCCTACGTCGACGGATGCCGATGTGGATGAAGCCGAATCTTTTGTGGATGCAGAAGGACTTCGGGATATCAATACGCCTGAATCTCTGCTGGCCAGCAAACAAATAGCGGAAACAGTCAATTCAGCCATGTCGACTTTGCCGGAAGAATTGCGAAATGCAATTACCCTGCGCGAAATTGAAGGCTTGAGCTACGATGAAATCGCAGAAGTCATGTTATGCCCAATAGGGACGGTGAGAAGCAGAATATTCAGGGCACGCGAAGCAATAGCAGAGAAATTGCGACCCTTGTTGGGTACCACATTGGAACAACGCTGGTAAGCAGCGATACCTGGCAAAAATGCAGTACAAACGAATTCAAAATAGTGGTAAAAGGTGAAAATTATGAACAAAAGCACAAATCAACATGAGAGCATTTCCGCCATGGCAGATGGCGAAATGAGCGATGCTCAACTGGATTCCTTGCTTGCGAGCTTGAATGAAGCAGAAAGCAAGGATGCATGGGAAATTTACCACCAGATCGGTGACGTGCTTCGTTCGGAAGAGTTGGCGGTTACTTTTAGCGCAGATTTCTCTCGACGTTTTTCTGAAAAGCTTGATGCTGAACCAGTCATTCTCGCACCTGCTGCAATGCAAAAGAAGAGCGATACTGGAACACAGCGCAAGCAAAAGTTTTTGGGTGCATATGCCGCTGTTGCCAGCATGGCTGCTGCCGCTGCGTTTGCTTTTATCATGCTGCCACAATTGCAGCCTTTCCAGACTAACCCTGATGCTGCGACACAAATCAGTAGCAAAGCCGCGAGTGCAGGCAATGTACAGTTGGCTAATCATACTGAAAGTGCTGGCATGAATACTTTGGCTGTGAATGCACCAGGCAATCCAGCTGTTCAGAGTTCACAAAGCAATGACAAAAAGCCTGCAGAAATCGATATGCTGCGCGACCCAAGGATAGATAGTTATTTGATGGCACATCAGCGCTTTTCTCCTGCTATTAATAACGGAGCACAATACGTTACCCACGCTAACGCTGTTTCATCTGCTTCGGAAAAATAAATATGATGTGCGTATGGCGTTTTAATATCGCATTGGCCGGATCTGCCTGCCTGTTGGGCTTGCTATCAACAGCAATGGCACAAGATACGATAGATGATAAGCGTGAGGTGCATAGTGTATTGCGTAAAATGCAAGCGTCTGCCCAAAAGTTGAATTATTCAGGCACCTTTGTTTATCAGCAAGCCAGCCAGATCAGGACTTCCAGAATTACCCATGTTCTTGATGGAGTTAATGAGCTGGAAAAACTGGAAATTCTAGATGGGCAACCCAGAGAGTATTTACGAAAAAACGAAGAGGTCACCTGCTATCTGCCAGAAAGCAAGACCTTGCAGGTGGAAAAAAATGCCACGCAAGAAGTATTTCCCGCCTTGCTGACCTCGAATGCTCAATCCCTTCCCGAGTCTTATGCAATAAAAAAGGCTGAGCTTGGTCGCGTTGCTGGCATTGATTGCCAGACGTATTTACTGGATCCGCGTGATGGTTATCGCTATGGTTATCGTCTGTGCGTAGAAAAAAATTCTGGCTTATTGTTGCGTGCACAAACCGTCAATACCAAAAATGAAGTCATAGAGCAAATCGCTTTTACCCAATTGACTATTGGGGACGTAGATAAACAGAGAGTAAAACCAACTTTTCAAAATACTGCACAATGGCAGGTTGAAAATTTGACGGTGCAATCCAATATTCATTCTGGTTGGATTGTGAAATCCTTGCCTGCCGGGTTCAAAAAAATCCGTGAAATGAAACGCCTGATCCCTGCTGCTGGTAATGCGAAAAACAGTGACGGTACAGCGATCAAATCACATCAGGTCATACAAATGATTTTTTCTGATGGTTTGGCAGCAATTTCCGTATTTATTGAACCAGATAGCGAAAACCGTACCGAAGGTAGTTTGCAGCAAGGGGCCATGACCATTATGGGCAAGCGCCATGCTGAGTACTGGTTGACAGTGGTAGGTGAGGTACCCGCCAGCGCAATCCGGCAAGTAATGAACTCAATTGAATTTAAATCTAAATAAGCGAGTGACATCATGAGAGCAAATAAACTTTTTCCAATTGAAAAAATTGCTTCTACCCTGGTCTTGAGTGCCTGCGTAGGTTTTATTGCGCCAGCGGCGATCAATGCCAATCCTGTGGCTGAGGCCGCGTCTACGGTAGGCTTGCCTGATTTTACGGAATTGGTTGAGAAATCCGGGCCTGCCGTCGTCAATATCAGGACGACAGAGAAGGTTCAATTAAATCAAAACGGCAGTAGCGCTGAAGATGAGCAGATGCAGGAGTTTTTCCGCCGCTTCTTTGGTACTCCTATGCCCGTACCTAAGCAGCAGCCTACACCTAAGGGCCGTAAAACTCCGCAGCAGCAAGAGGAAGAAGTGCCGCGCGGTGTAGGTTCTGGCTTCATCATTTCTCAGGATGGCTTTATATTGACGAATGCCCATGTAGTTGATGGCGCATCCGAAGTCTATGTCAAGCTGACAGACAAGCGTGAATTCAAGGCAAAAGTGGTTGGCGCAGATCGTCGCACCGATGTTGCTGTCTTGAAAATAGATGGGGCAAAATTGCCTCGCGTCACTATTGGTGATTCTGACAAAATCAAGGCTGGTGAATGGGTGATCGCCATTGGCTCTCCATTTGATCTCGACAATACGGTTACGGCAGGCATTATCTCTGCCAAAGCGCGTGATACGGGCGATTATCTGCCATTGATACAAACAGATGTGGCAGTGAACCCTGGTAACTCTGGTGGTCCGCTGATCAATATGCGTGGCGAAGTGATCGGTGTGAATTCGCAAATTTATAGTCGCTCTGGTGGCTATATGGGTATCTCATTTGCCATCCCGATAGATGAAGCCATGCGTGTCGTCGAGCAGTTGAAGTCTGCCGGTAAAGTGGTGCGTGGCTACCTGGGTGTAGAGCGCATCGACGTGCCTAAAGAGGTGGCAGAAGGTTTGGGCCTGACAAAAGCGCAGGGGGCATTGATACAGCGCGTCATGCCAGGTTCACCTGCAGAAAAAGCGGGCATTGAAGTTGGTGATGTGATTCAAAAAGTGAATGGTACAGTCATAGAAAAGGCTGTTGATTTGAATCGTATTGTTGGCGATATCAAACCTGGCGGCAAGGCAACTGTAACCGTATGGCGCAAAGGCGGTGCCAAGGATATCGTGATTACGGTGGCAGAAGCCGATGCAGAAAAAACACCGGTAAAAACAGGTAAACAAAAAGCCGAACCTGCGACCAATGTGTTTGGCTTGTCCATCAGTGATCTTACTGAGGCACAAAAACGTGACGCCCATGTCACTGGTGGCGTGATACTTGAAAATGCTGAGGGTGGTGCGGCCAGAGCAGGCTTGCAAGCTGGTGACATCATCACACGCGTCTTTAACACAGATGTCAAGGATGCCAAGGAATTTGCAGCAGCCATGGCAAAAATTGATCAGAAGAAACCAGTTTTGTTATTGGTCAAGCGTGGCGATGTGTCCAAATTTGTGGCAGTTCGCCCGACAAATCAATAAACATCTCAAGTAGTGCCAAGGCCACCTGTTTTTCAGGTGGCCTTTTTTATTTTGTAGGCCCGATGGGAGCGACTTATAATGCAGGCATAGGGATTACGTACATGATGTCCACGCCCCATTACTTTAGGCAAAATGATGATTCAATTTACACTTTATTCACGCAGTTATTGTCATCTCTGCGATGATATGCTGGAACAACTCCAGGCCTATAGCCCTGAATACGGTTTTACCGTCAAGGTATCTGATGTTGATCAGGATGACGAATTGCTGGCGCTCTATGACGAGCTGGTGCCAGTACTGGTTGGCCAGAAAGCAGGTCAAAACCAGCAAAGAATCTGTCATTACTACCTTGATCCTGCAGCATTGAAAGCTTTCTTCCATGCATGATCTGATACCTGGCCTACCTTTGTTTGATTATGAAAATGAAGTGATTTGTGGTGTCGATGAAGCTGGCAGGGGCCCACTGGCAGGCCCTGTCATGGCTGCTGCAGTAATCCTTGACCCAAATCGCCCGATAGCTGGCTTGCGAGACTCAAAAAAACTCAGCGAAGCAAAACGTGAATTGCTGGCTGTGGAAATCAAGGAGCATGCCCTGGCCTGGTGCATCGCAGAATGTTCTGAACAGGAAATTGATGAGCTCAATATCCTGCAAGCCACCATGCTGGCCATGCGTCGCGCGGTCGAGGGTTTGTCTGTCCAGCCTACATTGGCATTGATAGATGGTAATCGTTGCCCGGTCATGTCCATCGCCTCGGAAGCCATTGTCAAGGGGGATGACAAGGTGGCAGCAATATCGGCTGCCTCCATACTCGCTAAAACTGCACGTGACCATGTCTTGATGCAGTTACATGAAACCTATCCACAATATGCACTGGATCAGCATAAGGGTTACCCAACAGCCTTGCATCTGGAACGCTTGCGTGAGCATGGCGTATCACCGATACACAGAAAATCTTATGCGCCTGTGAAAGCCTTGCTTAAATAAATGAAATCGATTACCTCCCGCGATAATCCTCTTTACAAGGAAATCAAGCTTCTTGCCACCAGTTCTCAAGCCAGGCGCAAGGCTGGGCGTACCTTGCTCGATGGTGTGCACCTTTGCGTAGCATATTCCCAGCATTTTGGTGCACCTGAGTATTGCATCGTCGCTGAGAGCAGCCTGCATCATCCAGAAGTGGCGGATGTCTTGGCGCATAGTGAGCAGCAGGGCACACCAGGCATCACTTTGCCAGATGCCTTGTATAACGCATTGAGCCAGGTCGAGCATGGGGTTGGCTTGATGTTTGTGGTCTCTACACCAGCTCCAGATTTTCCTGCGGCTTTATCAAGCTCTTCAGTAGTCCTCGACAATTTGCAAGACCCTGGCAATCTGGGCTCCATTTTGCGCAGTGCAGCAGCGGCTGGCATTAAAAATGTATTTTGCAGCTCTGGCACAGCCTTCGCCTGGGCGCCCAAAGTCATGCGAGCAGGCATGGGTGCGCACTTCTTGTTGAATATTTTTGAAAATGTCGATTTAGCTGAATTGTTGAGCAAGACCACCATACCGGTACTAGCTACCAGTTCGCACACCAAGCAAACCATCTATCAAACAGATTTGAATCAGGAAGTTGTCTGGTTATTTGGTCATGAAGGGCAGGGGGTCGCACCTGAATTGATGGCGATGGCCAGCAATACAGTAACCATACCGCAGCAAGCTGCCATAGAGTCATTGAATGTCGCTGCCAGTGCTGCCATCTGCTTCTTTGAGCAGGTGCGGCAGCGGTTGGCTTGCAAGGTTTAATAAATCCTGACGTCGGATTTAATCTCCTGCAAAATCGTCGTTGATATTTCTTCAATTGATTTGGCTGTCGATGAAAGCCAGCGTATGCCTTCACGCTTCATCATTAACTCTGCCTCGTTGACTTCGTAACGGCAGTTTTCCAGGGATGCATATTTGCTGCCTGGACGACGTTCGTTACGAATTTCTGACAGACGTTCTGGTGCAATGCTGAGGCCAAAAATCTTTCCCTTAAATTCGGGCAATGCTGAAGGTAGCTTGCCGCGTTCAAAATCATCGGGTATCAAAGGGTAGTTTGCCGCCTTGATACCATATTGCATCGCCAGATACAGGGTGGTAGGAGTTTTGCCAGAACGGGAAACGCCTACCAATATCACATCTGCCGCCGATAAATTTTTATTGGATTGCCCATCGTCATGGGCCAGCGAGAAATTGATGGCTTCTATCCTGTTTTTATATTCCTCAGAATCGGTGATGTTATGGCTACGCCCTATGGTATGGGTGGACTTCACGCCCAGCTCTTGCTCCAGTGGTGACACAAAGGTTTGTATCAAATCCATGTGCAGGCCCTTGGATTTGAAGACAACGCCTGCCAGGTCAGTTTTGACCAGGGTAGAGAATACGATGGGGCGACTGCCTTCTGCTGTATAGGCATCGTTGATCTTGCGCACAGCGTCGTGGGCTTTTTCCAGGGTGTCAATAAATGGCAGGCGAATTTGCTTGAATTTGAGGTCAAATTGCGTCAATACCGAATGTCCAAAGGTTTCTGCAGTAATACCTGTGCCGTCTGATACGAAAAAGACGGTACGGTTAGCTGCTGGCCTGGCTTGCTGGGGGGTATCTGACATGATAGTTTTATATAAATAAGTACATTAGACTGGTCGAAATATATTTACAGTCTCTGCTACAAAAAAGACTGCAAATTCTCATTTCGTTTAGATAAATCTTGCAGGACACAATGTAAAATGCTGCAACAGCATGTCATACGTGGCTCGCCTCAAGAATAACAAAAAGCCAGCGGGATACGAAGCAACACGGCATTAAACAGCAAAGATTTCTTACCATCAAAAAGAGGTTGTTATGTCCAACGCAGCAATTACTGAAGCAACTTATGTTGCCTCGTTTGAGCATTTACGCATGACGGATGTTGAATCCGTCGGCGGGAAAAATGCTTCTTTAGGCGAAATGATCAGCCAGCTGGCCACAGCTGGTGTTCGCGTTCCAGGTGGTTTTGCCACCACAGCCCAGGCTTTCCGCGATTTTCTGACACATAGTGTGGATGGCGGCTTGCCTCTGGAAAAACGCATTGCCGATCGGCTTGAGCACCTGAATATAGACGACGTCAAGGAATTGGCAAAAGCGGGTGCAGAAATACGTCAATGGATCATAGACACACCTTTCCAGCCACGTTTGCTGACAGAGATAGAAGAGTTCTACAACAAGCTGGTGTCAGACTCGACAGCGGAAATGTCATTTGCGGTGCGTTCTTCTGCTACTGCAGAAGATTTGCCTGACGCCTCTTTCGCAGGTCAGCAAGAAACTTTCTTAAATGTTGTCGGAATTGACAATATTCTGGAGGCAATGAAACACGTATTTGCCTCACTATATAACGACAGGGCGATTTCTTACCGTGTCCACAAAGGTTTTACGCATGCCGAGGTCGCTTTGTCTGCCGGTGTGCAGCGTATGGTGCGCTCAGACCTGGGTGCTGCCGGTGTCATGTTTACCATAGATACCGAATCCGGTTTCAAGGATGTGGTTTTTATTACCTCCAGTTATGGCCTGGGTGAAACGGTAGTGCAGGGTGCAGTCAATCCTGACGAATTCTATGTCCACAAACCTATGCTGGAGCAAGGCAAATTGCCTGTCATTCGCCGCAATATAGGCTCCAAACTCATCAAGATGGAATTTACCGGCGAAGCCAAGGCCGGTCGCTCGGTAAAAACTGTGGATGTACCCGTGGAATTGCGCAATCGTTATTCGCTGAATGATACAGAAGTAGTAGAGCTGGCCAAGTATGCGACCATCATCGAGAAGCATTATGGCCGTCCTATGGATATAGAATGGGGCAAAGATGGTCGCGACGGCAAGTTGTACATCCTGCAGGCACGTCCAGAGACTGTCAAATCCCAGCAAAAAGCCACTGACGCGCAACAGCGCTTCAAACTCAAAGGCAGTGGTACCGTACTGGTATCTGGCCGTGCAATAGGTCAGAAGATAGGCGCAGGCCGCGTACGCGTCATTCATGACCCATCCGAGATGGAAAGAGTGCAGCCAGGCGACGTACTGGTAGCTGACATGACCGACCCTAACTGGGAACCCGTCATGAAGCGTGCTGCGGCCATCGTTACCAATCGTGGCGGTCGTACCTGCCATGCTGCGATCATCGCGCGTGAATTGGGCGTGCCCGCTGTAGTCGGTTGTGAAGATGCCACTGATGTGCTGAAAGATGGCACTCTGGTCACAGTGTCTTGCGCTGAAGGTGACGAAGGCAAGATTTACGACGGCTTGCTCGAAACGGAGATCACTGAAGAGTTGCGTGGTGAATTGCCCAAGCTGCCTTTGAAGATCATGCTCAATGTCGGCAATCCTCAACTGGCATTTGACTTCCAGTCCGTACCGAACGAAGGTGTGGGTCTGGCACGTCTGGAATTCATCATCAACAATAATATAGGCGTACATCCAAAAGCAATTTTGGAATATCCGAACATTGATGCTGACTTGAAGAAAGCGGTTGAATCCGTTGCCCGTGGACATGCTTCCCCAAGAGCGTTTTATGTCGATAAATTGGCAGAAGGTATTGCGACTATCGCTGCTGCATTCTGGCCCAAGAAAGTCATCGTGCGCTTGTCTGACTTCAAATCGAATGAATACAAGAAACTCATAGGCGGCTCACGCTACGAGCCGGATGAAGAAAATCCTATGCTAGGCTTTCGTGGTGCTGCGCGTTATCTGGCCCCTGATTTTGCCGAGTCATTCGAAATGGAATGCCAGGCCATGAAGCGCGTACGCAATGAAATGGGTCTGAGCAATGTGGAAATCATGGTGCCTTTCGTGCGCACTCTGGGACAGGCTGAGAAAGTCGTGAATCTGCTGGCAAAAAATGGCCTCAAGCGCGGTGAAAATGGCTTGCGCCTGATCATGATGTGCGAAGTACCATCGAATGCAATTCTGGCAGAAGAGTTCTTGCAATTCTTTGACGGTTTCTCTATCGGCTCCAATGACTTGACACAGTTGACCCTGGGCCTGGATCGCGATTCCGGTATGGAATTGCTGGCTGCTGATTTTGATGAGCGCGATCCTGCTGTACGCGCTTTACTGTCACGCGCCATCGCTGCCTGTCGCAAGCTTGATAAATATGTCGGTATCTGTGGCCAGGGGCCTTCTGATCATCCAGACTTTGCTGAATGGCTGATGAAAGAAGGGATAGAGTCTATTTCCCTGAACCCGGATTCAGTCATTGATACATGGCAGAAACTGGCAGCAGTTGGAAAATAAATAGTCTGCTCTTGAAGTGAGAAAACGGGAATTCCTTGCAAAAGGGTTCCCGTTTTTCTTGTTGGTGCGCCGCAACATAAATCGAATGCGACCCCTTGTATTTTTTTAAATTAGGACTAGACTACCGGTGTCGAAACTTAAGAAAAAGAAAATCAATACTTCAACAAAATTCCTGGAAAAGCCCTCGTTACCGGCATCGGTAACGAGGGCTTTTTTGTGGGTAAATTTCTACGGCGATTACCGATGAAAAATATAAGCCTGTCGTAGAAAATGTCTATGTAGCAGTATCAATAAGTATAAAACTGATAAGGAGAACAATAATATGAATGCGTGGATGATGTGGATGATTTTGGCAGGTGTGGTCGTGATATTTGAGTTGTTTACTGGCACTTTTTATTTGCTGATGATTTCCATTGGCTTAGTAGCGGGTGCTTTGGCTGCCATTTTTCAACTGGGATCAGCAAGCCAAATGATCGTTGCAGCTGTTGTTGGTGCTGTTGCGACACTGGCCTTGCACAAGAGTAAATATGGCTGGAAAGAAAACGCAAATGCAGCACGTGATCCGAATGTGAATATGGATATAGGGCAGACTCTGCAAGTCAATGAATGGAAAGACATAGGAAATGGCAAATATGCGGCAAGAACCATGTACCGTGGAGCCATGTGGGATGTGGAATTACAGCACTCGGCAGGCTATCCCGGTGCTTATATCATTGAAGAAATACAAGGTAGTCGTTTGATCGTAAAACCGTCGTAGTAGTGCAAATAATAATTGAAATATATAAGACAATCTAAATAACAATAAAGGTAAGGATATGGAAAATATAGGTGGCGTCGCTCTGGTTTTATTAGTGTTGGCTATGGTATTCGTTTTCAAGACCATCAATGTCGTACCACAACAGCATGCCTGGGTAGTGGAACGTCTGGGTAAATATCATGCCACGCTGGGGCCAGGCTTAAATATCGTGGTGCCTTTTGTTGATCGCATCGCTTATAAACACATATTGAAAGAAATCCCGCTGGATGTTCCGCCGCAGGTTTGTATCACCAGGGACAATACGCAATTGCAAGTAGATGGTATTTTGTATTTCCAGATTACCGATGCCATGCGCGCCTCATATGGTTCTTCAAACTATATTGCGGCGATAACACAACTGGCACAAACCACCTTGCGTTCTGTCATCGGCAAAATGGAACTTGACAAGACGTTTGAAGAGCGCGATCACATCAACACCACCATCGTGAATGCGATTGACGAGTCTGCAGCCAACTGGGGTGTCAAGGTCTTGCGTTATGAGATCAAGGATCTGACACCACCTAAAGAAATCTTGCATGCGATGCAGGCACAGATAACTGCTGAACGTGAAAAGCGTGCCCTGATCGCTGCATCTGAAGGTCGCAAGCAAGAGCAAATCAATATCGCGACTGGTGAACGCGAAGCATCGATTGCCAAATCTGAAGGTGAAAAACAGGCATCGATCAACCGTGCGCAAGGTCAGGCTGCAGCGATATTGGCGATTGCTGAAGCAAGTGCTGAGGCTCTCCGTAAAACTGCCGCGGCGATACAGTCACCAGGCGGTGCAGATGCTGTTAATTTGAAAGTGGCCGAACAATATGTGAATGCGTTCAGCAACCTGGCTAAAACCAATAACTCCATTATCGTCCCGGCCAATCTCGGCGATATGAGTGGCCTGATCGCAACTGCCATGCAAGTAGTCAAATCTCAAAAACCTACCGTTATCGAGTCGCCACGACGACCCGTCTAGTCAGTTGAGGAGTGTGACAGACTCCTCATCAACACCCCATATAAACACCATCCAGCTGTAGTGCTGGCATCCACAAGATGCCAGTAGCGCTGCTGCATTTCCGAATAATCGGATATTTTTAAAAGAGGCTAAATATGTTTGAAATTATTTTGGCAGTCATCATTGCTGTCATTATCCTATTGTTGTATAGCAGTAATGTCTTGGTTTATATCTCGAATGAGAAAATCGGTATCGTAGAAAAGAAATGGTCAGGCAGTGGTTCTGTCCAGCATGGTTTTATTGCCCTGAATGGTGAAGCAGGTTTTCAGCCTGAAGTCTTGCGCGGTGGTTTTCATATGTTTTTCCCATTCCAATACGCCATCCACAGACATGATTTGGTGACAATACAGCAGGGTACCCTGGCCTATGTATTTGCCCGTGACGGCCAAGCCATGTCGCCCACACAAAATCTGGCTTGTAATAAGGCTGCAAATGACTTTACCGATGTCCGCGGCTTTCTCACCAATGCTGGTCAAAAAGGTCTGCAGCGCAAAATTTTGCGTGAAGGTACTTATGCCATCAATCTGGCACAATTTGTCGTGCTGACTGCTGACCGTGTCTATGCATTACCCTTGCCTGGTGATGGCAATGTCAGCAATGATGGCGTAGTAGTTGGACAACTGGCAGAAATGTTGAATGAACTGCGTTTGCGCAATGGTTTCCTGCCCTTGGTGATACGGGATGACAAACTGGCGGTGATTACTACACATGAAGGGCAATCCCTGCCAGAAGGCACGATCGTTGCGCCCGTCGTTGGTGCCGATCCGCATGTGAGTAGCAGTTATCATCACGACTTCCAAAATCCGGAAGTATTTATTGAAGCGGGTGGCTACAAGGGCCGTCAGTTGCAAGTCCTGGTCGAAGGTACTTATTATCTGAACGCACGTTTCGCCAGCTACGAAATAGTGGAGAAACGTGTAGTGCCAGTTGGTTATGTTGGCGTAGTGGTCTCTTATACCGGCAAGGCTGGCAATGATGTGACAGGTGACGCTTATCGCCATGGTGAACTGGTCAGCAGTGATGAAAAAGGTGTGCAGGTAACACCACTTTTGCCTGGCAAATATGCGCTTAATCCTTATGCCAAACGTGTCATCGATGTGCCTACCACCAACTTCATTTTGAAATGGCAATCTGGCCAGGTCGGTTCGCATGAACTGGACAAACACTTGAGCGAAGTATCGCTGATCACAAAAGATGCATTCGAGCCCGATCTGCCTTTGTCGGTCGTCGTCAATATTGACTATAAGATGGCGCCGCTAGTGATACAGCGATTTGGCGATATCCAAAAACTGGTAGAACAAACCCTGGACCCCATGGTGGCTGCCTATTTCAAAAACATAGGGCAGGGCAAGACCTTGATTGAATTGCTGCAAGAACGCTCAGATATACAAGAGCGCGCCAAAGCAGAAATGCGCAAGAATTTTGAAGGTTATAACCTGACCCTGAATGAAGTCCTGATCGGCACACCGCGTGCCAAGAATGGCGATACCCAGATAGAAGTCATCCTCAAGCAATTGCGTGAACGTCAGGTATCAAGAGAGCAGCTGGAAACCTATAAAACCAAGGAAACTGCCGCCGTGCAAGAGCGTATTTTGCGCGAGGCAGAAGCCAAGGCAAAACAGCAAACGGCAATTACTGAATCAGAATTGGCAGTCAAAATTGCAGAGAACCAGGGTAGTGCAGCAGTGCAAAAAGCCATCAAGGCAGCCGAAGAGGCGCGCCAGGTCGCTTCTGGTGCTGCCGATGCAAAACGTACACTGGCCAATGCCGAGGCTTATCAAATCCAGCAGATAGGTGAAGCGCAAGCGAAAGCAACCGAGTTGAATGTAGAAGCCTATGGCGGCCCTGAGCTGCAATTCCAGCAAACTGTGCTGCTGCGATTTGCAGAAGCCATAGAAAAAGGCCATATCGCCATGGTACCCAGCATACAGACAGGTGGTAGTGGCAGCAGTTCTGCAGTAGACGCTTTTCTCGCGCTGGCAGCCAAAGATTTATTGAATAAGGGTAATCAATCAGTGGTCGTGAATTCCAATTAAAATCTGTTATTGAAGCATGCATCAGTTTTTCAGGGTTTACCCTGAAAAACTGATTTTTTAATTGCATGCTTAAACATAGGGGCAACGATGGATATCAGCAAAGTAATCATCAATTTTCAAGACCTCTTGTCACGAATTGCAGATCCCGGACGCGCCATCGCCATGCGCGCCTATATGAAAAATCATTTTGAATTTTTGGGTATTTCCGCACCAGAAAGACGCAAAGCTAGCGCTGCAGGCATCAAGGATTTAAAGACAGCAACTGCCACACAATTACTGGAAATTGCCAGAGCCCTGTGGGAATGCTCGGAGCGTGAGTATCAATATCTGGCCATTGATATTTTGGCCAAACACTGGCGTCGCTTGGGGGCTGAAGATTTGCCTGCACTATTAGAGCTCGTGCAGCAAAAATCCTGGTGGGATAGCGTCGATGGATTGGCTGGCGTCATCGGCGATGTGCTGCGGAAAAATGTAGAAGAGGGCAGGCAGATACAAGTCAGTATGGATGAGGCTCTACAGCATGAAGATTTTTGGGTAAAGCGTATCGCCATACTGCACCAACTGGGCTGGCGTGAACAAACAGATGTGGACAGGCTGTTTAACTATGCTCTTGCGTTAGCGGATGAAAAAGAGTTTTTCATCCGTAAGGCCATAGGCTGGGCCTTGCGTGACTATGCCTGGCATGATCCGGCTGCTATTCGTGCTTTTCTGCATCAGAATAAAGATAAATTCTCTGGGCTGACTCTGCGCGAGGCGGCTAAAAACCTGGATAAACTTGGGAATTAGTTACAAAAAATACGCAATTATTACTTAAGTAGTTTGCTTGAGCAACCATGCCATACGGCATTTGCAATATGATATCGGCTTATTTTTACTCCGCTGTTTGCATTATTCCTGATGAAACCTCAAAAAATTATTTTGTTTGCCCTTGCGGTAGTTGGCTTGGTTATTGGCTCGTATTTCGTATTACAAAAGATAAATCAAACGCCAGGCAGTCAAGCTGGTAGTGCACAGATAGAACAAAAAGAGGCATTTGACCCCGCCAGGTTGCCTGAGGACTTGAATAGCTTACTGGTGGCTTATCGCAAAATCATCATCTTGTTAGCCGATGAAAAAAAACTCAATGCCAAGGAACGCAATGAAGCAAACCGTGTAGGCCAGGCTTTATTTCATGAAAATCTGGTCAGACTCAATGAGCTGGATACTTATTTCAGTAAATTGAAGTCACTGCATAATGCCCAGCGTGAAGCCAGTTTCGACACCATATTGACTTATATAGAATCTGGCGAAGATTTGTATGATGCTGATCGCCTTGCCTTTAGTGAAGTTTTGCTCAAGATGCAAAAACTGATCGCCAGTGAGCAGACTTTGCCATCCATAAAATTGCATAAGCGCATAAGCGAAGACTTGAATGCCTTAAGCGAGATAGAAAAGGAATATGACAAAGAACTCAAAGAAATTTTCTCCCGCTTTGAATCACGTTCCATAGAGCTTAAGCGTGAGCGCTGGGATGACTATATTAGCAAACTGCGCAAGCTATATAACCGTGAACAAATCCTCAAGGACTACGGCATTATCCTGCCTTACCCAGAAAAGCCAGGGCCAGCGGATGAAAAAGACAAAGAGATTTTCGGCCAGGGCTTGCCTCCCAAAACCGTGGTCCTGACTTTCGACGATGGTCCGCATGCCACCTATACCGATGAAATTGCGGCGATACTCAAACAATACAATGTACCCGGCGTATTCTTCCAGGTTGGCAAGAACGTTGGCAGTATTGATGCACAAGGTAAGGAGTTGCTGAATAAGAATGCAGAAACCAGCAAAAAACTGTTGAGTGCAGGCCATGTGTTGGCCAATCACAGCTTCAGCCATGCTTTGTTGTCCAAGCAAAGTGGTAATAACTTGAATGCGGAAATCGAGCAGACAGATAAACTGTTGAAAGCCATAGACCCGGCGCGCTCATCCCTTTTCCGTTTCCCTTATGGTGCCAAGAACAAAGAAGGTATGCAAATCCTGAACAAGCTGGGCTTGCGTTCTGTCATTTGGAATATAGATTCCCTGGATTGGGCCGATCCTGTGCCAAATTCCATTGCTGGTCGTGTATTGGGTACTCTGGAAAAAGAGCAACGTGGCATCATTCTCTTCCATGATATTCACGAGCGCACGGTCAAGGCCTTGCCTCTGGTATTGGATAAATTGATTGCAGATGGCTATAGTTTTGCCTCCTGGGATGGCACAGACTTCAAGATTGCCAAAGGTGGCAAGCCTACGCCAGAAAAAGTCAGTATCACTACGGACTATCAAAACAGCTGGGCTATCGTGATTGGTATCAATGATTATGCGAAATGGCCCAAGCTGCAATATGCAGTGCAGGATGCCAATGCAATTCGCGATACCTTGATCAATCACATGGGCTTTGCTGGCGATAAGGTATTGACATTGACCAATGCAGATGCGACCCGGAATAATATCCTTGCCTTATTCCATGACAAACTGGGACATGGGCAACTGAAGAAAGACGACAGAGTCTTTGTCTTCTTCGCCGGTCATGGCGCTACCAGGAAACTGAGTTCTGGCCGTAGCCTGGGTTACATCATTCCCGTCGACTCTGATCCCGAGCAATTATCGGTAGATGCGATACCCATGACGGATTTACAGAATATTGCCGAGAGCCTCAATGCCAAGCACATCCTGTTTGTCATGGATGCCTGTTATAGCGGTCTCGGCTTGACGCGTGGTGGTGGCACCAGCGCATTCTTGCGTGAAAATGGCAAGCGCATAGGGCGTCAAATGTTGACCGCTGGTGGTGCCGACCAACTGGTGGCTGATGGTGGCCCGAATGGCCATTCGGTCTTTACCTGGACTTTGCTGCAAGCCTTGAGTGGTAAGGCCGACATGAATGGCGACGGCATGATTACAGCAACAGAGTTGGCAGCTTATATAGCACCAGCAGTATCGAGCGTGTCGCAGCAAACACCGGCATTTGGTAGCTTGCCAGGTTCTGAGGGAGGCGAATTTGTGTTCGAAATACGCGGCGAAGGGGAATTCCTCAGTGCAAAAAGCAATCAATTATCTGCCGATGCCATTGCGCTCAATAACAAACTGGATGGTGCAGTCGTCAAGGCAGGTAGTGACACGCCCATCGTTATCAAAAATCTGACTGGCGGAGAACAAAAAATTGCTGCGCCAAAATTAGTCGATGGCTCATCGCGTCAATTGGCGCAAAGAGCTAATGATCATGGGCTGCAACTCTACAAAGAAAAACAATATGCACAAGCCGAAGCAGCATTTACCGAGGCTTTGAAATATCGCCCTGACTTTGGCCTGGCAGCAAATAACCTGGGCTTTGTTTACTTCAAGCAGCAAAAATATGCCGAGGCAGCCCGCTGGTTTGAAAATACCTTGCAGATAGATCCATCCAGGGCGATTGCCTACTTGAATCTGGGTGATGCCAGGGCACTTTTGCACGAGAATGAAAAAGCGCAAAAAGCCTACACCAGTTTTCTGGAACTTTCACCGAATAGTCCGAATGCCAGCTATGTTAAGGATGCGCTAAAGAAATTGAATTAGATCTTCCCAAACTCTCTTACCTCCAGAGAAGTGCCAAGGTTTTACCAGCGTAATACAGGTAAATACCTTGACATTGCTCTTTTTTATTTTGATAATAGTTACCATGATAACTAAGTGAGGTGAATGTCATGACTGCACAGTTGAAAGATACTTTTGATAAAGATCGTTCTGCTTTTGTCTTCATAGAATTCCAGTCTGAATGGCTGGATGAAAGCGGCGTACTATTTGAGAAACTGGTCCAGGATAAGCCCGCTTTCAGAAATGCGGTTACGCAAGCCGCACTAGTCCTGAAAGCCGCCCGTGAGCATGATGGAAGAATCGCGCATGCCGGGCTCGACCTGCGTGACGACCCTGGATATCAATTGTTTGGCAAGGGCAAGCAAGTCTTGGGCTTACGTTCAGCGATCCCCAAAGCGCAGACATGGACAGGTACTGGCGCAGAATTTGTCGCACCCTTTATACCAGAACAGGGTGAGTTTATTATGCATGGCCGTTCGGGTGCCAGCGTGCTCAAAAATTCCAGTCTGGATCCATATTTACGCAATAATCGTATTGATACTATTTTCCTCATGGGCTTTGCCACCCATGTCTGTGTAGAGTCCACCTTGCGCGAAGCGCATGATCTTGGTTTGAATGTCTATGTCGTGAGCGATGCATGTGCCGCGTTCACGCGCGCCCAGGATGAATACTTCCATGAACATATCTTGCATCACTTTGGTGGTGGGACTGATGCCGCCGAACTGGTGCGCTTGCTGAAAGCCTGAAAAATGTTCTTTTTAAAAGAATTGCCAACACGCCAGATGCTGAAGACCTATCAGCAGCGTTTCCCTGAAATGAAAATAGACACTGTGGAGGCAGCGCTGCGCATGCTCAGGCAAGCCAGCTTGTTGATGCGTGAACTGGATGCTTATTTCGCTAGTCATGATTTGTCTCAACTGCGATTCCTCATTCTGATCGTGCTCGATCGTGAAGTTGAACGCAAGGGTTTGATGCCTAGCGAAGTGGCTGCACGCCTGGACGTGTCACGCCCGGTGATGACGCGTACCTTGCAAACCCTGGCAACGGATGGATTGCTGGAATTCATGGATGGCGACACGGATGCACGCGTTAAATTACTGCGACTTACTGCGCAAGGTAAGGCAAGCTTATACAAGGTTTTACCTGGCTATTACGCGCAAATTGAAAATTTCATGCAACTACAATCTGACAGCCCTGAGCAGGGCTAGTCTATGATGCAGGCTCACTTCCTGCCAAAACAGAAAGTAAGCAGAGGTGCTAGCGTTGCCCTATCCTGGTATCGCCAAACAGGTTTTTCTGATCACGCGGTTGTGAGCGCCAGTATTGTCGTGGTGCGTCTACAGTTGCACCCAGTTGGGCGGCAGCATGCCAGGGCCAGTGCGGGTCATACAAAATACCACGTGCAATGGCGATGGCATCAGCCTGGCCATTGGCAATGATGCCTTCTGCCTGTTGAGCATCTGTGATCAGGCCAACTGCAATGACGGGCAAGCTACAGTGCTGCTTGATTTCCTCAGCAAGATGAACCTGATAGCCAGGGCCGAGTGGGATTTTTTGTTCAGGTGAGACGCCGCCGCTGGACACATGGATAAAGTCGCAGCCTCTTGCCTCAAGTGCCTGGACAAAGAGCTTGCTTTGCGAAATATCGAGGCCACCTGCTACCCAGTCTGTTGCTGATAGACGTAGCCCAACTGCCATGCTGTCTTTAGGAACTGCCGCCCGCACCGCATCAAATACTTCCAGTGGAAACCGTAAACGATTTTCCACTGAACCGCCATATTGGTCAGTACGTTGATTAGCAATGGGAGATAAAAATTGATGCAGCAAATAACCATGCGCTGCATGGATTTCAATTGCATCAATACCCAGCCGATGTGTACGTATCGCAGCATCAACAAAGGCCTGTTTCACGCGTTGCAGGCCAGCGTCATCCAATGCCAGTGGTGCACGTTCAACTTGTGCATGCGGCAGGGCAGATGGGGCAACCATTTGCCATCCACCGTCCTCCAGTGCAATCAATTGACCACCATGCCATGGCGCCTGACTCGACGCTTTGCGCCCTGCATGGCCTAGTTGTATGGCAATAGGCATGGCAGAATGCTGGCGTATCGATACCAATACTTTAGCCAGAGCCGCTTCTGTCTCATCTGACCATAGTCCCAGGTCACCAGGAGAAATGCGGCCTATGGCTTCAACCGCAGTGGCTTCCAGTATCAATAAGCCGGCCCCTGACAAGGCCAGCCCACCTAGATGTATCAGATGCCAGTCTGTTGCCTTGCCATCCTCGGCAGAGTACTGGCACATGGGGGCAATGATGATGCGATTTTTCAAACTCAGCGAACCAAGCTTGATGGGAGAGAAGAGAGCGCTCATGTCTTTGAAAATGCCTGAATGGAGAAGAGAATCTGATTTCTTCATTATGCCTGCGCTTTTCTTTTGCTGCAGGGGGCTGCCAATTCTTCAGCTTTCTTCCAGTGCTTCAACGATTGCTTTGATCTTGACTGCCTTTTCAAAGTGATCAAACTTGTTTTCCATAATCCACCATGTGGCAGCTTCCATTAGCAATTGCGGGTCATCGTTTTTGTTGGCAAAGAAGGCGTAAAAGGAGAGGCCAACATTGCTGCCTTTTTGCTCTATCTTGTTATTGCATACTTCGATGATCTTTTTTTGGAGAGTGCTTCTCATCATTTATTCATATTCAGGTTAATGCGTGCAGCCCTCGGTAAAACGAGGCTATGTGCAGCGCTTGGGAGAACTCGTTGGTTTCTATTTTTTGCTGTATTTCCGGAATAGTCAGAAAGTCGAATTCTATCTCTTCAGATACATCCAGTTGCTGCTTACCCATTAAATTTAGTCCGGTGGCGAGGAACAGGTGGATGCTATTGGTTTGGCGGGCTGGGTTGGCATACATGCTTCCCAAAGTCTGCCAGTAATTGGCTGTATAGCCTGTTTCTTCCAATAACTCCCTTTGCGCGGCAAGGAGAGCTGTCTCACCTTCATCAATGACGCCGCCGGGCAATTCTATGCAGACTTGTCTCGCCGCGTAACGAAATTGCTTTACCGTCAATATACGGCCATCATCTGCCTGGGCAAACACATGCACCCAGTCTCGCTCATGAAGCACATAGTAAGGGGCTATTGTGCTTCCATTAGGGAGCTTACATGTATCTGAGCTCAGTGTTATCCAATCATCTTTGATTAGTATTTTTGAGTTTAAAGTTTCCCAGGGTTTCATAGTAAGGTTCAGGCTTGCGAAGGAAAAATCGATGCAACGCATCTTCTCACGAAATTATCTTATTCATATTATTGAATGTCATGTGCTCTGATAAGCTGATTTTCAAGTGCTATGACCTTATATATTAATTGCTATTGAGTTTGACTTCGTCGCGCCCATTTGCATCAGATCAACGAATGTCAGATGCAAATCACATTCGCAATCCTGATTAGGTTGTCGACATGGAATGGTTAGTCCTTATTATTGTTTTACTCGTACTTGGCATCGTTGTCTTGCCCAGGCTGCGTTTGCGTCATGTGTTATCACAGGCTTTTCCCTTGAATTATTCTAAAATTCTACGGAAAAACCTGCCAGGCTATACGCGTATGCCGACTGATCTGCAAATGCAGTTGAAGAAACGCATACGCCAGTTTCTCTATCAAAAGACTTTTGTTGGCTGTGGTGGTTTGCTTATTACTGATGAAATCAGGGTAACGATTGCGGGCAAGGCTTGCCTGTTACTGTTGAACCGTGAATCCGATGTGTATCCGCAGCTTACCCATGTCCTGGTATATCCATCGGCATTCGTGGCACCCCGAACTCAAATGAATGCTGATGGCATCGTTACGCATACCAATCAGGGGTTGAGCGGGGAGTCCTGGAGTGATGGCCGTGTCATTCTTGCCTGGGATCAGGTGGCGCATAATCCCGACAATGAAGCGCGGGGGCAGGATGTGGTTATTCATGAATTTGCCCACCAGCTTGATAGTGAAACGGGAACGACCAATGGCGCACCAGTCCTGAAGTCTGCCGCAGCTTATAAAGCATGGTCGGCTCTCATGGAAAGAGAGTATGCGCAACTGCATCAGGCGATCGCCAATGATATTGCTACCGTCATTGATCCCTATGGTGCGACTAATCCGGCAGAATTTTTTGCTGTGGTGACTGAAGCCTTCTTCAAGAAAAGCCGCGACCTTGCTCACTATCACGCTGCCTTGTATGAACAGTTGCGGGCTTATTACCAGGTTGATCCATGTGACTGGATTTAATCCTTGAATCAAAAAAACAAGGGGCGCTAAATGCGCCCTCTTGCTTTATTCTACCGCTTCCAGAAACTCTTGCTGTTCCAGCCAGTCGGCTTCTATCTGCCCCAGTTCCTTGACGACGTATGCCTGGTCAAGTAACAAGGTTTTCAGTTTTTCCTTGTTGGCATCGTTATAGATATCACCATCTTCCAACTGCGCATCGATGTCTTTCTTTTTCAGATTCAACTTGGCCATCTGTTCTTCCAGGCGCTTGATGCGTGTTTCTATCGGTTTGCGCAGATTGGTGAGGCGCGTACGTTCGTCGGCATCGCGTTTGCGCTGCTCCTTGTCATCTACCTTGGCAACTGGAATGGGCTTGGCTTGTGGCAAAGCCGCTTCCTGTGCCTTGGTTTTTTCCGGTAAGGCAGGGTTGGCTTTTTCCAGTTTGTTTTTGAACAGCCAGTCTTTGTAGTCGTCCAGATCGCCATCA
The DNA here is from genome assembly GCF_049340345.1 of Undibacterium sp. Di27W. Classification (NCBI taxonomy): domain Bacteria; kingdom Pseudomonadati; phylum Pseudomonadota; class Betaproteobacteria; order Burkholderiales; family Oxalobacteraceae; genus Undibacterium; species Undibacterium sp. Di27W. Next base: position 100,867 of record NZ_JBMPOS010000011.1, on the reverse strand, counting down.
AATGGTTGCAGCTTACCATCGGCAACGATGATGAACTGGTCCGTCGTGGCGCGCAGCAAATGCCTGTCATGTGAAACAACGACGAGGGTACCTTCAAACTGTGCCAGGGCATCGGTCAGGGCTTCGCGAGTTTCCAGGTCCAGATGGTTGGTTGGTTCATCCAGCAGCAGCAGGTTAGGGCGCTGCCAGACTATCATTGCCAATGCCAGGCGAGCTTTTTCACCACCGGAGAATGGTTTGATAGGGCTGCTCACCATCGTGCCTGGGAAGTTGAAGCCGCCGAGGAAGTTACGTAACTCCTGCTCGCGTACATCCGGGGCGATATGAGCCAAGTGCCACAGTGGTGATTCATCATGACGCAGCATTTCAACCTGATGCTGGGCGAAGTAACCTATGGACAAACCCTTGCCGGTTTGCATGACACCGTTCAATGGTGCGATATCGCCAACGATGGTTTTGATGAGTGTGGATTTACCTGCACCATTGACACCCAGGAGGCCAATGCGCTGACCGATTTGCAGGGTGAACTTGACATCGCCGACGATTTTTTTCTCGGTGAAACTGTGATCCGTTTCTGATTCTACGCGGTAGCCGCAATCCACATCTTCCATCACCAGCATGGGGTTCGGGGCACTCAATGGCTCGCGGAATTCAAAAGAGAACTCGGCAGCTGCCCGCAAAGGTGCCATTTCTTCCATGCGTGCCAAGGCCTTGATACGGCTTTGCGCCTGCTTGGCTTTGGATGCCTTGGCTTTGAAGCGGTCAATAAAGGATTGCAGATGAGCGCGCTTGCGGTTTTGTTTCTCCAGCATGCCTTGCGCCAGTTCCAACTGGGCTGCACGCTGGCGTTCAAAACCGGAATAGTTACCACCATAGCGCTTGAGCTTGCGCTCATCAATATGCACGATGACATTTACCACGCCGTCGAGGAAGTCGCGGTCATGGGAGATAATGATCAGCGTGCCTTCATAGCGCTTGAGCCAGTCTTCCAGCCAGATGATGGCATCCAGATCCAAGTGATTGGTTGGTTCATCAAGCAGCAGCAAATCGGATTTGCACATCAGTGCCTGTGCCAGATTCAAACGCATACGCCAGCCACCAGAAAAACTGGCGACTGATTGTTCGAGTTCGTTGATCTTGAAGCCCAGGCCCAGCAGTAATTGTTCTGCACGAGGGCGCACGGTGTAGGCATCGGCATCGGCCAATGCGCCATACATATTGCCGATGGCAATACCGTTTTCATAGCTTTCTGGCTGTGCTTCCAGTTCAGCCAGCTGTGCTTCGAGTTTGCGCAAGGCGACGTCGCCATCTATTGCGTAATCAATGGCGCTACGTTCCAGCGGTGGTGTTTCTTGTGCGACGTGAGCGAGCTGCCACTTGGCCGGGAAATCGATGCTGCCTTGGTCAGGATGCAATTCACCGCGCAACATGGCAAACAGGCTGGATTTACCTGCACCGTTGGAACCGATCAAGCCTATCTTGTCGCCGGGATTGAGCGTCACATCGACGCTGTCAAATAAAGGTTTGATGCCGCGCGCCAGGACGACTTGTTGAAGACGTATCATATAAACTTAATTAATGGGTAATGCTATTGTTGATGCGAAAAAATGGAAAAACGGGCAAAACTGGTTTTGCCCGTCTTCAATATACTTATGCACTGATTTATGCAGTGAAATTGCTCAATTGCTCAGCCTCTACCAAAAATACCATGTCATCACCAGCACTGGTACTCAGCCAGGTCAGGTTCAGTTCCGGGAAGGCAGCTTCGGCAAAGGCACGTTCATTGCCAATTTCCACCATCAGCAAACCATCTTCAGTCAGGCGTTGTGCAGCACCTGCGACTATCTTGCGCACCAGGTCCATGCCATCATCGCCGCCAGCCAGAGCAATTTGCGGCTCGTGCGTGTATTCCTTGGGTAGCTTGGACATGGAACCAGAATTCACATACGGTGGGTTGGTGATGATCAGGTCATATTTTTTGTCTGGTACATTGCTGTACAGGTCGGACTCGATCAGGGTAATACGGTCTTGCAATTCATAGGTTGCCACATTACGCTTGGCCACTTCCAGCGCATCTTTGGAGATATCGACAGCATCCACATGCGCCTCTGAGAACATATCTGCCAGCATGATGGGCAGGCAGCCAGAGCCTGTGCACAGTTCAAGGATGTTGGTGATGGCTTCCGGATCTGTCACCCATGGCGAAAAATGCTCAGGGATTAGTTCAGCGATGAAAGAGCGCGGCACGATGACGCGTTCATCCACATAGAAATTGTAAGTGCCTAGCCAGGCTTCATTAGTGATGTAGGACGCAGGCACACGGTCCACTGCACGTCTGTCAATCACACGCAATACGGCATCTATTTCTGATGGCAATAAATGCGCATCCAGGAATGGCTCTATCTTGTCGAGCGGCAGGTGCAAAGTATGCAGCAGCAAATAAGCTGCTTCATCCAGGGCATTGGCGCTGCCATGGCCAAAGAACAGTTTTTCTTTGTTGAAGCGGGTGACGGCATAGCGCAACAGATCGCGCAGGGTCAGAAAGGTAGTAGCGGGTGTAGTCATATTGTTTCCATATCGGCCAGTGGTGAGCTGAACTAAAGCTTAGGTCAGCAGGTTTTCCAGAGTGCGGCGATAAATGTTCTTGAGCGGATCTATGTATTGCAGCTCTATGTGTTCATCAATTTTATGTATGCTGGCATTTGGCGGGCCAAATTCAACCACTTGCGGACAAATCTTGGCGATGAAGCGGCCGTCAGATGTACCACCAGTAGTAGATAGCTCGGTTTCTATGCCAGTTTCAGCAAGTATGGCATCACCCAGTGCATCGCTGAGGCTGCCTTTTGGGGTCAGGAAAGGATGTCCGCCTACCGTCCACTTCAACTCATATTCCAGGCCATGTTTGTCGAGTATGGCATGCACACGTTGTTGCAAGCCTTCAGCTGTGCTGGCAGTGGAAAATCGGAAATTGAAATCGATAACTGCTTCGCCAGGTATGACATTAGAAGCACCCGTGCCAGCATGGATATTCGACATTTGCCATGAAGTAGGCAAGTAATATTCATTGCCTTCATCCCAGACTTCAGCTACCAGTTCTGCCATGGCAGGGGCTGCCAGGTGAATGGGGTTTTTTGCCAGTTGCGGATAGGCGATATGGCCTTGCACACCTTTGACGATCAACTTGCCCGACATGGTGCCGCGACGGCCATTCTTGATAGTGTCACCCAGTTTGTCGACGGAAGTAGGCTCGCCAACGATGCAGTAGTCGAGCTGCTCGCCACGAGCCTTGAGTTTTTCGCAAACAACGACTGTACCATCCGTAGCCGGACCTTCTTCATCACTGGTGATGAGGAAGCCGATAGAGCCCTTATGATCTGGGTGGGCCGCGATGAATTCTTCTGTCGCCACCACAAAAGCCGCAATCGAAGTTTTCATATCAGCGGCGCCACGGCCATATAACTTGCCATCCCTGTGAGTAGGCGTAAATGGGGCAGACTGCCATTGTGTGACAGGGCCGGTAGGTACGACATCAGTATGGCCAGCAAACACCAGCAAAGGCTGGGTCTGGCCACGCCTGGCCCATAGATTTGTCACATCACCGGATTGTATGGTTTCGCACTGGAAGCCCATAGGCTCCAGCAGGGCGATCAAAGTGTTTTGACAGCCTTTGTCTTCAGGTGTGACTGAATCCAGCGCAATCAGCTGTTCGGTCAGGGCTAGTGTTTTACTCATGTTTACTTATGAAAAATGGACTGGTACTGTGGCACGGAAAAACCGACATTCACTTGCGATTTACCATCATTATTGATCAGCAATACCGGGCGTTTGATGACCGATGGCTTATCCAGCATGAGTGCAATTGCCTGTTCTGTGTCGGTGGCCGAGGCCTTTTCTACATCACTGAGTGCGCGCCAGGTAGTGCCTTTGCGGTTGATCAGTACATCCAGGCCCTGATGTTCCAGCCATGTTTCTATGGCGGCACGGTTCAAGCCTTGTTTTTTGAAATCATGGAATTCAAAAGCCAGTTCCTGTTCTTGCAACCAGGTACGGGCTTTTTTAACGGTGTCACAGTTTGGAATGCCAAACAGGGTAATGCTTCGCGTCATACTTTATACGTTCAGGGTAAATTCTGTGAAAGAAGCTTCTTCTTTGGTTTCTGGTTCTGGTTCTGGCTTTGCAGCTATTGCAGTGGATGCTTCATTGTTCAGCAACCATAACAAGTTATTGGCAGAGTCAGAGTTGGCCAGGCCTTCTTCCTGCGTAATTAGGCCTTCACGTATCAAATGCATGAGGGCGCGTTCAAATGTTTGCGAGCCAGGCGACAAACTTTTCTCGATCGCTTCCTTGATCTGGAAGATATCACCTTGTTCTATCAACTCTGCCACGTAACGGGTATTGAGCATGATTTCGACCGCCGGTGCACGGCCACCATCTTTGGCACGTATCAGACGCTGCGAGATAATCGCACGTATGGAAGACGACAAATCCAGCAGCAATGCGCTGCGCGTTTCCATAGGGAAGAAACTGATGATACGGTTCAAAGCCTGATAACTATTATTCGCATGCAGTGTAGCTAAAACCAAATGGCCGGATTGGGCATAGGCAATCGCTGCCATCATGGTTTCGAGATCGCGGATCTCACCAATCAAGATACAGTCAGGTGCCTGACGCAATGAGTTCTTCAGCGCAGTTTTCAGGCTTTCAGAATCGCTGCCGATTTCACGCTGGTTGACGATGGACTTTTTACTGCGGAATAAGAATTCTATCGGATCTTCCAGTGTCAGGATATGGCCGGTTTTGACTTCATTCCTGTGATCGAGCATGGATGCTATCGTGGTTGATTTGCCTGAGCCAGTAGAGCCGACCAGCAAGATCAAACCACGTTTTTCCATAATCAGCTCAGCCAATACTGGCGGCAGATGCAGCGTATCCAGCTTGGGAATATCACCAGGCACATAACGGAATACCGCAGAGATCGAGCCGCGCTGGCGGAAGGCCGAAAGACGGAAGCGACCTATGCCTGCAGCACCGATACCGACATTGAGTTCGTTTTCGGCTTCCAGTTGCTCCATATGTTCAGGCTCTACCACCTCGCTGAGCAGCGAGAGGATATTTGCCTGATCCATCTTCTGCTGATTGATAGGGAGCAGATTGCCATTAATTTTCAAATGTATGGGCGAATTCATCGCGAAAAACATGTCGGATGCATGTTTTTCCTTCATCAGTTGAAATAACCTCTCCATCGCTGCCATGATGTGTCCCTAAGCTGAGCTAATTATTAAAATAAAATGCAAAAAAGGCGCAAAAATACTTAAGCGCCGCGCAACAATTCATTGATACTGGTTTTTGAGCGTGTCTGTGCATCAACACGTTTCACGATCACTGCGCAATACAGACTGTATTTGCCATCAGCAGATGGCAAATTGCCGGAAACAACGACTGAACCAGCAGGTACGCGGCCATAGCTGACTTCGCCAGTAGCGCGGTCATAAATCTTGGTGGACTGGCCGATGTAGACACCCATGGAAATCACGGAATTTTCTTCAACGATCACACCTTCTACGATTTCTGAACGAGCGCCAATGAAGCAATTGTCTTCAATGATGGTCGGATTGGCTTGCATAGGTTCCAATACGCCACCGATGCCAACGCCACCAGACAAGTGCACGTTTTTGCCGATTTGCGCGCAAGAGCCGACAGTCGCCCAGGTATCAACCATAGCGCCTTCATCGACATAAGCGCCGATGTTGACATAGGAAGGCATCAACACCACGTTTTTTGCGATAAAACTGCCGCGACGTGCAACTGCAGGCGGCACCACGCGGAAGCCGCCTTTGATGAAATCTTCAGCCGTGTAATTGGCGAACTTGGTCGGTACCTTGTCGAAGAACTGCATATGATCGCCAGAAGGCATAGTGATATTGTCTTCCAGGCGGAAAGACAGCAATACAGCTTTTTTGATCCATTGATTGACTTGCCAGCTACCTTCAATCTTTTGGGCAACGCGCAGAGTGCCTGCATCAAGTTCGCTCAAGACATGGGCAACTGCCTCGCGGATTTCTGCAGGCGCAGATTTTGGCGAGAAATTTGTGCGGTCTTCCCAGGCTTGATCAATGATTTGCTGTAATTGTTGAGTCATGTTGAGTGTCTTCAAATGAAAATGTAAAAAATAAAAACCGAAATAATCTTGTGCCCGCTGCTCAGTTGTCGTGTCAGGCTGCTGCCGGAGTAAAATTCTTGCAAAAGCTGACTATCCTCTGTGCTGCTTCCAGGCATTCTTCAGGCTCGGCCACCAAGGCCATGCGTATGCGGTTTTGCCCAGGGTTAATGCCATGGGCTTCGCGTGCCAGGTAGCTGCCGGGCAGAACTGTTACATTATATTCCTCGTACAGGCGGCGGGCGAACTCTGTGTCTGATAAACCCATGGCATCAGGAATTTTTGCCCACAGGTAAAAGGCGGCGTCAGGCAGCTTTACTTCCAGCACTTCTTGCAAAATCGGCGTGATCTGGGCAAATTTGCGTATGTATTTGTCGCGATTTTCTTGTACGTGCACTTCGTCATTCCAGGCTACGACTGAGGCGGCCTGTATATTCGGGCTCATGGCACTGCCATGATAAGTCCGGTACAGCAAGAATTTCTTGATGATTTCAGCGTCTCCCGCGACGAAGCCGGAGCGCATGCCAGGCACATTCGAACGTTTTGACAGGCTGGACAGGGTAATCAGGCGCTGATAGTCGTTCCTGCCCAGTTCACGTGCTGCTTGCAAGCTACCCAGCGGTGCTTCGGCCTTGAAATAAATCTCGGAATAGCATTCATCGGCTGCAATGATAAAACCATAACGGTCAGACAGAGCGAATAGCTCTTTCCAGTCGTCGAGGTTCAGTACCGCGCCAGTAGGGTTGCCGGGTGAACAGATATACAGCAGTTGTACGCGCTGCCAGACTGATTCGGGGATACTTTTGTAGTCAGGCGCAAAATTACGCTCAGGGTCAGCATTGGCAAAGTAGGGCTCAGCCCCGGCCAGATAGGCTGCACCTTCGTAAATTTGATAAAAAGGGTTGGGGCAGACCACCAGCGGCAAGCCATCCTTGCAGGCGGTGGTATCAATGACGGTTTGCGCCAGGGCGAACAGAGCTTCGCGTGAGCCGATGACAGGTAAAATCTGAGTTGCTGCATCCAGCGCCGGTATATTGTAGCGGCGTCCCAGCCAGGCAGAGATAGAGTTACGCAAAGCGTCTGAGCCAGCGGTGGATGGATAACTGGCCAGACCTGCCATATTGTCGACAATGGCATCCTTGATCAAAGCGGGAGTAGGGTGCTTGGGTTCGCCTATACCAAGGCTGATCGCTGAAAACTTGGGATTTGGCACAACATCGGCAAACAGGCGCTTCAGTTTCTCGAACGGATACGGCTGCAACTTACTGAGATAAGGATTAAATGTCATTTTTCGAATTGTTGTCGACGCTAAACAGGCTTTTTAGCTTATTTGTCTGGTCTGCTTGAATTTGCTGCTTCTTATTTACAATCCGTATTATAGCGTCCCGAGGATTCTATAGAGAAAGGCTTTCCGCTGTACTTGTGTGAAATACTGATTAATATGTAAATTGTGTCATAAGTTTGAAAACTGAAAATTTTGCTCTTACGATGGTATGATGCAGCGATACAGTAACGCGGCTAGCAGTGACGGCCTCGGCATATATACGATACGCGGTAGATTTGACTACAAAAGATAATAAAATTATATAAAGTGCGCTTAACTTCTATTAAATTGTCGGGATTTAAATCTTTTGTAGATCCCACCCATTTTCAGGTTCCTGGCCAACTGGTTGGTGTTGTCGGCCCTAATGGTTGCGGCAAATCCAATATTATTGATGCTGTGCGCTGGGTTTTGGGTGAATCCAAAGCGTCTGAGCTGCGTGGCGAATCCATGCAGGATGTTATCTTTAACGGCTCTACCCACCGCAAACCCGCTGGCCGCTCATCAGTTGAGCTGGTTTTTGATAACAGCATGGGCAAAGCTGCTGGTCAATGGAGCCAATACGGTGAAATTGCCGTCAAGCGCACCTTGACGCGTGACGGCACGTCCACTTATTACATCAACGGCCAGCCTGTGCGCCGCCGCGATATCCAGGATATTTTCCTGGGTACGGGTCTAGGTCCGCGCGCCTATGCGATTATCGGCCAGGGCATGATTTCCCGCATCATCGAAGCCCGCCCGGAAGAATTAAGGATTTTCCTGGAAGAGGCTGCCGGTGTTTCCCGCTATAAAGAGCGCCGCCGCGAGACAGAAAACCGCATCCATGACACCCATGAAAACCTGGTGCGTGTCGAAGACATCCTGCGCGAATTGAATAACAACCTGGACAGGTTGGGCGCGCAAGCTGTTGTTGCGAATAAATTCCGCGAATTGCAGACTGATCAGGAAGAAAAACAAAAACTGTTGTGGTTGCTGCGTAAAAAAGAAGCAGAAAACGAACAAAAAAAGCATTTCGCCGAGATAGAAAAGACCCAGACCGACCTCGAGGAGCAAACAGCCAAGCTGCGCCATGTCGAGCTGGAGCTGGAGCAAATGCGCCAGGCGCACTATGCTGTAGGCGACCGCATGCACCAGGCGCAGGGTCATTTATATCAGACCAATGCCGAGATCGGCAGCCTGGAAGCGCAAATTAAATTCGTCATCGAATCGCGCAGCCGTTTGCAATCGCAATTGCAATCGTTGACTGCACAGCGCGATCAATGGCAAAACCAGAGCCGCCAATTCCAGGATGATTTGTCTGAAGGCGAAATCCATGTCGAAGAGCTGGCCATGCGCGCCGAGCAGGCATTGGAAGTCAGCCAGCAGCAGCAAGACAAGCTGCCAGCGATGGAGCAAATATGGCGTGAGTCGCAACTGAAGACGACAGAATCACGCGCCAGGATCATGCAGATGCAACAGCAGATAGAACTGGAATCTGCCCATCAGCGCAATGCCTCAAATATTCTGAATACCCTGACAACCAGGCGTGAGCGCCTGATGCAGGAAAAGCAGGGCCTGGTATTGCCGGATACGACACATCTGGACAATCTCTCCATGCAGCTGGAAGAGAAAAAGCAGGTGCTGGAAGAACTCAGCATGCAGCTGGAAGAAGCGCAGGAGCGCTTGCCTTTGCTGGAAGATGAGCGCAAACAGGCGCAGCAGCAAGTAAATCAGGACAGTGCTGAATATGCGCAACTGGAAGCACGCCTGCTGGCCCTGAAGCAATTGCAGGAAAAAGTACAAAGCCAGGGCAAGGTCCAACCATGGCTGGAAAAACACGAATTGAGTGGCTTGCCAAAAATCTGGCAAAAACTGCATATTGAAGCTGGCTGGGAAACCGCACTGGAATCTATTCTGCGCGAACGCACTGCCGCCTTGGAAATGTCTAACCTGGAGTGGGCCAAGGCCTTTTTTGGTGATGCGCCGCCTGCCAAACTGGCTGTTTGTGCTCCCACTATTGTGGCGGACACCGCAGTACCTCTGCCTGGTTTTAAGCCCTTTATCGATTTGCTGCAACTCAATGACGCAGGTTTGCGTGGTTTGATGCAAGACTGGTTACACCAGGTATATATCGCTGAAGATATTACTTCTGCCTTCATGGACAGGGTTAAATTGCCAGCCGGTGCCTGTTTTATCACCAAGCAAGGCCATGTGATTGCTCGTTCCAGTGTACGCTTTTATGCCTCTGATTCTGAGCAGGATGGTGTGCTGGGCCGTCAGCAAGAGATAGAAAACATCACCAAGCAATGCCGCGCCAAGCACATGCTGGCGGATGAATCCAAGACCCGCGCCGTACGTGCAGAATCTGCCTATACTCAGGCTACCCAGCAATTGCAAGACTTACGCCAGCGTGTAGGTAGTCTGACGCAAACTACCCATAGCCTGCAAATCGAATTCATGAAACTGTCTGAAGTGCAGGAACGCTTCAATCAGCGCAGCACACAAATAGGCAGTGACCTGGCGGAAATCGCAGCGCAAGAGGGTGAGCAGCAGCAAATCAGGGCCGAGTCCGAGCAAAAATTTGAGCAACTGGACATGGATCTGGCAGAGTTGCAGGAAAGCCATGAAGAAGGTCAGACCGCTTACCTGGAAAAAGAACAGCAACTGAATGAAGCCAGGCAGCGTTTGCGCGATCTGGAGCTGGCTGCGCAAGAAGCCGCTTTTGCAGAAAAATCCCACCGCAGCAAGATGGAGGAATTACGCCGCAGTATAGCGACAGCGCTGGAACAATCGGCACAATTATTTGCCAGTATGCAGCAAGGTCAGCTTGAACTGGAATCCATGGATGACCAGACCGCACAAGCCGGCTTGCAAGATTTGCTGGACCGCCGTAGCTCTCAGGAAGTGGCGCTGGCAAATGCCCGTCATGAACTGGATCAACTGACGCAGCAACTGCGCCATCACGAAGAATCCAAAATGCAGGTGGAACGCAGCCTGCAACCACAACGGGATCGTATCGTTGAATTGCAATTGAAAGAGCAGGCTGCCCGCCTGAGTCAGGAACAATTTTCGGAACAATTACGCAATTTTGAAGTCGATGAAGAAGTTCTGGCGCAAAAGCTGCATGATGACCTTAGACCATCTTATTTACAGGGTGAAGTTACCCGCCTGACCAATGCGATTGCAGCCTTGGGGGCCGTGAATATGGCTGCCCTTGACGAGCTGGCGCAGGCAACCGAGCGCAAGACTTTCCTGGATGCCCAGCACGCCGACTTGACTGAAGCAATCACGACCTTGCAGGATGCCATCCACAAGATTGATATTGAAACACGCGACTTGTTGCAAGACACCTTTGACAAGGTGAACCATCATTTTGCTGAACTTTTCCCTATTTTATTTGGCGGCGGTCAGGCGAAACTGATCATGACAGGTGATGAAATCCTGGATTCTGGTGTGCAAGTCATGGCGCAGCCACCTGGCAAAAAGAATGCAACCATACATTTGCTGTCTGGCGGTGAAAAAGCCCTGACTGCGACTGCACTGGTTTTCTCGATGTTCCAGCTCAATCCTGCACCTTTCTGTTTACTCGATGAGGTCGATGCGCCGCTGGATGACTCAAATACCGAGCGTTTCTGTAATATGGTGAAACGCATGTCCTCAAACACACAGTTTTTATTTATCTCCCATAACAAGATTGCGATGGAAATGGCACAACAATTGATTGGTGTCACCATGCAAGAACAGGGGGTTTCACGAATCGTGGCGGTAGATATGGAATCTGCCGTCAATTTTGCTACTGAGGTTCAAGCAGCATGACAGATCTACAAATCAGTTTGTTAGCAATAGGTGGAACGCTGGTGGTCGGCGTCCTGATTTTTAATAAATGGCAAGAATACAAAGCCAAGAAAACCGTTGAAAATGCATTTGGTGACGGTCATGATGATGTACTCATGAATCCAGATGCACCTGTGGAATCCATCGTCAGACATGAGCCTAGCCTGGATGGCGATGTGCAGCCAATTGAGGAAGTGCCACAAGTGCACGCGCCCATGCATGCAGACGTCGCTGCTGAAATGGAAACCCCAATAGCAGTTCAGGACAAAGAATTGCCGGTAGACGAATTAATCGATTGCGTGATTCCTCTGGAGTTTGAAACGCCTATACGTGGCGAGAAAATACTGGCAGAAATTGCCGAGCTTAAATATGTAGGTAAAAAGCCGGTACATTTCATCGGCCAAAGCCATAGTGGCGAGCGTGATGTGATTGCTGTTGGTGGTGCTTACACTTGCCTGTTTGCAGGTGTGCAAATGGTCAGTCGCAATGGCCCTTTGAATGAGCTGGAATATTCCGAGTTCATTATGAAGTTGCGTGCAATTGCCGACAATCTGAGTGCACACCCTGATATTCCTGACATGAATAAAGTTATGGTTCACGCTCGTGAACTACATCAATTCGTCGCCGAACATGATGCGCAGTTGAGTGTCAATATCGCGGCCAATGGCGCGCCCTGGGCATTGAATACTTTACTTGCCGCGCTGGAGAAAATGGGCTTCGATCAACGACCAGATGGTCGCCTGATGATGCCCGATGGTGACGGTGGTAGTTTGTTCACCTTGTCTACCAATGTCAGCGTTAGCGAAACCATGACTTCCCGCCTTACCCTGTTGCTGGACGTACCCTGCGTTGCTCCTGCTCGCGATGGCTTCGGCGCCATGGCAGCTTGCGCACGCTCTTTGGCGACTCGTCTGGGGGGCACAGTCGTGGATGATGGTAATCAGCCTATTTCCAAGCTGGCACTGGATGAGATATCCGGCCAGGTTCAAGAATTTTATGCGGCAATGGCAGAGGCGCAGATTCCTGCTGGCTCCCTGCGTGCACAACGACTATTTAGCTAATTATTGTAGACATGCAGAATGATCTTTTGGATGCTGCCGCCAAGGCGGCAGACACTTCAACAATAGCCGCGCAGGCAGAACAGCTGCGCGCAGAGTTGAATAGGCACGCACACTCTTATTATGTGCTGGATAATCCCAGCGTACCCGATGCTGAATATGACAGATTGTTTTCAGAGCTTCAGCGACTGGAAGAAACGCATCCCGAATTAAAGACCGCTGACTCACCAACCAACAGGGTTGGTGGTGCTCCTTTGCCAGAATTTGGCCAGGTTCAGCATGCCGTGCCCATGCTGTCGCTGAATAATGGCTTTGAAGATGATGATGTCATCAATTTTGACCGTCGTGCCCGTGAAGGCCTGGATGTGCAAAGTGAAATTGTCTACGCGATCGATTTGAAGTTTGATGGCCTGGCCATCAATCTGCGCTATGTCGATGGTGTCTTCACTCAGGCAGCAACCCGTGGTGATGGTTTTACCGGTGAAGACGTCACTGAGAATATCCGCACCATACGCAGCATCCCCTTGCGCTTGCAGATAGAAAATCCGCCAAAGATACTGGATGTACGTGGTGAAGTCTTGATGTTCAAGCGCGACTTTGAAAAACTCAATCAGCGCCAGCGTGATGCTGGTGCTAAAGAGTTTGCCAATCCGCGTAATGCTGCGGCTGGCAGCTTGCGTCAACTGGATTCAAAGATTACAGCGCATCGCACTTTGCGGTTTTTTGCGTATGGTATAGGGCTGCTGGAAGGTATAAGCGTACCTGCCTCGCATCGTGCTTTGCTGGATTGGTATAAACAGGCGGGCATCCCTGTTTGTGAAGAAAATGCAGTAGTGAGCGGTGCGTCTGGTTTGCTGGAATTTTATAAAGCAATTCAAACCAAACGCGACAATCTGGATTATGAAATTGATGGTGTGGTCTATAAAGTCAATGACTTTGCCAGCCAGCAGTCGCTAGGGTTTGTATCGCGCGCGCCACGTTTTGCAATCGCTCACAAATTCCCGGCACAAGAAGCTTTGACCACCGTGCTGGATATAGAGGTACAGGTGGGCAGGACTGGTGCCATCACACCCGTTGCCAGATTGGCCCCGGTTTTTGTTGGCGGTGTTACGGTAACCAATGCCACCCTGCACAATGAAGAAGAGATACAGCGCAAGGATATACGCATAGGCGACACGGTGTCCGTACGTCGCGCTGGTGACGTGATACCCGAGGTCGTTGCCAGCATCTTGGAAAAACGCCCGGCAGACTCACGTCAGTTTGTCATGCCCGTGGAATGCCCGATTTGTGGTTCACCCATACAAAAACCTGAAGACGAAGCCATTGCCCGTTGCAGCGGTGGCTGGATAAAATGTACTGCACAGCGCAAGGGGGGCTTGTCACACTTTGCTTCACGTAAGGCAATGAATATAGATGGTGTAGGAGAGCAGCTCATTGATCAGTTGGTCGACAAGAATGTCGTTACAACTGCTGCAGATTTGTATAAGCTTGGTCTGCGCGCGCTAGTTGAGCTGGATCGCATGGCAGAAAAGTCTGCGCAAAATGTATTGAGTGCACTGGAAACCTCCAAGCTGACCAGTTTGCCCCGTTTCATCTATGCGCTGGGCATACGCCATGTGGGTGAATCAACAGCAAAAGATTTGGCTGCACATTTTGGCAATACCGACGCATTAATGAAAGCAACTGAAGAGCAATTGCTGGAAGTGTCTGATGTGGGCCCGGTCGTAGCGAAGTCCATCTTGCGTTTCTTTTCAGATTCATTGAATGTGGAACTGGTAGAGCAATTGCTGGCGTCAGGCATACATTGGCCAGCAATTGAAGTGCAGGAAAAAGGTGAGCAAGTCCTGGCAGGCAAGACGCTGGTGCTGACAGGTACTTTACCCACGCTGAGTCGCGATCAGGCGACTGAAGTCATAGAAAAAGCGGGTGGCAAAGTATCTGGCTCAGTCTCCAAAAAAACCAGTTATCTGGTCGCTGGCGATGATGCAGGCAGCAAGCTGGTGAAAGCGCAAGAATTGGGTATCAATATTTTGACAGAAGCAGAATTGCTTCAACTTTGTTCCGGGAGCTGAAATGAGAAAAATTAAAAAAGCCGTATTTCCAGTGGCAGGCTTGGGTAGCCGCTTTTTGCCAGCTACCAAGGCACAACCAAAAGAGATGCTGCCTATCGTAGACAAGCCACTCATACAATATGCTGTTGAAGAAGCGGTAGAGGCGGGCATTACTGAAATGGTATTCATCACCGGTAGAAATAAACGGGCGATTGAAGACCATTTTGATAAAGCCTATGAGTTGGAAAGTGAACTGGAAGCAGCGGGCAAAGAAGCCTTGCTGGATCTGGTCAGGAACGTCATTCCCAAGAATATCAACTGCATCTATATACGCCAGACAGCCGCTCTCGGTCTGGGTCACGCAGTTTTGTGTGCCCGTCCTGTGATTGGCGACGATCCATTTGCAGTCTTGCTGGCAGATGACTTGATGGATGCCGACATTGGTCAGCCTTCAGTCATGGCACAGATGGCGCGTCAGTATGAAGCAGAAGGCGGTAGCATCGTCGCCGTGCAAAACGTGCCACGTGAATTCACCCGTCAATACGGTATCGTCAGCGGCACGCCATATACAGATACTCTGGAGAGAGTGCAGGGTATCGTTGAAAAACCTATGCCTGATGTTGCCCCGTCCACGCTGGCGGTAGTTGGTCGCTATATCCTGTCTGGCCGTATTTTCTCTTACCTGGAAACTCTGGGTAAAGGCTCTGGCGGTGAAATTCAGTTGACGGATGGTATTGCAGCCATGTTGAAAGATTTCCCTGTGTATGCCTTCCGCCCAAATGCGACACGTTATGACTGCGGCTCAAAACTGGGTTATCTGAAGGCCAGTGTTGCCCTGGGTTTGAAACATAAGGAAACCAGCGCAGAATTCACTGAATTCCTGCAGTCCTTGAAATAAGTAATGTGAAATAAGGCCAGGCATCACCTGGCCTTATTTTTAAATAAAGTCATACACTAAATCATCTATACAAAATCTGGTGCACCATGATTCATCCTATCCTGAAAATGGGCGATGCCCGCTTATTGAGAGTTGCCGAGCAAGTCACGGCCTTTGATACACCAGAATTACATGAGCTTATCAAGGACATGTTTGAAACCATGATTGCAGCTAATGGTGCTGGTCTGGCAGCACCACAAATAGGCGTGAATTTGCAACTCGTGATCTTTGGTTTCAAGAACAACCCGCGATATCCTGATGCACCGGTAGTGCCAGAGACTGTGCTTATCAATCCAGTATTGACACCTTTATCTGAAGAGACGGATGATGCATGGGAAGGCTGTTTGTCCGTGCCAGGCATGCGCGGCCTGGTGCCGCGTTGGAGCGCCTTGCGTTACGAAGGCTATGATCAGTTTGGCACGCGCATCTCACGCGATGTAGATGGTTTTCACGCACGCGTCGTACAACATGAATGTGATCACCTGAATGGTATTTTGTACCCCATGCGCATACGCGATCTGACGCAATTTGGTTTTACTGAAGTCTTGTTCCCTGAACTTGACCCTAATGACGACGATTGAGTGCATTGATTTCAAAGCAAAAGGGCAAGAACTTTGATTCTTGCCCTTTTGTTTTTGTAAGATACAAATTAAAACTGCTCGTCTTCACGCAGATAACGCCACTGACCCTCTGGCAATTTACCCAGCTTGATCTTGCCTATGCGCACACGCTTGAGGCCTATAACTTTCAGCCCTACCATTTCACACATGCGCCTGATCTGGCGTTTTTTGCCTTCACGCAGTATGAAATTCAATTGATCTTCATTTTGCCAGGTGACTTTAGCGGGCAATAGTTTTTTTCCATCCAGTGACAAGCCATGGTTCAGTCTACGCAACTCAGCATCTGGCAAGCGTCCTGGTTTGCTATATTCCACGCGTACCAGATATTCTTTTTCCACAACCGTGGTTTCACCTATCAAATGCTTGGCGATACGGCCATCCTGGGTCAATACCAACAAACCGACTGAATCGATATCCAGGCGGCCAGCAGGTACCAGGCTGCGTAATTGGGTAGGGTGGAACTGGGTATCCACTTCATCTTCGGCCCAGCGGTTTTCTGGTTTGATCAGGGCGATTGCTGGCGTATAGCCATCTTCAGCCTGGCCACTGACGAAACCGACAGGTTTGTTGATGAGGACTGTGACGCGTTTGGATTGCTCGGCTGCGGCCTGCCTCTCAACCGTCACTTTTTGATGGGGCAATACCTTGCTGCCCAGTTCGGAGATGACTTTGCCATCTACCCGGACCCAGCCGCGCGCTATCCATTCGTCAGCCTCGCGGCGGGAGCAAAGGCCAAGTTCGGACATGCGTTTGGAGAGTCTTACAAGTTCAGTCATGATGCTTTTAAATGGTAATCTCGTCTGTGCTTGCTTACAGATCAGGCGAGGGTGTTGATTATTCGGTCGTGGTAGTACGTAGTCAGTGCTTAAATTCTTAATGCGTCCAGCAAGTCGGTTTCAAACTGTATCTGGCTGCGGGCACCTTGCAGGGCCTGGCCATCGACGATGAAAACGTCTTCCACTCTTTCGCCCAGGGTCATGATCTTGGCTGTATGCAAATTGATTTTATACTTGGTCAGGATATTCGCTACTGCATATAACAAACCATTTCTGTCATTGGCGGAGATGGATAATAAATAATACTGGCCACGGTCATCCGGTCGCAAATCGACGGTGGGTACAATAGGGAAGGTGCGCGACATGCGCGATAAACGCCCACGATTAGGTGGAGAAAGTGGCGTCTGGCGCGTCAGGATTTCTGTTAATTCGTGCTCTATCAAATTAATGATGTCACGATAATTATTCGCAAAAGCCGGTTCTATGACCAGGAAAGTATCAAGAGCATAGCCTTTTTTGCTGGTGTGAATTTTGGCATCCAGAATGCCAAAATTCTTGCCGTCAAAATAATTGCAGATACGGGCAAACAAGTCGGGCTGATCTTTGACGTAGACAGTAATCTGCAAGCCTTCACCAATCGGTGAGAGGCGGCATTTCACCACCGGTGTCTGGCTGTCTATGCGATCATGCAGAGCACGCGTTTGCCAGGCAATATCGGATGCATCATGACGCAGGAAATAAGCGACATCCAGTTGCTGCCAGAATTTTTCATGCGCATCAGGTGCCAGGCCATACAGCCGCAAGGCTTTTAATGCTTCTTCCTGGCGATTTTTTAGCTCCCTGTCCTTGCTAGGTGTTTCGCCACCCAGTACACGCAAGGTCATGCGGTACAAGTCTTCCAGTAGCTTGCCTTTCCAGGCATTCCAGACCTTGGGACTGGTGCCGCGAATATCAGATACTGTCAGTAAATACAGTGCGGTCAAATGACGCTCATCCTTGACCAGATTGGCAAAATTCTGCACAACGTCAGGATCGGACAAATCCTGTTTTTGCGCCACATGTGACATGGTCAGATGCTTTTCCACCAAAAAGATAATCAACTCGGTATTGGCTTTGCTTAGGCCGTGGTCGTAGCAGAATTTTTTGGCGTCCGCCATACCCAGCAATGAGTGATCGCCACCGCGCCCCTTGGCGATGTCGTGGAACAAAGCCGCGATATACAAAACCCAGGGTTGATTGAAATTCGCCATTAACTGGCTGCAGAATGGATATTCATGCGCATGCTCAGGCATGGTAAAGCGACGCAAATTGCGCACTACCATAAGGATGTGCTGGTCTACCGTATAGGCATGAAACAGATCATGTTGCATCTGGCCTATGATGCGGCGGAAATTCGGCAGATAGCGGCCCAGTATGCTCATTTGATTCATGCGTCGCAAGGCATGGGTAATCCCTTGTGGCGATTGCAGAATCTGCAGGAACAATGAGCGATTGAAGATATCATGCCTGAATTCAACATCAATCAGCAGGCGAGCATGCCAGAGTGCGCGCAGCGTCCTGGCTGTCATCCCTTTTAGTTCACCATGCTTGGCCAGGGCCAGAAATACACCTAGGATAGTCGATGGATTGGCTTCAAAAGTATCGTCCCTGGCGATGTCGATAAAGCCATTGACCTCATTGAAATGCTCATTGATGGGGCGTGGTACCGACGGCTGGGGGAATAGTACGGCTTCGATGTTTTGCAGTAGCACGGTGTTGAGCTGTGTCACCGCTTTGGCTGCCCAGTAATAGCGTTGCATCAGGTATTCGCTGGCACGTCTGGACTCTGTGGTTTTGAAGCCAAAGGTTTCTGCTATTGGGGTCTGCACGTCGAAAATCAGGCGATCCTCACGGCGGCCCGCATGAATATGCAGACGTATGCGTATATCCTTGAATGCACGCTCATTGCGCTTTAGCTGGCGCGCTTCAATATCCGTAATCAGGCCACGCTCGGCCAGTTCACGCCAGGAATTGCCCAGATTTGCCGCCTTGGCAACCCAGAGTATGACTTGCAAGTCCCTGAGTCCGCCTGGGCTCTCTTTGCAGTTGGGTTCCAGGCTGTAGGGCGTATCTTCATATTTGACATGGCGCTGCTGCAGTTCCAGTAGTTTTTCCTGGAAGAAATTTTGCGGATTCATGGCTTCCGCATATTGCTGCTGCATGTCTTTGAATAACTTGCGACTGCCTGTGACTAGGCGCGCCTCCAGCAAGCTGGTTTGTACGGTTATATCAGCGGCAGATTCTTGCAGGCATTCTTCTATCGTGCGTATGCTATGGCCGATATCCAGGCCTATGTCCCAGAATAATTGCACCAATTTTTCCAGCTTGTCACGCAAGGCAGCATCAGGTCTTTGCTGCAACAGTATCAGCACATCAACATCAGAATAGGGAAACAACTCGCCACGACCATAGCCACCGACTGCTACCAGGGCAGCCTCTTTCGGAAAGTCAAAATGGCGCCAAATCTTGCTGAGTTGCTGATCGACATTGCGGCACAAATCATGCAGCAAATGCTCTGCTTTATGATGGTCCTTGAAGGCGTTAATGACGATCAGTTGCGCTGATTTCAGTTCTTCCTTAAAAGAGAGTGCCGGTGTCTGCATGTGGCCAGGATCTTAAGCGAGTTTGATGAAATCAGGAATAGGCGGGTAACCTGCCGACAATGTCAGCACTTCATAACCGGTTTCCGTGACCAAAACTGTATGCTCCCATTGGGCAGACAGGCTACGGTCTTTGGTTTTAATGGTCCAGCCATCTGGCATTTCCTTGATATCACGGCGGCCAGCATTAACCATGGGCTCTACCGTAAAAATCATGCCTGGCAACAGTTTTTCCATGGTGCCTGGTTTGCCGTAATGCATGACTTGTGGCGCCTCATGGAAAATCTTGCCTATGCCGTGACCGCAAAATTCACGCACTATGCTATAGCCAGCTCTTTCCGCGTGCTGTTGTATGACATGCCCGATGTCACCCAGATGCGCGCCCGGCTTGATTTTATCGATGCCCAGCCACATGCATTCATAAGTGATGGCATTCAGACGCTTGGATAATATGGATGGTTCGCCCAGCAGGAACATGCGACTGGTATCGCCATGATAACCATTTTTAATGACAGTAATATCCAGATTAACAGAGTCGCCATCTTTCAACACTTTATCGCCCGGTATGCCGTGGCAAATGACATCATTGACCGATGTGCAAATGGCTTTTGGATAAGGTGTATAGCCTGGCGGGCAGTAATTCAGCGGGGCAGGGATGGTGCCTTGCACGTTAACCATGAATTCATGGCACAAGCGATCAAGTTCACCTGTGCTGATGCCAACTTTGACAAATGGCGTGATGTAATCAAGGACTTCCGAAGCCAGTTTGCCGGCGATGCGCATGCCGGCGATATCTTCCGGCGTCTTTATAGTGATAGCTTCCATACGTTTCTTGTCGTTTGCCAAGGCTTGCATAATGCAGTGCCGACTTTGCCCCGGCATTTTTGCCTGGCGGGGTCAGATTTGCTTAGTGGCTGAGCCTTGATCTGAGTAAAATTGCGAAAGTGTTGCAGAACCGGAATTATAGTCTATGAAAGGCAGTGTCGCATGGCCCTGGTATGCCCCTTATACTTCCTCCTTGAACGCGGCACTTGAGGGAAATGCGGTTTTCATAGTAGAATAGATGGTTAGCTTGTAGATGTATAGAAATACGATGCTGGCTAATTAATTTTTTATCAATCGAATCCGGTCGAAAAGGGTGTCTTGCAGCGCTTAATTAATGGTGGTAACTATTAATTCGCTCAGATCACTGGCTGGATTCAAGACCTAACCCTGGAGTTATTATGTCTGTAACAATGCGTGAAATGCTGGAAGCCGGTGTGCACTTTGGTCACCAAACCCGTTTTTGGAATCCAAAAATGGCACCGTACATCTTCGGTCATCGCAACAAGATTCATATCGTTAACCTGGAAAAAACTCTGGCAATGTACCAGGACGCGATGAAGTATATCCGTCAATTGTCTTCCAATCGCGGCACAGTGTTGCTGGTTGGTACCAAGCGTCAATCACGTGACATCATCGCGGCAGAAGCACAACGTGCTGGCATGCCTTTCGTTGATCAACGCTGGTTGGGCGGTATGTTGACTAACTTCAAAACAGTCAAAACATCCATCAAGCGTTTGAAAGACATGGAAGCTTCCATCGAAGACGGTTCCGTTGAAAAACTGTCCAAAAAAGAAGCACTGATGTTCCAGCGCGAAATGATCAAGCTGCAAAAATCCATCGGTGGTATCAAGGATATGGGCGGCATTCCTGACGCAATTTTCGTAGTCGACGTTGGCTACCACAAAGGTGCTATCACTGAAGCAGCGAAACTGGGCATCCCGGTTATCGGCGTGGTTGATACTAACCATTCCCCAGAAGGTGTTGCATACATCATCCCTGGTAATGATGACTCCTCCAAAGCAATCGCTTTGTATGCTCGCGGTGTTGCCGACTCCATCCTGGAAGGCCGTGCAAACGCAGTGAACGAAGTTTTGGAAGCTGTTAAGCCAGGTTCTGATGAGTTTGTAGAAGTAGAACAAGCTTAATTGCCTGTTCTGGCACATGGTTACAAGCTGTCTTAGGCAGCTTGTAACAAAAAATGGGGCAACAGTCGTTCGCCCTTTTTTTTAAACAAAATTTGATATCGGTGTTTCTTTAAACACCCTTGAACTAGGAGAATGACATGGCGGCGATTACAGCAGCTTTGGTAGGTGCACTGCGCGCAAAAACAGATGCGCCAATGATGGAATGCAAAAAAGCGCTGACAGAAGCAGAAGGCGATATGGATCGTGCGGAAGAGATTCTGCGTGTAAAACTGGGTAGCAAAGCTTCTAAAGCATCTTCCCGTATTACTGCAGAAGGCGTTGTTGCCTCCTATATCGCTGGTAACGTCGGCTCCCTGATCGAAGTTAACTGCGAAACAGACTTCGTGACCAAGAATGATGATTTCCTGGCGCTGGCTAATACTTGCGCAAAACTGATCGCTGAACACAATCCTGCTGACATCGCAGCTTTGGGCGCATTGCCATTGGATGGCAAGACAGTTGAAGAAGTGCGCGCAGCACTGGTTGGTAAAATCGGCGAAAACATGTCTTTCCGTCGTTTTGTTCGCTTTGATACAACTGCCAAGCTGGTTTCTTATCTGCATGGCACACGTATCGGCGTGGTTGTTGAATTTGATGGCGCCGATGAGCAAGTTGGTAAAGACGTAGCGATGCACATCGCTGCTATGAAACCAGTATCCCTGTCTTCTGACCAGGTGCCTGCTGAACTGATCGAAAAAGAGCGCTCAGTAGCAGCTCTGAAAGCAGCAGAATCCGGCAAGCCAGCAGATATCGCTGAAAAAATGGTTGAAGGTTCCGTACAGAAATTCCTGAAGGAAGTTTCTTTGCTGAATCAAACATTCGTTAAGAATGATAAGCAAACAGTTGAACAGATGTTGAAATCTGTTAATACAACTGTCAAAGCTTTCACTATGTTCGTAGTTGGTGAAGGTATTGAGAAGAAGCAAGATGACTTCGCCGCAGAAGTGGCCGCGCAAGTGGCTGCAGCAAAACAAGCGTAATTGGCGGAATAAAAAAACGGGCCGAAAGGCCCGTTTTTTTAAACCCGGCGATTGTAAGTATTTGTGTCTGAGCATCACATTGATGTGTTCAGGTGTAAATATGAGTGTGTGATAAGTGAGTGGTGCTCCATTTGCTTTGTGTATTGCCTGACTGGGCTAGTCTGCAAATCAAATGGTTATTGAAGAGTCTTATCAAGGCTGTTTCATCCAGTATGCATTTCTTTTAAACTATTTAAACTACCAGAAGGAGTCCTATCATGACAAAACCTGCTTACAAGCGTGTGCTCTTGAAGCTCTCTGGCGAAGCCCTGATGGGTGATGATCCGTTTGGCATTAACCGTGCGACGATAGAGCGCATGGTGGCCGATGTGGCCGAAGTATCAAGAATGGGTGTGGAGTTGGCCATCGTTATCGGCGGTGGCAATATCTTCCGTGGTGTAGCACCTGGTGCGCAAGGTATGGACAGGGCAACTGCTGATTACATGGGTATGCTGGCAACAGTCATGAATGCCCTGGCATTGTCAGATGCCATGCGCCAGGTTGGCCTGACATCACGTGTCATGTCCGCTATCGCGATTGATCAGGTTGTCGAGCCTTATGTACGCCCTAAGGCCTTGCAGTACCTGGAAGAGGGTAAAGTTATTGTATTCGCTGCCGGTACCGGCAATCCTTTCTTTACTACCGACACTGCAGCAGCTCTGCGCGGTTCAGAAATTGGCGCCGAAATCGTCTTGAAAGCAACCAAGGTTGATGGTGTCTATACAGCAGATCCTAAAAAAGATCCTACTGCAACGCGCTATACGACGATTTCATTTGATGAAGCCATTGCCCGTCATCTGCAAGTCATGGATGCAACTGCTTTCGCCCTTTGCCGCGACCAGAAACTGCCTATCAAGGTATTTTCCATTATTAAACCGGGTGCATTGAAGAATGTCATTCTGGGGGGAGACGAAGGCACCTTAGTGCACGTATAATCCTGCACTTCGGATTGTTTCATATTAATTCGGCAAGGAGCGCGGCCAGGCCCGTCGCTCTTGTCCAGATGTACAGGAGAACGCTATGAGCGTAGCAGAGATTAAAAAAAGTTCTGACCAGCGTATGCAAAAGTCTATCGAGACTTTGAAGGCTGATTTATCTAAAGTCCGTACCGGCCGTGCCCACACCGGCATTCTGGACCATGTTCAGGTTGATTATTACGGCACCCCTACCCATATTACTCAAGTTGCCAATGTCACTTTGATCGATGCCCGCACCATCGGTGTGCAGCCTTGGGAAAAGAAGATGCTGAGCGCGATTGAAAAAGCAATCCGTGATGCCGATCTGGGTTTGAACCCATCCTCGCAAGGTGAGCTGATACGCGTACCAACACCACCATTGACTGAAGAGCGCCGCAAGGAAATGGTCAAACTGGTCAAGACCGAAGGTGAGAGCGCCAAGATCGCCATTCGCAATATCCGCCGTGATTCCAATGAATCGCTGAAGAAGTTGCTGAAAGAAAAAGAATGCTCGGAAGATGATGAGCGTCGTGCACAAGACGATATCCAGAAATTGACAGACAAGTTTGTCGCTGAAGTAGATAAGCTGCTGGCTGACAAAGAAAAAGAAGTGTTGACAGTTTAAGTCGTCGCCCGCGTATCAACACATTCTGGATTTACATGACCCATACAAGTTCCACCAAGGAAATTCCGGCAGTTGGCGCAATTCCTAAACATATAGCAATTATCATGGACGGCAACGGACGCTGGGCAACCAAGCGTTTCTTGCCGCGTGTCGCAGGACATGTCAAAGGCGTGGAGGCGGTCAGAGGTATGGTTGAGGCCTGTGCCAAGCGCGGTGTTTCTTACCTGACTTTGTTTGCCTTCAGTTCAGAAAACTGGCGTCGTCCCGCTGAAGAAGTATCCTTATTGATGCGCTTGTTTGTCACGGCTCTTGAAAAAGAGGTGGCAAAGATGCACGCCAATAATATACGCTTGAAAGTGGTGGGTGATCTCACTCGCTTTGATGTGCAGTTGCAAAACATGATTATTGCTGCTGAGGAAAAAACAGCAAATAATCAGGGGCTGACGGTAACTATTTGCGCCAATTATGGTGGCCGCTGGGACATCATCCAGGCCATGAACCGGTTGCAAAAAGATCGGCTTGCCAAAGGGCAGGCGGAGCAGGAGGTGACGGAAGATCAGCTTGCTGATTATCTGTCCATGGCTTATGCACCTGAGCCAGATCTGTTTATCCGTACCGGTGGGGAAACTCGCATTTCGAATTTCCTGCTGTGGCAACTTGCGTATAGCGAATTCTATTTCACGGATACCTTTTGGCCAGATTTTGATGCGGCAGCACTGGATACATCCATACTATCTTATCAAAACCGTGAACGTCGTTTTGGCAGGACCAGTGCGCAGGTGACCGAACAAACTTCCACACAAGAAAGCAAGTAATGCTGAAAACCCGTGTATTGACTGCCCTGGTTCTATTGGCGATCTTGCTGCCAGTGCTGTATTCGGCGAATTTTTATGCCTTTACTGGGCTGGCACTGGCATTTTTTGCGGCAGCCATGTGGGAGTGCCAACGCTTGTTCAAGAAGCCAGGCACCATCATCATGGCAACACTTTGGACAGGCTTGCTGGCATATTGCCTGTTCCATTTAAAGGATTTTTCCTATCAGTTGCTATTCGCACTAAGCACTGCCTTCTGGGCGCTCAGACTGGTCCCGACTTTGGCGCGGGGCTTGCCGCAAGCGCATAATTTTTCCAGCGGTATACTGAGTACCTTGTATGGCATCAGTATTTTTGCCTGCTTTGTAGCAATTGCTGTTTTCTTTCAGCAGTCCCCCATGTATTTGTTCTCTGTCATGGCGATCGTCTGGATTGCTGACATTGCTGCTTATTTTTCTGGCAAAGCCTTTGGCAAACACAAGCTCGCACCTACCATCTCCCCAGGTAAATCCTGGGAGGGAGCCATTGGTGGCTGGATTTTTGTATTGATACTGGCGACAGCGACCAGTTTTGTTCCTGCTTTGCAAAATACGTTTACCGCGCAATTATTGGCCAGAAAAGGCTGGCTCATTTTTGTTGCTGCCATGACTTTGATCACTGCTGCCAGTGTAGTGGGGGATTTGTTTGAGTCATCCCTGAAGCGTCGTGTTGGCATGAAAGATAGTAGCAATCTCTTGCCTGGACATGGTGGTGTGCTGGACAGGATAGATGCGCTGATCCCAGTCCTGCCATTGGCTGCATTAGTGGACTTGTGGCGATAAATTACATGCAAAAAAAACAGCAACTTTGTATATTGGGGTCTACGGGCTCCATAGGTGTTTCTACTTTGGATGTGGTGGCGCGTCACCCTGAGCGCTATGGTATTTTTGCGCTTACTGCGCATACGCAGGTCAAAAAACTGGCCGAGCAATGTGCACAGTTCTTGCCACAGGTCGCTGTTGTTGGTACGGCGCAAGCAGCAGACGAGCTGTCTATATTATTAAAAGAAAAACATTTGCCTCAAATCCAGATACAGTTTGGTCCTGAGGCTTTGTGCGCTGTTGCGAGTGCAAGTGAGTGTGATAGCGTGATGGCCGCCATCGTTGGTGCAGCTGGCTTGCCAGCTTCCCTGGCGGCCGCTAAAGCAGGCAAGAAAGTCTTGTTGGCAAATAAAGAAGCACTGGTCATGTCTGGTCAGCTTTTTATTGATGCCATCAGGGACAGTGGTGCTGCTTTACTGCCTATTGATAGTGAGCACAACGCTATTTTCCAGTGTTTGCCTGGCAATTATAATCGCCAGCCTGGCGAGCATGGCATACATAAGATTTTGCTGACAGCCTCCGGTGGCCCCTTTTTACACCGTGATGTGAGCACACTTGACGATGTTACTCCCGAGCAGGCAGTAGCCCATCCCAATTGGGTCATGGGGCGCAAAATCTCTGTCGATTCCGCGACGATGATGAATAAAGGGCTTGAAGTCATAGAGGCGCACTGGTTGTTTGCTACCCCGGCAGAACAGATAGAAGTCATCATACATCCGCAGAGTGTGATTCATTCCATGGTGTCTTATACCGATGGTACTGTGTTGGCGCAAATGGGCAATCCCGATATGCGCATACCGATTGCCTATGGCATGGCTTATCCTGAGCGTATAGCCTCCGGTGTCGAGCCACTGGATTTGCTGAAAGTGGCCAGTTTGAATTTCATCAAACCGGATTTTCAGCGCTTTCCTTGTCTGCAATTGGCCTATGACGCCCTGAAAGAAGGGAAATCTGCGGCAACCATATTGAACGCAAGTAATGAAGTTGCTGTCCAAGCTTTTTTGGATAAGAGAATTGGTTTCCGCATGATCAATCAGATCATAGAGCATACGCTGAGCAAACTTGCTGCGAGTGAGACAACAGACCTGGAGAGCATACTCACTTGCGACGCTGAAGCACGCCGGGTTGCTAGTGCAATGATTTCCTCATGATTGTCTTACAGAAAACTCTGGCTTTCCTTGTGACCCTGGGCATATTGGTCACTATCCATGAATTGGGGCACTATATTGTCGCGCGCTGGTGCGGCGTAAAGGTTTTGCGCTTTTCTTTAGGTATGGGCAAAGTCATTTATTCAAAACGACTGGGTAAAGACCAGACTGAATGGGCCATCTCTATGCTGCCACTGGGCGGCTACGTCAAAATGCTGGATGCACGTGAGTTAGGTGCAGAAAATATTGACCCAAATGAACTGTCTCGCGAATTCTGCCAACAGTCAGTATGGAAGCGCATCGCCATCGTCGCTGCTGGCCCCATCGCCAATTTTCTATTGGCTATCTTCCTTTATACGATTTTATTTGTACACGGCGTGCCTGAGCCTGCAGCAAAATTAAGGGTTGTGCCTGGCAATTCGATCGCCTATCAGGCGGGCTTGCGTTATGGTGACTTGGTTACCAGCGTTAATGGCGAACGGGTACAGGGCTGGACAGAATTCCGTTGGAAAATGATGCAGAAGGGTATGACCGAAGGCAATCCTGTTCTAGAGGTGCAACACTTTGACGAAGTAGGGCGTGATAGCGGAAGCCCAGTTTCTATCGAAATACCCTTGCGGCAATTTAACCCTAAAGATACTGAGAATGACATTCTCAATTACCTGGGCCTGAATCTTGCACGTAGTACGGAAGTAGTTTTGAAGGGCTTCTTGCCTGAAAGCCCGGCGTTAGGTGCAGGTTTGCAAGCTGGCGACCGCGTTCTTGAAGTTGGGCAAAAGCCTTTGCTGGATGTCATAGATTTCATACAAGTCGTCAACGCCAATCCTGGTAAGCCGTTGAAGCTATTGGTGCAAAGAAAGCAGGAGAAGTTTGAAGTAGAAGTAATTCCCGCAAGCAAGGAAGTGAGTGGCAAGACAATAGGCATGCTGAAGGTGGAATTGCAAGCGATGGCACCGGAAATGACCGTACTTCAGGCAAATCCTGTAGAGGCATTCGTCAAATCGGTAGAGAAAACCTGGGACAGCAGCATCTTTTACCTGAAAATGATAGGGAAAATGCTGACTGGTAGTGTTTCTTTAAAGAATATAACCGGACCACTGACTATCGCTGATTATGCAGAACAGACTGCCAGAGCAGGTTTTATTACTTACCTTGGCTTCATTGCCGTAATCAGTATTAGTTTGGGAGTGATGAATTTGCTACCCATACCAGTTTTGGATGGGGGGCATTTGTTGTATTATTCGCTGGAAGTTTTAACCGGGAAACCTTTGCAAGACCGTTACGTCGAAATGGGGCAGCGTGCCGGAGTTTTTTTGCTATTGATGATGATGGCAATAGCTTTTTTTAATGACATTGCCCGACTAATGTCATAATAGTCGGCTTGATGACAGAAACTCATTTCAGATAGCAATATTGAGAGTATTGAAAGAAATTTATACCCAATGAAATTACATATCGAGCAGTTCACTTTAGCCCATTTTCGTCGTCATGCATTATCTTTGGCTGCATTTGCACTCTGCACCGGAAATGCGCTCGCGATTGAGCCCTTCACCGTCAAGGATATACGTGTAGAAGGCTTGCAACGGACGGAGGCCGGTACTGTATTTAGCTATTTGCCTGTCAAAGTTGGCGAGCAATTTGATGACGCAAAAAGTACAACTGCGATTAAATCCCTGTATGCAACGGGGTTTTTCAAGGATGTTCAGATAGAAGTGCAAGATGGCATTCTGATCGTTTTGCTGGAAGAGCGTCCAACCATTGCTGGCGTGGAGTTCACCGGCACCAAGGAATTTGAAAAAGATGCGCTGGTCAAGGCCTTGAAAGACATCGGCGTTGGCGAATCACGCATTTTTGATAAAGCGACCGTAGATCGCGCCGAACAGGAATTGAAACGCCAATACCTGTCCAAGGGCTTGTATGGCATGCAAATCACAACCACGATCACACCTATAGAGCGTAATCGTGTGAATGTCACTTTCGCGGTTGAAGAAGGCGAAATCGCTAAAATCGCGCAAATCAATATTATTGGTAATAAGGCGTTTTCTGACGGTGAAATCCGCGATTTGCTGACCTTGACGACACCAGGCTGGTTTACCTGGTACACCAAGGCAGATCAGTATTCCAAGCAAAAGCTGTCGGGCGATATAGAAACTCTGCGTTCTTTTTATCAAAACCGCGGCTATCTGGAAATGCAAATCTTGTCCACGCAGATTTCCATCACCCCGGATAAAAAAGATATCTACATCACTATCAATCTGGAAGAGGGTGATAAATACACGGTTTCCGACATCAAGCTCGAAGGCGATACTTTGGGCCGTGAAGAAGAGCTGGCTTCCCTTTTGCTGTTGAAGAGCGGCAATATTTACAATGCAGCCCGTCTGACCGAGAGCACCAAGCGCATTTCTGAGCGTATGGGTAACTTTGGTTATGCCTTTGCTAATGTGAACGCCAATCCTATTCTGAACAAAGAGAAAAAAGAAGTTGCGTTCACTATCTTTGTTGATCCTGGTAAGCGCGTGTATGTACGCCGCATTAATCTGGCGGGTAATACACGTACTCGTGATGAAGTCATTCGCCGCGAATTCCGTCAATTTGAGAGTTCCTGGTACGACGGTGAAAAAATCAAGACTTCACGTGATCGTGTAGAACGTCTGGGTTACTTTAAAGATGTCACGATAGAAACACCAGAAGTGCCAACCAGTGTTGATCAGGTGGATGTGAATCTGACTGTAACTGAAAAACCTACTGGTAACTTGCTGTTTGGTGCCGGTTACTCCAGCGCAGAAAAACTGACCTTGACGGGTTCTATCCAGCAAGCCAATGCTTTTGGTAGTGGTGATACGATAGGTCTGGACATTAACACCAGTCGCCAAAATCGTACTATTGCGGTTGCTCATACTGATCCTTATTTCACTGACGATGGCGTTAGTAGAAGTATCGAGATGTTTTTACGGACTACACGCCCTATCATAGGTAGTGCTGGCGATTATAAAATTCAAACTACAGGCGGTGCCTTGCGGTTTGGCGTGCCATTCTCTGAGGTTGATACTGTTTTCTTTGGTATGGGCTTTGAGCGTACCAAGGTAGAGACTTATTATTTGAGCCCGCCGCGCTATTTGAAATACGTTGCTGACTATGGCAATGGCAGCAAAGATATCAGTGATCCGTTTTATGGTATCGGCGAGGCAGTGACCAATTCCTACCCTTTGACTGCTGCCTGGCAAAGGGATAGCAGGGATAGTGTCTTGACTCCTACCATAGGTCGCTATCAGCGCGCCAATCTGGAGCTTGCTGCTTTTGGTAGTTTTAAATACTACCGTGCGATTTATAATGCGCAATTGTTCCAGCCAGTTTATCGTTCCATCGTTCTGGCATTGAATGGCGAATTTGATTATGGTCATGGATTGGGCGGCAAGGCTTATCCTTTGTTCAAAAACTTCTATGCAGGTGGTATAGGTTCTGTACGTGGCTATGAACCATCTTCTTTGGGTACCAGAGATCCAAATGGTGATGCACTGGGTGGTTCAACCAGGGTGCTGGCTAATGTAGAATTACAAATTCCTTTCCCTGGTGCTGATAAGTCCTTGCGCTGGTTCACGTTTGTGGATGGCGGCAATGTTTTTGATGAGGGGCAAAAAATCAGACCAAAAGACTTACGTTTTTCTGCAGGTATAGGTATAAGCTGGATATCGCCTGTCGGTCCTTTGAAGTTGAGCTTTGGTAAGGCTTTGAATGCCAAGCCAGAAGACAAAAAGCAAACATTCCAGTTCCAGATGGGAACGGGCTTCTAATTGCTTGAGCAGGCTATATTTGTTTTAGTACGTGTTACGGAGATTATTTTGAGTCAACTTACTACCCCGACCAAATTGTTGCAACGCTTGATGGTTTGTGCGGCTTGCGTTTTTAGCGTTGCTCAAGCCCAGGCGCAAGACACGAAAATAGCGATTTTTGATTCACAAAGGGTGATGCGTGAATCTTTGCCAGCCAAGGCAGCAGAAGCCAAGCTGAAAGTTGAGTTTCAAAAGCGTGGCGAAGAACTGGAAAATCTGGCAAAAAAATTAAAGGCGACAGCAGAGAAGTATGAAAAAGATGCGCCTTTATTATCAGAAGCGGATCGCGTTATTCGTCAGCGTGAAATCACTGAACTGGACCAGACTTTCAAGCGCAAGCAACGCTCTTACAATGAAGATGTGAATCAGCGTCAGAATGAGGAAATCGCTGCCCTGGTAGAGCGCGCGCAAAAAGTGATCAAGCAAATTGCAGAGGCCGAGAAAATTGATCTGGTCTTGCAAGACTCTGTCTATCACAGCGCTCGTATTGACATTACTGACAAAGTTCTCAAAGCACTCTCCAAATAATTCCTATGACCGCAAGCATTCGGCTAGGTGAATTGGTCGATCGCTTCGGTGGTCAATTGACTGGTTCACCTGATATTACTGTCACTGGCATTGCTCCCCTGAGCGAAGCCAGTGAGCAGCATATTACCTTTTTATCCAATCCCAAATTACGTCATCAGGCTGCAACTACCCAAGCTGCTGCATTAATACTGACGCAGGCCGATTTTGAACAAATCGGTAAAGACTATGTCGGTATCTGTCTGATTGTTCCGCAGCCTTATGTGTATTTTGCCAGGGCTGCGCAATATTTTGCTGCTCTCAATGCGATACCTGCATTGATCGGTGTACATCCCGCTGCCTGGGTCAGCCCGCATGCTGTTGTCGCTGCCACTGCCAGCATAGGTGCCAATGTCAGCATAGACGCCGAGGCAGTGATAGGTGAGCATGTCGTCATCAAACCAGGTGCCGTGATAGGCCGTGGCGTGGTGATTGGTGACAATAGCCTGATACATGCCAATGTCAGTATTTACGACTATTGCGTGCTGGGGCAACGTTGCATCATTCATTCTGGCGCCGTAATAGGTGCGGACGGTTTTGGCTTCGCCAATGAAAAAGGCCAATGGATAAAGATCCCGCAAACGGGCAGGGTGTTGATCGGTGACGATGTAGAAATCGGTGCCAATACCAGTATAGACCGTGGCGCCCTGGCTGATACCATCATAGAAGAGGGCGTAAAGCTCGATAACCAGATACAAATAGGCCATAACTGTCACATAGGCGCGCATACGGCCATGGCTGGCTGCGTAGGTGTGGCAGGTAGTGCCAAGATAGGTAAATATTGCACCTTTGGCGGTGCAGCGATGGTTTTAGGGCATCTGACCATCGTGGATAATGTCCACATTTCTTCTGCCAGCATGGTGTCACGCTCCATCCTGGAAGCAGGCCAATATACGGGCTTCTACCCTCTGGCAAAAAATGCTGACTGGGAAAAAACTGCTGCCATCGTACGCAACTTATCGGGTATGCGCGAAAAAATGCGTTACCTAGAAAAAACAATGAAAACACTGACTGAAAAAGATCATGAATAGCCTGGACATCAATCAAATCAAAGAATATTTGCCGCATCGCTACCCAATGCTGCTGGTCGATCGTGTACTGAACTGGGAAGATGGCAAGACCATTACGGCCATCAAGAATGTTACGGCGAATGAAGAATTTTTTAATGGCCATTTCCCCAATAAACCTGTCATGCCTGGTGTATTGATGATAGAGGCATTGGCACAAACTGCTGCCATACTCTCATTTTTAACTATGGGTAAAAAGCCGGATGAAAATACCATCGTGTATTTCCTTGGCATTGATGGCGCACGTTTCAAGCGCCCGGTTGAGCCTGGTGACCAGTTGAAGATGGAAGTAGAAATCATCAAGGTTGCACGTGGCATCTGGAAATACAAAGCCAAAGCCACAGTAGATGGCCAATTGGCGGTAGAAGGCGAATTGATGTGCACCATGCGCACGAAAGATGAAGCCTAGGAGAGCAAAATGCATATCCACCCAAGCGCACTGATAGACCCCAAGGCCCAACTGGACAGTACCGTTGAAGTAGGTGCCTATTCCATCATTGGTCCCAATGTGAGGATAGCCGAAGGTACCAAGATAGGTCCGCATGTAGTCATAGAAGGACATACGACGATAGGTCGGAATAATACCTTCTATCAGTTTTCCTCCATAGGTGCGGCACCACAGGACAAGAAGTATGCGGGCGAACCTACCCGTCTGGAAATTGGTGACAATAACGTCATTCGCGAATTTTGCACCTTCAATCTGGGCACGGTTCAGGATAATGGCGTAACGCGCCTGGGTAACGATAACTGGATCATGGCCTATGTGCATTTGGCGCATGACTGCCAGGTTGGCAATAATGTTATATTTGCCAATAATGCTGCTTTGGCTGGCCATGTACATGTCGGTGACTGGGTTATTTTGGGTGGTTTTACCAATGTGCACCAGTTCTGCAAGATAGGTGCACATGCGATGTGTGGCATGGGTACATCCTTATTGCAAGACGTGCCGCCATTCGTCATGTTGAATGGCAATCCTGCTGCGGCCCATGGTATCAATGTCGAAGGATTGAAACGCCGTGGTTTCAGCCGCGAGCAGATTTCGGCGATACGCCAGACTTACAAGCTGATCTACAAGTCCGGTCTGACCTTGGAAGAAGCCAAAGCAGCTATTGATGAACAGATCGCCGAGCTGGAAGCCGATGTGGCTCTGCATGTGCAATCCATGCGCCACTTCCTGGACGCTGCTACCCGTGGCATAGTCCGCTAATAATATTGTGACAAATCGACCAATTATAGCCATGGTCGCCGGAGAAACCTCCGGCGACATGCTGGCCAACCGTCTCTTGTCAGGCTTGCGCCCGGCCTTGCCTGATGCTCATATGCATGGCATAGGTGGCCCGCGTATGGCGGAGCATGGCTTCATCAATGACTGGTCAATGGACAAGCTGTCTGTACGTGGCCTGTTTGAAGTACTGGCGCATTACCGTGAAATCAGTGGCATACGCAAGCAATTACGTGAACAGTTATTGCTGGAAAAACCGGATATCTTCATTGGTGTTGATGCACCCGACTTCAATCTGGATCTGGAAATCCAGTTAAAGCGTGCGGGCATTCCTACCATGCACTACATCAGTCCATCAATCTGGGCCTGGCGCGGTGGCCGCATCAAAAAGATAGCTGAAGCAGTTTCCCACATGCTGGTGGTGTTTCCCTTTGAAGAAGAGATTTACCGCAAAGCTGGCATACCAGTGACTTACGTAGGTCACCCACTCGCACAAGTCATTCCCATGGAAACTGACATGGCTGCAGCCAGGGATGAACTGGGTCTGGACAAAAACGCCAGAGTGGTCACGATCTTGCCGGGCAGCCGCATGTCTGAGATCAAATACAATACTGAAGCATTTATCCAGACAGCAAAAATACTCTGTCAGCGTGACCCACACTTGCAAATTGTCGTACCTATGGCAGGTGAAAAACAGCGCAGTTATTACATCAAGCTAGTAGTTGATGCAAAGTTGGATAATGTCCCAGTCTTGCTGATTGATGGTCGCTCACATACTGCCATTGCAGCAGCAGATGCAGTATTGGTTGCATCGGGCACTGCATCGCTGGAAGTGGCGCTGTTCAAGAAACCCATGGTGATTGCCTACAAGATGATGGAAGCTTCATGGCAGATTTTGCGGCACATGGGTTACCAGCCCTGGATAGGTTTGCCAAACATATTGGCGCGTGAATTCTTGGTGCCAGAATTTTTACAATCAGCCGCCAGGCCAGATGCCATGGCTGATGCCTTGTGGCAGCAGTTAAGCGACAACGCTTTGCAGGAGCGCCTCAAGCAGCGCTTCGTCGATATGCACCATTCCCTCTTGCGTGACACTGCCAACGTCTCGGCGCAAGCCGTATTACAATTGATCTCAGCAACCTGAGGCGGTTTGCCTCAGGTGTTTGCTGTCGGCCATTGCGCCATATTTCCTAAAGAGTAGCAAGCATGTACGTTGATTCTCATTGTCATATCAATTTCCCCGAACTGGCTGAGCGTTTGCCTGAAATTTTAAGCAAAATGCAAGAGAATGGGGTGACCCACGCACTGTGTGTCTCTGTTGATTTACCTGATTTTCCGCAAGTGCTGGCGTTGGCAGAGCAATACCCGCATATCTATGCCTCCGTAGGCGTGCATCCAGATTATGAAGAAACAGAAGAGCCAAGCGCAGAGCAATTGGTGAGGCTGGCAGATCACGATAAAATCATTGCCATTGGTGAAACAGGGCTTGACTACTTTCGCTTGAAAGGTGATCTGGAATGGCAGCGTGAGCGATTCAGGCAGCATATCCGTGCCTCGCGCATATGTCGCAAACCCCTGATCATCCACACCCGGGCAGCAGCTGAAGACACCATACGCATCATGAAAGAAGAGGGTGCTGGCACAGCGCAGGGCGGGGTTGCCGGTGTCATGCATTGTTTTACTGAGTCGCTGGAAGTAGCGCAAGCGGCAGTGGACCTGGGATTTTATATTTCCTTCTCAGGCATACTGACCTTCAAGAGCGCCAAGGATTTGCAGGCAGTAGCCAAAGCCTTGCCGCTGGAGCGGATTTTGATAGAGACTGATTCCCCTTATCTGGCACCAGCCCCACATCGTGGCAAAATGAATGAGCCTGGATTCGTAAGGCATGTGGGGGAGTTCCTGGCAGATTTAAAAGGAATCTCTGTCAAAGAAGTGCAGGAAACCACGACCAAAAATTTCTTTCAATTGTTTCAATTTGCCCATTGAGGACTGATATGCGAACAAGTAAGTCATTTGCAATTTATGGTTATCAAAAAGCCTTTTTGCATGGGCTGGCTTGTTTGCTATTGTGGCTGTCTTCCTCTTGCGCTTTTGCAGATGATAACGATGATTTGATTTTTGCCGTGCGCTTTGATGCCATGGATAAGGTAACAGAGTTACTACAGCAAGGCATGAATGTGAATGCCACTGAAGCGAGCCGTGGCGAGACCTTGCTCATGATCGCCTTGCGAGAAAATTCAAAGAAAGTTTTTTTAGCTTTGCTAGAGCGCAAGGATATCAAACTGGAAGCAAGGGCCAGGAATGGTGACACCGTCTTGATGCTGGCCAGTTATCTTGGCAATCTCCCTGCTGTTAAAGCCTTGCTTGCACATGATGCAGAAGTTAATCAAGTCGGATGGTGTGCCTTGCACTATGCAGCGGCTGGCGGCAACAAGGATATTGTTGCCTTGCTACTCGAACATTCTGCCTATATCGATGCAGAGTCGCCCAACAAGACTACGCCTTTAATGATGGCAGCACGCTCAAACAAGGAGCTTATTGTCAGCTTATTGCTTGATGAGGGGGCCGACCCTCATTTGAAAAATGAATTGGGTTTAACAGCTCTCGATTTTGCAACTGAGCTTGAGCAAAAGGAAATTGCTACCTTGCTCAAAGAACGTATGCAAGCGCTTAAAAAATAGTCTTTTTGCGTTGCAACATCTTGCCTGCAAAACAAAGTTTATGTTAAAGTTCGCGCATCTCATTTTCGGAGCACATCTGTGGACAGTTATAGTTGTCGATCATCACTCAACTTGGCAATGTAAGCACAGATTTTCTCTTGCTACCTTGCCATCTGGCGGGTAGTAGTCTTTCGCGGCAGTCTTGCTGCTCTCTACTTTTACCCCTGTTTTAAATTTTGCGTGGCGCTGGCTATTGTCAGTATGCATGTGTGCAGCCGCGCAGTTCATCTTTGTCCAGACTTGATGTTTGTGACAGGAGGTATGCTATGTGCCGTTTTTTTACTATTGCTTTCATTGTGTTGAGGGGCATTCATGTTTGAATTGTTCCGCCAACAAGGGCGTGATGTTGTCACCGGGGACAAAGGTCCAAATCGCTGGGATTGGGCTTTGCTCCCTTTGGTTTTGGCGCTGCTGGGTATTTTTGCATTTGCCGCCATGCAGATGAGCCGTCCTTTTGCGGTAGGCGAGGCTTTGCAAATCAGTCTTGATCCCTCTTATCTGCCTTATTATTTATTGCGCACTATCCTGCGCATGTTTACGGCACTGGCTTTTTCCCTGATCTTTAGTTTGATATTTGCAGCTGTTGCAGCCAAATATGCCGCGGCTGAAAAAGTCATGATACCGGCGCTGGATATCTTGCAATCCGTGCCTATTCTTGGCTTTCAGGCGATTGCTATTGCGCCTTTTATTGCCTTGTTCCCTGGTAATTTACTGGGGGTGGAATGTGCAGCCATTTTTGCGATTTTCACATCTCAGGCATGGAATATGGCATTTAGCCTGTATCAATCGATACGAAATGTGCCACCAGAATTAAAAGAAGCGGCACAGATTTTTAGATTGTCTGGCTGGCAGCGTTTCTGGCGATTGGAACTGCCATTCGCCATGCCAGGACTGCTATGGAATATGATGATGTCCATGTCCGGTGGCTGGTTTTTCCTGGTGGCGGCAGAGGCTATTTCTGTGGCAGGGCAAGACATTAAATTGCCCGGCATAGGTTCTTACATCGCAGTAGCGATTGAAGCCAGGGACGGCATGGCCATTACCTGGGCGATTGCTGCCATGCTCATCGGGATATTGCTGTATGACCAATTATTTTTCCGCCCCTTGTTGGCATGGGCTGATAAATTCCGTTTTGAAGAAACCCAAGGCGACACTGCACAGCAATCATGGTTGCTGGACTGGATGCGTAACAGCCGTTTATTCCGTGCATGGATAGCCAGGTTCTGGCTTTTTCTTGGACGTGGCTTGTCATGGTTTAGCGTGCAAGGTGATGGTACTACTGTGCAGGTAAATCAGCGCTTTAGCCATCCAGCCTGGCCTAAGATTCTGGATGCAGTTTTGTTGCTGGCTTCAATTTCTGCCATGTACAGCCTTTTCATTTTTATACACAGTGTGGTGGGCTGGGCTGAAGTGGCACATGTGCTGGGTCTGGGATTGATTACCCTGGTGCGCGTCATGTTATTGATCGCCCTGGCTTCCTTGTTTTGGGTGCCAGTGGCAGTCTGGATAGGTTTGCGCCCACAGTATTCACAAAAAGTGCAGGCAATGGCGCAGTTTTTGGCCGCGTTTCCTGTCAATCTGATGTTCCCCCTGGTGGTGTTTGCCATGGTGACGTTTAAACTGACGCCAAATATCTGGCTCAGCCCCTTGATGGTGTTTGGTACGCAGTGGTACATCCTGTTCAATGTCGTGGCTGGTGCTGCCACCATTCCCAATGAATTGCGTCTTGCTGCAGATAATCTGGGTTTGAAAGGTTGGTTGAAATGGAAGCGCGTATATTTGCCTGCCGTGTTCCCCAGCTATATTACGGGCGCAATCACTGCCAGTGGCGGCTCATGGAATGCCAGTATTGTGGCTGAATATGTCACCTGGGGTAAAACCACGCTGGTGGCTGATGGCTTGGGTAGTTATATCAAGCAAATGACCGAGACGGGTGACTTTCATCGTATCGCTTTGGGCATAGGCGTGATGTGCGTATTCGTCATGCTGCTGAACCGTTTTTTCTGGCGCAAATTATATTTGCTGGCCGAAGACCATCTGCGTTGAGCCATAGCGCTTACACCTGGATTACTCATCAAGGAATTCAAGATGACTCAAAATTTATTACTCGATCTGAATCAAGTCGCCAAATCCTTTAAAGCCGCAGATGGTAAATCTCGCCTGATACTGGACAAGGTTGATTTTCAACTCAAAGATGGCGAAATCGTCGCCTTGCTGGGCAAATCTGGCTCAGGTAAATCCACTTTATTACGCATCATGGCTGGTTTGATACCGGCAGATGCAGGCAAAGTGGCGTACCGCGACAAAGCGATTGGTGGGCCAGTCGCAGGCATCGCGATGGTGTTCCAGTCCTTTGCCTTATTCCCCTGGCTGACTGTGCAACAGAATGTAGAACTGGGGCTTGAGGCCCAGGGTGTGCCAGCGGCAGAGCGTGAACAAAGAGCCGATGCTGTTCTCGAATTGATCGGTCTGGCAGGCTTTGGCGGTGCCTTGCCACGTGAACTTTCTGGCGGCATGAAACAGCGTGTTGGTATAGCCAGGGCACTGGTCACCAATCCTGATGTACTGCTCATGGATGAAGCTTTTTCTGCCCTGGATGTGTTGACAGGTGAAACCCTGCGTAATGACATGCTGGAGCTGTGGGAAGAAGACCGCATATCCACTAAAGGTATTTTGATCGTTTCTCATAATATTGAAGAAGCCGTCATGATGGCGGATCGCATCATCATATTGTCTAGTGATCCAGGCTCGGTCAGATGTGAAATCAAGATAGACCTGCCCAGGCCGCGTGATGTGGATTCGCTGGAAGTCCGTGCCTTGATTGATGAAGTGTATGGCTTGATGACCATGCGCGCGACGCATGAAGCAGCAGCGGATACACCCAATACCCGCCACCTGGGTTATCGATTGCCAGAGACGGATGTCAGCCGCATCGAAGGTATTCTCGATCTGCTGGCAGAGGCACCATTCAATGGCCGCGCCGACTTGCCCCAACTGGCAGAAGAAGCTGAATTGTCGGATGAAGAATTATTCCCGACCTATGAAGCCCTGAGCCTGTTGGGTTTTGCCGTGCTGGAAAAAGGCGACATCATGCTGACGCCGCTGGGTAAAAAATATGTAGAAGCAGAGCAGGCGCAAAAGCAGGAATTGTTTGGTCAACAATTGCTGACTCATGTTCCATTGGCGGCACATATACGTCGTAATCTGGAATCGGAAACCAGTGGCAGCCTGTCTGAAGAACCGCTGATAGATTTGCTGGAAGAGTTTTTGAAATCTGATGAAGCAAAACGTGTACTCGAAGTCGCCATCGAGTGGGGGCGCTATGGCGAGGTCTACGAATATGATTATCATACTGGTCGCCTGACTTTGCCTGAGGGTAATCAGGAATAATTGCTGCATATTTCTATATAGAGCAGGGCAGAGGAGCTTAGCAAAAGTTTCTGCTGCCCACTTCCAGTTGTCCCAGAAGATGTGACATATCCACCAGTCGTTTGGCAACCAGATGCCTGACTTCGGCTTCACATTGCCAGATGCCATATACGCCCAGCAGAGGCGCACTCAAAACTTCGCTACGCTGTTTTTCCAGTACATTTGGCCAGATAATCACATTTACCGGGCCGGTTTCATCTTCTATGGTGATGAAGATGACACCCTTGGCCGTCTGCGGCCTTTGTCTTACTGTGACCAGGCCACAGCCACGCGCAAATTGCCCTTGCTGGAAAGTATTCAACATTTCTGCGGGTAAAAAGCGTTTGGCCAGCAATTGTGGTCGCAGCAAGGCAAGAGGATGGCGCTGTAGACTGAATCCGGTTGCATGGTAGTCGCTATAAATTTCCTGTGCCTCTGAAGGAGCTTTCAATTGCGGCGCTTGCTCCTGTATGCTGGTGACACGCAACAAATCCTTGTCCGGCATTGCCCCTACAGCCTGCCATAATGCCTGTCTTCTGTGCCCCGCCAGCGATGACAAGGCATTGCCAGCTGCCAGCACATGCAAATCATGCTGGTTCAATTGTGCGCGCTTTGCCAGATCATGCACATCAATAAAAGCCTGCTGCTGGCGTGCCTGCATGATACGCAAGGCGGCATCCTCGGACATGCCATGCAGCAGGGAAAAACCCATGCGCACGGTAGGTTGCAGGGTTTCGGTAAATTGATTGAGCTGCGTTTCTGCCTCAAGTGAAGAATCCCAGTTACTGCAAGTTACATCAATCGCACTGACTTGCACATCATGGCGACGGGCATCCTGTATCAATTGGGAAGGCGAATAAAAACCTAAGGGCTGAGAATTCAATAGCGAGCATAAAAACACTGCAGGCTCATGGCGCTTGATCCAGCTACTGAAATACGCGAGGATGGCAAAGCTGGCTGAATGGCTTTCAGGAAATCCGTAATCACCAAAACCTTTCATTTGCTCATAGATTCCTTGAGCGAATTCACGTTCATAACCATTTTTGACCATGGTTTCTACTATTCTGGTTTCATAGCCTTCCAGGCCGCCTTTGCGTTTCCAGGCAGCCATTGCACGGCGCAAACCATCCGCTTCTCCCGCCGTAAAGTCTGCCGCATGCATGGCAATTTGCATGACTTGTTCCTGGAAAATAGGTATCCCGAGAGTGCGTTGCAATGCGGCCCGCATACCCGGGTTTTTGTGTATTTCTACAGGCTGCTTGCCCTGACGCCTTTGTAAATAAGGGTGCACCATACCGCCTTGTATCGGGCCGGGCCGCACAATGGCAATTTGTATCACCAGATCATAGAATTCTCTGGGTCTCAAGCGCGGCAACATGCTCATCTGCGCCCGGGATTCTATCTGAAAAACACCGACGGTATCTGCCTTGCAGATCATGTCATAGGTCAGAGTATCTTCGCGTGGAACATCCTGCATACACTTAGGTTTGCCTGGCAAGCTAGCCATCAAATCAAAAGCCCGTCGCAATGCCGACAGCATGCCAAGGGCCAGCACATCAACCTTGAGCAGACCCAGGGATTCCAGATCATCCTTATCCCATTGAATCACATTGCGCTTTTCCATCGCCGCATTTTCTATGGGCACCAGCCTGGATAATTTGCCGCGTGCGATGACGAAGCCACCGCTATGCTGGGATAGGTGACGTGGGAAACGCAATAATTTTCCTGTCAACAATGCCCATTGCTGGGCGATGGGGGAATTGGTGTCCAGGCCGCATTCTGTGAATCGCTTGAATAACTCTTGTTTGCTATCAAACCAGCGATGCGATTTTGCCACGGCATCGACAATCGCCAGGTCTACACCCAGGGCTTTACCCACATCACGCAAAGCGCCGCGCGGGTGGTAAGTGTGCACAGCCGCAGCCAGCGCCGCACGGTCACGTCCGTATTTATCATAGATATACTGCATGACTTCTTCGCGGCGCTGATGCTCAAAATCGACATCGATGTCTGGCGGCTCACCCCTCTCTTTGGAAAGGAATCGCTCAAACAGCAGGGTATGTGTCTCTGGATTGACTTCAGTGATATGCAGGCAATAACAGACAACACTGTTGGCTGCCGAGCCGCGTCCCTGACAGAGTATTTCTTTTTGTCTGGCGAAATTAACGATATCAAATACCGTCAGAAAATAAGGTTCATAAGCCAGGTCATTAATCAGGTGCAGCTCATGTTCTATTTTATTTTTTACCGATGAAGGCAAACCTTGCGGATAGCGCAGATCAGCTCCTTTATAGACCTGGAACTTTAAATAACTGGCAGGCGTATATCCCTTAGGCACCAGTTCGTGCGGATACTCATAGCGCAATTCATTCAATGAAAAGCTGCACAGGTCTGCGATTTTCACAGTTTCGGCCAGGGTATGCAGCGGATAAATCGTCGCCAGCCGCAAGCGTGAGCGCAGGTGCTGTTCTGCATTCATCGCCAGGGTATAGCCGCATTCAGTGATGGGCTGGCACAGGCGTATCGCAGTCATCGTGTCCTGCAAGGGCTTGCGTGAACGTACATGCATAGTGACCTGGCCTATGGCAACGACGGGTAATTGCACGGCTTCAGCTACCTTATCAACTTGCTGCTTTTGATATTCATCTGCAATTTGCATCAGCAAATTCAAACCTATCCAGGCGCGCCCAGGGAAGTGTTGCTTCATCCATTTGGCCTGTTTCAGTAGCGCCTTGTTCTCTGAGGGGTAGGTTGGCACCAGTATCAGCAGGCAATCTGGCAAGCCAGACAAATGTTCCAAACCTGACGGTGGTGTGACGAAATCCCTGGGCGTTAATAAGTAACTACCTTTGGTTGCCCGGCATCTGCCAAGAGTGATCATTTCAGAGAGATTGCCATAGCCTTCGCGGTTTTGTGCAAGGGCAATCAGATGTACATTATTTTCAGGTGCTTCTATATCTTCCAGTTTGAAGTGGGCACCGATGATGAGATGCAAGCCGGTATTTTTTGCTGCGGTATAGGCTCTTGCCAAGCCAGCAAAGGAACACTCGTCGGTAATGGCCAGGGCGCGATAATCGAGTTTAATCGCACGCGCCACCAATTCTTCTGAATGCGATGCTCCATGCAGGAAGCTGAAATTGCTCATGCAAAATAATTCGGCATATTCGGGCAAGAAGGCACTCATGTCGATCTATTCAAAATGCTATCCAAAAATGCCGTGTAAGAACCAGACAGCTTCTTCACTGTCAGGATCATTGGCACGTTCACGATAAATCCAGTAGCGCACATGGCGTTTATCGACAGCGATGTAATAATCCCGGGTTTGTATCTGCTCATTCCACCAGCCTGCTTCTATGCGTTCAGCCGGAGAAACAAGTTTGAGTTCTGAGCCGTAATAAGGGCGATGCTCATGAATGTCCAGTGCCAGCGGATGTGGCAATAACCAGTTAGGGCGCAAGACATAAGCTGCCAACGCGGGAGCCGGGCAGGGCGGTGGAGTTTTCTTGATGACAGAAATCCAGTGATTGGCAATATCAGCCCTATGGTCTGCTTGTGACGCTGGTTGCAAGACATTAGCTTCGCCCAGGCGGGCAACCAGAAGTTCAAGCAAGCGCTTATGTTCACTTGCCTGGCCGCCAGGTTCGGGGAACAAGGTATAGCTTTGTGCTTCGCGTACTATAGTTTGCTTTACTTCCAGCAGCATACCGATGACGGCACTATGCAATTTGAGCTGACTGAGCTTTTCTTTGAACAAACTCAGCAGGTGCGATTCTTGCCAGCATGCTTGTGCCAGTTGCAGATCAAACATGGTCGGAGGGATGGCCTGCCGGCCACGTTCATGCAATAACTCCATGTGTATATGCGTAACCGCCAGTTGCTGCGCTGCCAGCCATCCCAATAACTGGGCCAGCAGGCTGCGGGCAAAAATAAGAAGTGACTCCGCTTGCTCTATACGGTCTGGTAATTCGATTTTGACTTTGAATTCTGGCGCTGCCAGATACCATTCGTGTACCTCGGCCTGCTCACCATAGGCTTGATCCAGTTCTATGAGTAAAGCTTTGCCGCAACGTCTTTGTAAGCCTGGACGGGGTAATTGCCGTAAATCTCTGAGGTTATAACAGGCTATGCCCTGCAATAATTCAGTCAAAGGCCGTGCTGCAGTGAGTAATTTGACTGGTAATTTGTCCAGACGCTGACTCAATCTTTGCGGTTTAAAAACATGCTGTCCTCTGGGTAATCTGCGCGATGCCTGCTTGGCCAATAGCCAGGCAGCTCTGGCAACGGGAGCAATGCCTGTGGTTGCTGTATAACCCAGAATGCGCATGCTTTCCTGCACGCGTTTACGCAAAGCGCGTATGCCACCAAACAGGCTCAGACTGGCACTGATATCAACCAGTATGCATTGATCTTCTCCCAGACAGACTTGTGGCGAGTATTGCAGCAGCGCAGTTGCCACTGCCTGCAACGCCAGTTGTTCTTTATTTTGATCACGCTGATAATAATCCGCATCAGCAGACAACATCTGCACGCCGCCTGCGCGCATATTCAAACGTATGCCAGCCTGATCGGCAGATTCAGACATGGATGTCACCCGGCCTTGATGGAGTATCACACTGACTTGCGTCTCTTGCTGAGCAAACAAGGGGGTGACGAACACCTCAAGCTGGAGTAAAGGCAGGTGAACGGCTATCCACAGTGGTGGGCAAGTTGCCATAGTTTGTCGCAAGTTTTTCTTTGCCTGGATGAGCATAGGCATACAAATAAGGATGATCGGGTACATGCAATGCCAGCGGCGCATCGCGCTGGCTGCCACGGCGCTTGAGTATGCCCAGCTCCAGGCCATATTGACTGGTTTGCACACTCAATCGCAAGGGCGCAGGAGATGCTTGCTGTGCCGCCCGCATGTCACGCATTAAAAAGAATAAGATCTCTGAGCTTTGCGCTGCCAGGTGCAAACGACGCAAAGCTTCACTACGGATGCTGGATGTCCAGAACAACAGCGCACCACAACTGCTATTGCGCAACACCTGTTCAGCCGCCCATAAGGCATCTACAT
This sequence comes from Undibacterium sp. Di27W, assembly GCF_049340345.1. Lineage (NCBI taxonomy): Bacteria > Pseudomonadati > Pseudomonadota > Betaproteobacteria > Burkholderiales > Oxalobacteraceae > Undibacterium > Undibacterium sp. Di27W. The sequence continues at coordinate 56,199 of NZ_JBMPOS010000011.1, read as the reverse complement.
GTTTCTGGCAGCGTATCCAGATCAACTGCGATGATTGCAAACCTGTACATGCAAAAGCCAATGCTTGCGGTACATAAGGTGGCGTCAATAAAACAATGGGACGTCCATCAAGCTGGCTCAATGCGGGTTTAAGCAAGCTGAGTTCGGCAGTGCCAATCTGTGGCAGCAAAATCTCGGTTAATTGCCCCTGTGGCCAGCCACTGCCAGGCAGTTCATTATTGAGTTCTGCATAGCCACTGGGCAAATAACCGCCCTGAGCACGCGCCAGTTGCGATGCACGCCACAACGCGGGGTGTATGCGTTCAGGGGGAAGTGAGGAAACCTGGGTCATATTACATATACTGATTAAATATACAGTATATGTAATATGGCGAAAGACTTCAAAGTTTATTTTATGTGCCCGTACTATGAGACTGGAGCAAGAGATTGCAGGAGATGAGAAAACCACAGTGTTACATAATACTGATTGCACATACAGTAGTATGTGTTAAAGTTCGTTTCATGGATGAACGCATGGCTGTTTTGATGACCGTTCCTCTATCACATACCAACCGATATGGAGATTGAAATTATGGCAAACCTCGAACAGTCCTTTGATACGCGCTTCAGCCTGCAATTCGCCCCGACCTCATTTTTGATGCGCCTGGGTCGTCGCGAAATATTTGTTTGCCGCGACTTTAGACAGCGCTCTTATTATGTCAATCCTGTACTGGATTGCAGCACTGGTATACAAGCCGGGCATTTGGAAGTGCTGCTGTTTCGCAAATGGCTGATCATTTTATCCAAAGCCAACTGGTAAGCAGGTTATTAGTTTATTCCAACAGAATGAGCAAACTTTTGCTGCAAACACATCCAAGATATTGGAGGGGTTTGTTTGCAGCAAGTTGCGTCTGTCGGGTGTAGTTTTTTGGTAAATATGCATCTGAATATCTGAGTCTATGCACGCAAGAAAGGGCCGGGTCCGGGCCAGGCCTGATCAGTAATAGGAGCAGCCAATGCTTCCTCGCATCCTTGTGCTGCACTCCAGGCTAGATAGCGGCTGCAACGCTGTATATCTTCCAGGGTTTGGATGTAAGTGACTTTTCCCCAGCGCATGCGCATGAATTGCATCACTACATTCTTGTAAGGCCCATCTGGCTGATGCGGCACAATAAAGTCGAGTACGGCATGAATGCGGGTATCCCACGGTGGCCCCAGTACCGCAACTTCCTTTACCTCAAAATGAAAGCCTGGGAACAAGCGGTATAGGCGTTCCCACCACAAAGCCATGGATGTACGAGAGTTGCGTAAGCCAGAAATTGGCGAATCCCCTTCAAATCGATATGTAAAGTCAGTAGCCAGGCCATTTAGCATCAGGCTGACATCGCCTGCGTTGATGGCGGCAAAGATTTTGCGTAATTTATTCTCAACGATATAAGCATACATAGCTATCTTTCACTGGCATAATGCAAGCAATGTAAACAGTTAACTTGCATCAAGCAAGCTAAATTATGGAGCGCAGTTCTTTTTCTGATTTTTCCTGCTCAATTGCCCGCACGCTGGAAGTCATCGGTGAGTGGTGGTCATTGCTGATTTTGCGTGATCTGTTTTTGGGTTTTGAACGTTTTGACGATATCCAGCGCAATCTTGGTGTAGCGTCCAATATCCTGACAGCCCGCTTGAAAAAAATGATGGAGCAGGGCATCGTTGAGCGTAGGCCAGATACTCAGGATAAACGCGTATGGCGCTATAGCCTTACCCAGCAGGGGCGGGATTTGTATCCCATATTACTGGCACTGACTGCCTGGGGAGATAAATGGCGTACAGCAGAAGGGCAGCAGCCTTTACTCATTCGTCATCAGCAATGCGGCCACATCACCAGTGCCATTCCTGCTTGTACAGTATGCAAAGAAGAATTAAAACTCGATGACTTGCAGTTTGAACCTGGGCCAGGTGGCAAGGAAACGGCTGGCACCGCATTAATGGGGCAAGTACTAAATCGTCGCAGATAGTAATCAAGATTAAGTAAGACTTACGCAAAACCGCCCTAGCTGCGTTGTTAGCTCCTAGCTAAAGTACTGTCTTCGTCGCTACGCCTTGCCAGGACAATTTTGCGTAAATCTTGTTAAGAAATAAGGCTACATCAACAGCGTGCATTAACAAACTTGTTCAGCGGCGCCAACTCAATTATTTTCAAGCACGTTTCCCACTACATTCTCAAGCGAAATAGAATTGTCTGAGGTTTTATCCTCTTCATTGAGTTTTCTATCTCCAGAAATTTCAAGGGCGATTCCTGCTGCCTCCTCTGCGGGCATGCCATTCGTGCGTCGCAGGTATTCGGCCTCGCCAACGATATCATCTTGTTGCACAGCCAAGTCCTTGGGTTGCGGACTTTCACCTGGCAATTCAACTTTCAGTTCATCAATAAGCATGAGCAGGGTCGCTGCAACGGGCAAGGCGAGTAGCGCACCGCCGATACCGTACAGTGTGCCACCAGCGATCAAGGCGAATAGAACTATCGATGATGGCAAGCGCAATGCACGCCCATATACTATGGGTATCAATACTCTGCTTTCAAACTCTTCATAGCAAAGCAATAATACAAAAACCACCGTCGCCGCGACGCCACCAATAGCCAGGGCTGCCAGCACTGCAGGTAACATGGTGAGGAAAATGCCAACAAAAGGCAGCACATCCACAATCCCGCCGAAAGCCGCAATTGCTATCGCATTAGGTACGCCACAGGCAGAGAGTAAAACAAACAGAAAGACGGCCATCATGGCGCAAGTCAGGACTTGGCCGCGTACATAACCACCAACGATGGTCTCAAGATTGAGCATGATGCGCGCCAATTTGATGTGGTGGGCGCGCGGGATTACGGCAAACAAAGCACCACGCAAGCGGTCACGGTCTATCATGATGTACAAGGCAAGAAAAAATGAACCTGCGCCATACGCAATAATTTCGAAAAAACCTCTCGAAAAAGCCATTGCTTCGCTACTATAGGATTTGAATAGCGCGGCATACTGTATATGCTTCAAACCATCTGCCAGGGATTCCGTGAGAGGATAGGCAGCTAAAAACTTGATCAGGCGACCTCGTAATTCCGGCTCCTGCTGAACAAGGCTGACAACTTGGGCAATAAATGGTGGCACTGTAAAAACCGCCAGAGCTACCAAAACCACCATCAATACAGCAAATATGATGACTATACTGGTAAAACGGCGAATTTTATGGCGTTCCAGCCAGGCTACTGCAGGATTGAGCGTGCCGACCAGCATAAGCGCAGTGATCAATACAAAGATGACTGGGATCAACTGAGAGATCAGTGCAAACCCCAAGACAACTGCAACAATCGCAATCATCGTGGATTTAGCCAACTCTATGCGTATCGTTTTCTTCACTCTTGGTGGAGATGGGTTTTGCGCAAATTTTTTTGGGTATTGTGTCATGTCAGCGCTTATGTTCTTGATTATTTTCGCGCAAGTCCGGCGAACCTGCTGAGCGTGAGCCACATCATGACAGGCTATTTTGTTGGCATCTGTGCGCTATCCCTCATGTGAATTAAATCAGCAACAGGAAATAATTAATATAAAGGATGGCAGAACAGCCTGGTCGCAGCTGGACGATCCATTGCGCGCAAAGTCTGCAGATTAGCTCAAGCCTGACTTGCCATTCGGTGAAAGGCAAGTCAGCTTGACATAAATCAAACGCCTGTCATGGCGGCAGGACAACCATGCCAACTGGAATTGGCTGGAATGTATTCACCCTTCATGACCAGTGTCATCGCGCCAAGGCTGGCACCATCTGCCACCACAGCGCTATACAAAACCGAGCTACGCGGGCCCATGTACACGCGCTCACCAATAATGACATGATCAATTTTCATGACACGGTCTTCAAACAGATGTGTCTGCGGGCAGGCGAGTGCATTGATTTCGCTATAGTCACCTATACTAACGCAGTCAAACTCGGTGATATCAGTGGTATCCATATATACGCCACGCCCGATTTTGCAGCCCAGCAGGTTGAATACCAATGGCAGCCAGGGGGTGCCACGCAAATAACGCATGAAGTTGGGTACAGCTATGCCTTCGTACAAATTGGTGATACCTTCCGAGATCCATACAAAGGGCGTCCACATAGGTACGCTGCTCTTTTTGTAACGGAAAATCAATAGCCATTTCAAGCACAGTACAAAAGCAAAACTGCCTATACCGTACAGCAAGCCTGCAACGACGAGGTAATACAAAACTTCGTTCCAGCGATCATCCCCGGCCAAGGGCATCAAGTCCAGAACGATAGTATAACCAACCGCAATCACCATGGCATGCGGTGCGATGATGCGGAAAGCCTCAATGAGGCCACGCCCCAGACGCCGAACAATGGATGGGCGGAAGGTCAGGTTTTCCGGGAACCCCTTGGTCTCTTCGCGGGCAGGCAAATGGATGGCCGGTGAACCCAGCCAAGTGTCGCCTTCATGCATTTGCGCATTACTTGGGGCACTGGTGTGAACGCCTATCAGGACGTTTTCAGGCAAAATCGTGCCATCCGGTATATATGCCCCATTACCGACAAAACTGCGGCGCGAAATAATGGTGGGATGCATGCTCATCCAGCCACAATCTATTTGCTCGTCACCCAACAATACGGCATCAGCAATAAAGGTTTCATCGCCCAGAGTTAACATATCCGGGACCACCCCCAGGGCAGTAGAAATTTCGGCACCACGCCCGACTTTTGCACCCAGCAGGCGATACCAGAAAGGTGCATAAACTGTGGCATAAACACCATGCAACACATTCAGGCTGGACTCCTGTATCTGATTGACCAGCCATTTTCCACAGTAAGTATTACCGTGCACAGGATATTGCCCTTGCTTTAAAGTCGGCAAAATACTCCAGCGTATACCAGCAGACAACAGCGCCGTGCAGACAATCAAGACAGCAGTGGCCGGGAAGGCCAGGAGGAAATACTTCGCCAGCTGGAAAATGACAGAGTTACTTTGTAAACCAGGAAATAATTCAGAATTATCAAACCAGTCTATGGTCACAAAGCTGGGGAAAACCGGCATGAAAAACAGGGCGCTGATTAACAGAGAACCAAACACAAAAAATATAGTTTCACCGACCAGACGCAAACGTGATGCCGTCGGTCTTGGCGGAAAAATTGATGCATCAAACGCACCTATGTCTTTGGCTGGCGATCCTTTCCAGATTCTCGATTTTGGTATGCGCTGCCCCGCACTTAAGGCAGACTGTCCATCCAGATGGCCGCCAGCTTCTATATGAACATTACCTTCCAGTACAGCGTAGGAGCCTGCATAAGCATCATCCTCAAGTGTTATGCTGCCCAGTATGAGTTCTCCGTGTTGCACTCTGGCGTTCTCAAAATTACTGGCATTGCCTATACTGCAGCGATCGCCTATGTGCAGCAAATCCGGAGCACGCAAGGTCATGGAGCCTATGACGACATCAGAACCTACCTTTGCCCCCAGCGCACGTAACCACCAGCTATACAAAGACGAACCACTCAGCATGTAAGTTGGTGCAGCTTCCACCAATCTGTCAGCCAGCCACCAACGATAATATGTCCATCCCCATAGAGGATAGCGGCCGGCCTTCAAGCGACCTGCTATCAGCCACTTACCCGCAATGGCAATCGCAAATTCTGTCACTGTCAATAATAAGAAAACACCGACCGATAAAAATACGGCTCTTGCAATGGAATCTTCAGGATCACCGGTAAAGAAATGATAGGCAAAAAACGGCGCCAGCCATTGCACCATGCGCATGGCCACCAGCCAGGGAATGGCTGCAGCCTGGCCGATACCACAAAACCAGCGTTTCCATTCAGGAGCCGTGGTCCAACTGGACTGGCTCGCCGCCGCAGCAGCATCCTGACTTGGGGCTGTGGCTTCCAGTACTTCCAGCATCTTGGCGATATAGCGATGCGTATAAATATCACTGATCCTGAAATAGGCAAAACGTGGATGTTTGCGTAATATGGATACTAATTTTGCTGCCATCAAAGAATGGCCGCCCAAGTCTGTAAAAAAGTCCGACGTGCGTCGTATTGCTTGTCCTGGAAAAAGACTGGCCAGAGCCTCAAATAGTACAAGTTCAGTCTCGGTTTCTGGTGCATCCGACTCATTGTTGGCAGCCTGTTTGGCCAAGCCTATTTTTTTTAACGTATTGCGATCTATTTTTCCTGAAGTCAGCCTGGGCATTTCAGGCAGATATTCAAACCTGCCCGGCACCATATATACCGGCAAGACCCTGCCAAGTTCTGTCCGTAAAGCTGCCGCATGCTGGGCAAAAGCGGCAGCCTCTGCATCTGCTGGCAATTGATCATTGACGATGAAAGCCACGATCTGATCGATCTCATCATCCTTGCGCAAGACTACCGCTACTGCGCCTACACCCGCTTGTTTGGCTAACACCGTTTCAATCTCGCCAAGCTCAACCCTGAAACCACGGATCTTCACCTGATCATCGGCTCGCCCCAGACATTGCACACTGCCATCTGGATTAAAGCAAGCCAGGTCACCAGTGCGATACAGCCTGGCTTCATGAGCATTTCTAGCCCAGGGGTTTGACAAGAATTTTTCAGCTGTCAAATCCGGGCGTCCCAGATAACCAATTGCTACGCCTGGCCCCGAAATACATAGTTCCCCCGTTTCACCTGCGGGCAAGAGGCGCAAACCATTTTCAATATCGGTCGCAATCACCAGCAAGGAATAATTCGGCAAAGGTTTGCCGATATTGACAGGCTGACCTGCTTGTAACTGTGCCAGACTTGCCGACACACTGGCTTCCGTCGGTCCATAGGTATTAAACATTTGCCGCCCAGGGCGTGACCAGCGCGTGACCAAAACCTCGGGACACATCTCACCACCAAGATTAATCAGGCGCAGGCTATCTACCTCATGGCTGAATAAAGCGAGCAGGGTAGGGACGGCGTGTAAAACACTGATGCGGTTTTCATTCAAAGCCAGCGGCAAGGCATCCGGGTCTGCAGTAATTTCTTTTGGTGCCAGCCATAAGCTTGCGCCAACAAGGTAACTTATCCAGATTTCTTCAAATGACATATCAAATGCCAGTGAAAACCCCTGATACACGCGATCTTCATGGCGTATGCCCAAGACATGATTTTCACTACGCAAAAAATGACAAATGCTGGCTTGATTTACCAGAATGCCCTTGGGCTTGCCAGTCGAACCTGAGGTGTAAATGACATAAGCAGGGTCACTGCCTTTTACGGGACCACGTTTTGACATGCTTTGCCCGGCATCGAGCAAGGCTGTTTCGGCCAGCCATTTCTGGCAAGGTAGCTCTGCCAAGTGCGGCTCAAACGCCTGGCAACTCAAGATGCCAAAAGCAGCAGCATCATTAAGGCAAACAGCAATTCTATCTATCGGAGTATCTGCATCAAAAGGTAACCAGGCTGCGCCAGATTTAGCAATGGCTGCCTGCATAATCAGCAGATGTATGCCACGCGGCAACCACAGGCCAATAATATGTCCGGGGCGCACGCCCGCTGAAATCAGGACAGAAGCAACACGATTTGCATCAGCGTTCAATTGACCATAGCTGACGGACTGATCACCAGAAATCAGTGCAATCTTGTCAGGAAACGCAGACGCGCTTGCCTCTAATAAATCTGCAAGGATTTCCTCTCGTATGAAATCAAGTCTTTCCTCGCCATACAAAATTTCTGGGTTTGTTACCGTGTCGGTGCTACTAAACGATTGCATAAAAAATCTATAAGAGAAAGGTCACTTAATATAGGCTAAATTTTGGCAAGAAAAGCCAAATACTTTCTCATGTTGAGAAATCACAACTAAAGCATGAGTTTACCATTTTGATAAACTCCATCTGGGTAAATATGAGTAACTAATTATTTCGTTTCAATGATCTTATTGACCATGACAATATTGATAAATCACCTCATCGTTTTACCCCTGTCGCTAATTTCCAGGATTCTATCCTGCGAAAGCTGAACGCCATGCAAAAAAACATGTGGCATTGATAATAGGTGCAAGTTCAGGAATAGGGGAGGCTATCGCCATAGACTTGGCAAGTCTTGGCTTCAATTTGACATGAAAGGGCAGAGATCTATTCGACCATCGCTAATGGCACGCATCATTGCCAATCTGCCCAGGTTTTTATCTCACGCGACGGTAAGCGACGGATTGGAAAGTTTCTATAGACCAGGTCGCTAACAGCAAAACTCTTCACTGGTGTTCATTGCAAGCCCATTTGCCGCTCCCGAATCGTGCTGTTTCGCACATTTTTCGGAGGGGTGTCAAATCTTGCCTTGAATGCTGTTGAGAAATTTGCCGGGTTTTGATAGCCAGCGAGCTGGGCTGCTGCACTGATGCTAATACCCTGCTTCAACAAGGCCGTGTAGGCAATTTGCATGCGGCGTTCTTTCATATATTCAAAGATGCTCGCGCCATAAGCGATCTTGAATTGTTTTTGCAAAGTGTTGGCATTCACGCCCATTTGTCTGGCGATTTCAGTCATGCTCAAGGTATCTGCCTCACCGCTATTGATGAAGTCGTGAAGGCGTGCCACGCGTTGTTGCTCTTTGGGGCGCAAGCTTTGCTGCCTCATTACCGAAGCATGTGCGGAAGCAAATCTGCTATGAACGGAAGTAAAAGCTTCACTTAAAATTTCTATGGCGCGACTCTCAAGAAACAGGTGATGCATGACGGGTTCCAGCGCTGCAGGTGTCAGGATTTGCTCTGCCAGGGACTGCATGCGCATCGACGGTGCCCAAAACTCGGTATTCAGATGTGTGCGACTGAAAATATCCAGCGATGTATGGCCTTCGACATTGCTGAGTCCGCTATCCGCCAGCCATTCGGGAGATACCCCCAGGGTTACCGTGCGTTCAAAGCCCCCACGTTGTGAGCGACGTTTAAATAGTTCTGGTTCCGCAAAACTGACCAGTGCCGCCTCTCTTTGCATTTTGCCATTGGAGTCCGGTTTAGGGCCAAAGGCGAAGCGGCGTTTGCCATAGGTAATATCGGCGCTGCCATCCAGCACCAGTACCAGGGTCATGCCTGCATCCAGTTCTGCCTGGGTGGACATGGGGTACAGGTCTTGTACATCTGAGGTATGCAGTACTAGCCCAGGACGGAGTTCCTGAAAGCTGACTCGCCCTTTCAAGACAGGATGGTCGGCAGATACCTGTGGATTGGTTATCTGGTGATTTTTGACAACACGCTCAGATTGCCGGGTCAATTCATGTCGCTTGACGACTTGTTCAGATTTCGTCTCGGAATGATTCATGTATTTACAACCAGACTCTATGAAAAGTGTTTTAGCAAAGAAATTTCTTGCTTGCGCAAAGGTTTTTTCTGTTCAGGTGTGGAACAATAGCAAACTGAGAATGTAAATGCAAATCATTATCAATTGAGACTCAGATTGAAGCTGACGTGATTTTCTGGGGGAAAATCAAGGGTTTATCTTTTTGCAGCTCATGCTTATATCCACATTAATCATCAAGTCACACTTAACGTAGCAAATTGCGCACTATATCCATGTCCAAGATCACTCCTTCCATTTCTCCTCGCTTGAAACCTATGGTCATGCTCCTGGCCTTGGGTTTTGCAGTAAATACACAAGCTCAGACTGAAGCTGCAGCCAAAAATCAGTTGGAACAAGTACAAATCACTGCCAAACGTGGCAATGAAACCAATACAACAGTCAATGCCAAGCGCATAGAAGTAGAGCAGGCGAATAGTCTGCAAGACTTGTTCAAGCAAACGCCAGAAGTGAGTCTGGGCGGCGGTGGCTTGCCAATCGCGCAAAAAATTTATGTGCATGGCATTGCAGAACGCATGCTGACCATCACGATTGACGGTGCCAGCCAGCCTGAGTCTGCCTATCACCATGCCGGGCAAGTCATGATAGAGCCTGAGCTGATCAAGCGGGTAGAGATAGAAGCTGGCACAGGTGCGGCCACAGCTGGCCCTGGTGCCTTGGCGGGTGCAGTCCGCTTTACGACAAAAAATGCCAGCGATTTGCTGAGCAATGGTGAGCGCTTTGGTGCTTTGTTGAAAGGTGGCTATCAAACAGTGAACAAGGGTAGCAAGTTCAGCGGCACTGTCTATGGCCGTTTGACGGATGATCTGGATTTGATTTTCAGCCAGACTGTATTGAAAAGCAGTGACTATAAAGATGGTCATGGCAATACCGTCGCCAATACGGCCATCGATACCTCATCAAGTTTCTTGAAATTGAATGGCAAGATAGATGGCGGACATCGTTTTCAATTGTCTTATGACAAAAATGAAGATGAGGGCTTGCGCAACCAGCGTACCAATATGCTGGTGACGGCGATCAATCCTGCGCAACAGCAGCGTATGTCCAGGCAATCAACGACAGCCAATTATGATTATGCTCCTGGCAATCCCTTATTGTCCCTGCATGCGACAGTCTATAACAATGAAAACATCATACAGTTGCAAAAGGGTAGTAGTGATGAAGAGCGCCTGGGTACCAAGACGCAGGGCTTTAACCTGAGTAATGTCTCGCGCCTTGGTGATCATAAACTGAGCTATGGCTTTGACTATAAAAAGGATACTGGTTTATCCAGGGTTGCTGGCGTGTCCCTGAACGATGAAAAAGCCAAGGTCAGTGGCGTGTATCTGCAAGACGACATGGTATTGGGTGCGCAATGGATGCTGGGTCTGGGTGCACGCTATGACAAGTACAGCTATACCGACATGAAGCGTCAAAAGTTTGATTCCAGTGGAGTTTCCCCTAGTGTCAACCTGGAATTTATTCCTAGCGATGGCTTGACTCTCCGTCTCAGTCATGCCCGTGCTTTGCGTGGAGTCGGCATCGTCGAACCTTTCCTCAAGCAATATCAGGATAATGATGTCTCCATCAATCCAGAGAAGGCGCAAAACACTGAGTTTGGTGTGCAATGGAAGAGTGCCGGCTGGCAGATCAATGGCAGTATTTTTGAGCAAAAGATTGCGAATTACATAGGTTACGATGATTATCGCGACAATATGGGCAATGTCAAAGTGCGTGGCTACAATGCCAGCATAGGTTTGCAAGAGCAACAATGGTCGGGCAGCCTTGGTGTATCCCATTCCAAGCCAGAGCTGAATGGCTCACCTTTATCGAGCGGCGATGCCTTCCTGCTGGGGAATGCTTCTTCCCGTACCTGGGTGGCACAACTTGATTATGCCTTGCCAAATCCAGCGCTGAAATTTGGCTGGACAGGCCGCTTTGTGGAAAAATTGAGTTTTGTTCCTGAAGGCAGCGCTACCAAGCCTGGCTATGGCGTGCATGATTTGTATGCACATTGGCTGCCAACCGGGAAAGATGACTTTACTGTTACCTTCAGCGTCAAGAACGTGCTCAATAAATTCTATTACGACCAAAGCAGCTTTGGCTATCATCCACGCTGGAGTGCTGTAGCAGCTTTGCCTGAAATAGGTCGCGATCTGCGCATTTCCCTGGCCTGGAAAATTTAATGCGGCTTACTGTATTTAATCTGTAGTCAATATTCCCGCGCAAGCGGGAATTTGTTTTTCTTATTGTTTGAGAAGTATGATGAAAATTCTGTTGAAAATAAGCTTGGGCCTTGCCAAAGCAGCTTTTTGTTTACGCTCAAAATTGTCTTTGTTGCTCCTGCTTTTTTCGACCTTGTTCTGCTGCCAGCAAACAGTGCTGGCACAAACCATGGTGACGGATATGGCGGGACGCCAGGTCAGTTTGCCAGCTAAAGTCAATCGCATAGTTTTGGGTGAGGGGCGCCTGTTTTATGCATTAGCTTTACTGGAAGGTAAAAAACCTATAGATCGTCTGGTCGGCTGGCAAGGGGATTTTCGCTTGCTGGATCCTCAAAGCTTTGCCCAGTATCGCCGTTTGTTTCCGGCGATAGAGCAAATTTCCCTGATCGGAAAGACGACAGAGAACACCGTCAGCGCTGAAAAAGTATTGGCACTTAAGCCGGATATTGTGATCTTAAGTATTTCTGGTCACGGTCCAAGTACACATAATGAGATAGTCACGCAATTGCAGGCAGCCAAAGTGCCAGTGTTGTTCGTCGACTTTAGAAATGCCGCCTTGCGCAACACCATACCCAGCTTACGCCTGATGGGCAAGGCCTTGCAGCGTGAAGAACAGGCAGAAAAATTCATCCGTTTTTACGAAGACAATCTGAAGAAAGTCAGTGCCGTTGTCAGCAAAATACCCGAGAACAAAAAGCCTCATGTCTTTGTCGACTTGCGGGCAGGCATGATAGAAAACATTACCTCCGCAGGCAATACTGGCATAGGGGAGTTCGTGACGGCAGCAGGTGGCATCAATATCGCTACCCCTTGGCTGAAAGACACGATGGGCGAAGTCAATATGGAGCACCTGCTGGCCCAGCAACCTGCGCTTTATATGGCAACTGGTACTGGTGCGCCTCAGGACAAGGCTGGCGTGAAGATGGGTTCAGAAGTACAACCTGAGCAGGCGCTGGCAAGCCTGCAAGTTGTGGCTCATCGCTTGCAACTCTCGCGCTTGAATGCAGTGAAAAATAATCAGGTATTTGGTGCCTGGCATCATTTCTATGTCACGCCTTATCACATGGCCTTGTTGCAAGCCATGGCCAAATGGCAGCATCCAGGCTTGTTTGAAAAACTTGATCCGCAACAGACATGGCGCGATATGCATCAACAATTTTTGGCGATAGAGCCAGGCGGCACTTTTTGGATCGAGGCCCAGGCCAGGCAGCAAGTTCCGGGCCAGCCAGTTGCCACCTTGAAGTCGGCACCATGATGCAAAGTGTTTTGCCTGCAAGCGCGAATGAAGTGACACTGGCTTACCAGCGTCAGTTATACAAGCGTGTCATCATACTTGTCACTTTGATAGTTCTCATTGTAACGACTCTACTGGTTGATTTTACGCTAGGGCCATCAGGGCTCAGTTTGTCTGGCTTGTTTCAGGCCTTGATACATCCAAATGAAGTGGATGCGACGACTCAGGTCATCGTATGGGAATTGCGTCTGCCATATGCCTTGATTGCCGTAGCCGTAGGTTTGTCACTGGGGCTGGCTGGCGCTGAAATACAGACCATATTAAATAATCCATTGGCCAGCCCGTTCACTTTGGGTATCTCATCTGCTGCGGCTTTTGGTGCGGCCATGGCGATAGTCTTGAATATCAGCATCCCTGGTATTTCCCCCACCTGGATCATTTCCAGCAATGCTTTTTTATTTGCGGTTTTAAGTGCCGTCATGCTGGATGCTGTCACCCGTTGGGGTGGTATGCCAGCCTCTGGTGTTGTGTTATTTGGCATTGCACTGGTTTTCAGTTTCAATGCCTTGCTCTCCTTATTGCAATTTGTCGCCAGTGCTGACGCCTTGCAAGGCGTGGTGTTCTGGACCATGGGCAGCCTGACGCAAGCGACCTGGGTCAAGGTCGGGATACTTTTTGCCTTGTTCGTTGTATTGCTGCCTTTTGCCATGGCCAATGCCTGGAAAATGACTGCATTCAGATTGGGGGAAGAGCGTGCTGCCAGTTTTGGTGTGAGCGTCAAACGCCTGCGCCTGGGAGTGTTGATACGTGTCAGCCTGCTGTCTGCGACTGCCGTTGCCTTCGTCGGTACAATAGGCTTTATTGGCCTGGTTGCGCCACATATAGCGAGACGATTCGTAGGTGAAGACCATCGATTTTATCTGCCTGCATCTGCCTTGATAGGTGGGGCGATTTTGTCCATGGCATCTGTCGCCTCCAAGAATATTATTCCTGGCGTCATCATACCGGTAGGCATAGTCACAGCTCTGGTTGGCATTCCATTTTTCCTGCTGATCGTATTCAGCATGCGGGGGCAGGGGCGATGAGTGGTTTGAGCTTACAAAATCTCCATGTGTATTACGGCAAGCGTGAAATCATCCACGATCTGTCTGTGGATGCTTTGCCGTCCGGGCAATTGATCGCCGTACTAGGTGCCAATGGCTGCGGCAAGTCCAGCCTCTTGAAAGCCCTGGCTGGGTTGATCAAATCAACCGGCAAGATTGCGTTTGATGAGCATGAGCAACCAGTTAATCAAGCGGATGCCACTGTGCAGCGGATAGTGTATTTGCCGCAAAACTTGCCTGAGGCATTGCACCTGACTGTGCTGGAATCAGTGCTGGCTGCAGCGAACGCATCATATGTGTTTACTGACAAAGCTAAGGCACAGCGCGATATCCCCATGGTTCTGGATTTACTGACGCGACTTGGCATTGCCCATCTTGCCATGCAATTTCTGGATCAGCTCTCCGGTGGGCAACGTCAGCTGGTGGGATTGGCGCAGGCCCTAGTAAGACATCCCCAGGTATTGCTGCTGGATGAGCCTTTATCAGCTCTGGATTTGAATTATCAATTTCATGTCATGGACCTGGTGCGCAGTGAAACCATCGCCAGGAATATGACGACACTAATCGTCCTGCATGACATCAATATCGCTTTACGCCACACCGACCATGTACTGGTTATCAAAGACGGTCGCTTGCTGGCGAGTGGCAAGCCCAGGGAAGTGTTAACTCCTGCCTTGCTGTCTGCTGCCTATGGCGTGCGCGCCAGGGTTGAGGCATGCAGCCAGGGCATACCCCACCTGCTGGTAGACGGGCTTGAGAGTATCTCCCTATAAACACCAGCATTAATTAAGATTTTCAGGTCTTCAGTGCCCGTTCTGGATTGCTTTCAGGATGGCGGCAGCAGTGATGTCCATTGAGACCATCTATTTTATTGAGGAAACGTATGAACATACATCGCCCCCCTTTGGTACGTGGCATGGCCACGGTGATCGATACCCAGCGCATCACGCCAAAAATGCAACGCATTACGCTGGATGTATCAGCACTAGAGGGTTTGAGGATAGAAATCCCTGCGCATGCAATGAAACTGTTTTTTACTGTACCCGGACAAGAGGATGTAGAAGGGCGCGCATACACAGTCAGACATTACCATGCTGAGTCTAGCACGATGTCTATCGATTTTATCTTGCACGGCTCAGGCATTGCGGCTACCTGGGCCAGCGAAGTCCAGCCTGGTGCACAAATAGAAATAGGCGGGCCACGCGCCGGTTATCACTATCAGGCTGAGAGTGCCTGGCAATTATTTGTCGGAGACGCGACGGCGATACCCGCGATTTTATCGGCCATAGAGTCTTTGCCCGCTGGCGTGAAGGTCATGGCTTTCATGGAAATTGAAAATGAGGCCGAGCAGCAGTCTTACCACGCTATCGCCGATGTTAGCGTGATATGGGTCTATCGCCAGGACGAGAGCATCAATAGCGGCAAGCATTTATTGCAGGCATTGCGCGAGGCAGAATTCCCTGCTGGTTTGGCGCAGGTCTTCATAGGGGCAGAGTCCATGTTAACCAAGCGCATACGCCAGCATTTGCGTGAAGAGCCACGTATCAGCATGGGCAATGTTCATGCAACAGGTTACTGGAAGATGGGGGAAACGGATTATCACGATCATCAATAAAATGGCTTGTCATTTACAATATTTAAAACAAATGAGAATGATTTGCATTTACAAAATAGTTTAAGTACAATCCGCCCATCTTGTTTTTTCAATTTGGGCCGGTGCTGGAGATTGCTGTCTCTGCATAGGCAATCACTCTCAAGGCTATTTCATGCTTTCGCAAAACCGCTTGTCCTCTCTTTATAACGATAATACCAAGTCATTTCGTTTACATCCCATGGCACTTGCCCTTGCTGTCGCTTTAAGTGCATCACACAATGTATATGCTGCAGAAGCAAACGCTGCTGAGTCCGAATTACCTGAGGTAGTGGTAAAGGGGGCGCTGACTAATGAAGCTAGTACAGAAAAGACGGGCGCATATACAGCGAGGAAAAGTAGTTCTGCTACCAAGCTTGACCTCTCTTTGCGTGAAACACCACAGTCCATCTCGGTAGTGACACGTGCCAAGATGGATGATTTCAAGCAAGTCAATATCAATGAGGTGCTGGCCAATACCACTGGTGTATCGGTAGAGAAGGTAGAAACCGATCGCACTTATTACATGGCGCGCGGTTTTGATATCACCAATTTCCAGTTCGATGGCATGGGCATGCCGTTCACCACTGGTAATGTAGCCGGGGATATTGATACGGCGATCTATGACAGGATAGATATCGTGCGTGGCGCAAATGGTTTGATGTCAGCCACTGGCAATCCCTCTGCCACTGTCAATTTCATACGCAAGCGACCAACTTATCAGTTCCAGGCTTCTACAGGCTTGACCTTGAGTTCATGGAATACCCGCAGGCTGGATGCTGATGTCTCAGGCACGCTGAATGCCGCAGGCACTGTTGCTGGCCGCATCGTTGTTGCGAAGCAAGCAGGTGATTCTTATCTGGACCGTTATTCTCCTGAAAAAACCATAGTCTACGGTGTAATCGAAGCCAATCTGAGTGATGCGACGATGCTGACGCTTGGTCATGCACATCAAAAGAATGATGCCAAAGGTGGTATGTGGGGAGCCTTGCCTTTGTATTTCACAGATGGCAGCCCGACCAATTACAGGACATCGACCAGTACAGCGGCTGACTGGTCGCGCTGGGTGACGCAGGATGACCGCAGCTTTCTGGAGTTGAGTCATCAACTGAATAGCGACTGGCAAATCAAATCTGTACTCAGTCACAATAAAGTAAAGGCAGATTCCAAGTTATTTTATGTTTATGGCACACCTGATCGCAAAACAGGTCTGGGCTTATATAGCTATCCATCCCTGTACAATGCCGACAATTCACAAACCTTGTTTGATCTGTATGCCACAGGTAAATTCAGCCTGGCAGGGCGTCAGCATGACTTGAGTTTTGGCCTCAACTGGTCAAAATCCAAAATGAACGATGTGTCTCATTATGGCGTTGGCATAGGCACAGCTTTACCTGACATCACTAACTGGACAGGCAATTACCCTGAACCAGCATTCAATGCTTCTATGGAAGGCAGTGACTATGAAGATACGCGCAAGACTGTATTTATTGCTTCCCGCTTCAATCTGGCGGATCAGTTCAAACTGATTACTGGCGTCAACCTGACCAAGGCACAAAGCACAGGCACCTCTTATGGCGTCAGTAGCCAGAAATCTGCCCGCAATACCACGCCTTATATCGGTGTTGTATACGATCTGGCGCCGAATACCTCGATCTACGCCAGTCATACTGAGATATTCAATCCCCAAAGTGAAGTGGATGTGAGTGGCAGGACCCTGGACCCCATCAAAGGCAAGGGCGATGAGCTGGGCATCAAGACTGAGCTGTTCGATCGCAAACTCAATTTGTCTGGTGCTGTGTTCAGAATCCAGCAAAACAATGCTGCAGAACAAGCGGGCATGACAGGCACCAAAGCTTACTATCGTGGCATAGATGCGCAATCACAGGGTTTTGAACTCGAGGCCAGTGGTGAGTTGTCAAAAGGCTGGAACTTCAGCGCTGGTTACACCCAGCTCAGTATCAAAGATAGTAATGATAAAGACGTTAAAACCTATGTGCCAAGGAAATTACTGCGTCTGTCAACGACTTATCAACTACCTTTCCTGATGCAAGCCAGGGTAGGTGCCAGCCTCAACTGGCAGGCCGATACCTTCCGTGATGGTGGTGAGGGCATCGTTATTCGCCAGGCCAGTTATGCCAATTTGAACCTGATGGCGCGCTACGATATCAGCCAAAATTTGAGCGTTTCAGCAAACCTGAACAATGTCAGCAATAAGAAATACCTGACCAGCCTGTACTGGGACCAGGGCTATTATGCTGCGCCAAGAAACGGCAGTGTTGCCATCAACTGGAAATATTAATAGACAAAAAAATTTATGTTGATGCGTCCTGTTTTTGTTTTACTGCACCGCTGGTTTGGGCTGGCGGTGGCTATTTTCCTTTTCATATCTGGTTTGACGGGTGCTTTTATCTCCTGGGATCATGAGCTGGATGCCTTGCTCAATCCACATTTGTTTCAGGCACATAGCCAGGATATGGCGAAAGCCGGAGAAGTAAAACCCTTCTCTGGTCTGGAACTGGCGAACAAGGTAGAGGCGCGTGACCCCAGGATATGGGTGACCTATGTCTTGAACGAGGCAGAACCAGGACATACCAGCCAAATGTCGGTGGAAGGCAAAATCAATCCTGCCACCGGCAAAGCCTATGAATTAGGTTTTAACCAAATCGCTGTAGACCCCCTTAGCGGTGATGTGCAGGGTAAGCGGCAATGGGGTGAAATATCACTTAGCCGCGAAAATCTTTTACCCTTCTTGTACAAGCTGCATTACACCATGCATATTCCCAATGTCGCTGGTGTAGAACTGGGTATTTTATTCATGGGCATCATAGGCATGGTGTGGGTGCTGGACTGTTTTATTGCCTTATGGCTGTCCTTTCCTCACTGGCGCAGCTGGCGTAAATCATTTGCCTTTCGCTGGAGGCAAGGTGGGCATAAGCTTAATTTTGACTTGCATCGTTCAAGTGGCGTCTGGTTATGGCTGCTTATTTTGCTATTGGCCATCACCTCTGTATCCATGAATTTGAATGCGCAGGTGGTACGCCCCATCGTCTCTCTGTTCTCACCATTAAGCTCAGATGTTTTTGCCAGCCGTACACCGCAAGCGCCAGATCAACCCATGATCCCAGCCATCAGTCGCGAGCATGTCATGGAATTGGCAAAGCAAGAAGCAGGGCAACGTGGCTGGACCTTGCCTGCTGGCGGGGTATTTTATTCACCTGCTTTTGGTGTCTATGGCGTAGGTTTTTTTGAGACCGGCAATGATCACGGCGATGTTGGCCTGGGTAATGCCTGGCTATATTTTGACGGCAAAAATGGCCAGTCCTTGGGTGGAAAAATCCCTGGTACCGGAAGTGCAGGGGATATTTTCCTGCAAGCGCAATTCCCCCTGCATTCTGGGCGCATACTGGGCTTGCCTGGTCGTATCTTTATTTCCCTGTTGGGCCTGATCGTCGCCATGCTCAGTGTCACAGGGATGATTATCTGGATCAAAAAGAGAAAGGCCAGACTGGTTCACCTCAGGAAGCCAGCATCTTGAATCATTAAAGGATAGCTGCTCACTCCAGCTCCAGCAAGCGAAGATGCCAGTTGGCGCTGGAGCTGGCAACTGCCAGATGAGTGCTACCAAGCATTTGATGGCGGACATGCCAGCTGTCTTCCTGCGAAATGCAAACATGTCTACCATGCTCATCTGCCGTCAGGCGCAGAGAAGGGAAGTGCATGGATAAACCCTTGCCAGCACACTTTGCTACTGCTTCTTTCATGCTCCAGCTTGCCAGAAAGCGCTGCTCGCTACTCTTACTATTGGTATTGAATATAGTCAGAGCGTCTGCGGGATGGGCGATTTGCGTCAGCAGATCATCGTAATCCAAATCCCTGGCCTGTTCCACATCGACGCCGACGACATGGGTAGTACTGAAAGCCAGTGCCACCCAGTCGCCACTATGTGAGATATTAAATTGCACTTTCTGATCAGGCAGATAAGGTTTGCCCGCAGGCCCTGCACGAAATTGCAGGGATTCAGGGGCTTGGCCAGTCAACCTGGCCAATACCTGGCGCTTTAAGCCATGTGCCAGCAAATGCCTTTGCTTGTCTGCTTCAAAAACATAGGCATGGTAACGGGTTACTTCTGCCTCATCCAATAATTGCAATGCCATGCGCTCTGCCAGCTGGCGTTTGGCCAGAACCACGAGTATTTCATTCCTCTCCAAACAAATATCTTCCATCTGGCACATGCTTGCAAGTGCTGTTACTGGCACAGTAACTCCTCTTGCAGTGCTGTGTTTTGACTGGCTTTGAGAGCATCGGACAAGTAGCCAATTAATTCTACGCGCCGTTTGCGCAGGAAGAAATGCCCGCCATCGACCATGCGCCAGTCGAAACCTGTAGCAGTGTGACGTCCCCAGCGCCGGGCTTCTTCTACTGTCACAAGATGATCATCACTGGCTGCGACCATGAGTATGGGAGTATGGATCCTGTCATCGGCTGAGGCGGTATAGCCTTCCGCCAGTGCGCTGTCATTGCGTAAGATAGGGATAATGGTGCGCATCATTTCTGCATCTGCCATGATCTCTGGTGGCGTACCGCCCAAATGTCTTACTTCACCGGCAAAATCATGATCGTTATAGGCTGACACACGGCGTTTTAATGGCAGACTGGGGGCAGGGCAAGCCATCAGAAAAAGCAATGTCGGTTTGCGCCCCATGTGCTCAAAGCGACGCGCCACCTCGAAAGCAATCTTGCAACCCAGGCTGCATCCCAGCAGTGCCCAGGGCAGATGCGTATATGGTGCAATTGCCATGACTATCTGGTCCACCATGGTATCCATGTCGTTGATAGCAGTTTCTGTCAGGCGGCTTTCGCGACCAGGCAATTGCAAAGGGCAGATGCGCCAGCTTGTCTGTGCATCACGGAGGCTTAACTGCCATTGGCGATACACGGATGCACCACCGCCAGCATATGGCAGAGCGAATACGTTATGGCCTTTGTTTGCATCAGGCCTTGTGAATGGAAACCAGACAGATTCTGCTGGAGCAGCAATCACCTGATTTTCCAGTTGATCAAGTCTGGCAGAACGCCCGCTCAGCTGTGCTGCAATCTCTTGGCTGACTTTACCCGCTGGCGCATCGGCACGGCGCAGGTGGAAGATGTGGTAATCAGCCCGGCCATCCTGCAGTGCATGGAATAAGCCAGATTCAGGCTGGGCCAGGTAACGTTCCAGCTCTGCGCGCAAGCCGGGTTTGTCCAGATTATTGAGTGCCTTGTCCAGCCTTGTCCATAGACCTGCCGGGCTGGCAGTTCTGGCAGCACATACTTGCTTGCTGACCGAGCGTTCTCGCTCCAGCACGAAACCAGTTTGCAGCAATGCCTGGCGTATGGGTTCAAGAGTATCGGCGGCCAGCACGTCGGCATAACAAAAGCGACCACCGGGTTTAAGCACGCGATAAGCATGTGCAAAAAAGGCGGGTAGATCAGGGTAAGCACCGGATGATTCCAGATTCAATAAGACATCCACGCTCTGATCTGCATATGGCAGGCGGCAGGCATCGGCCACCTGGAACCTTAACCGGGCATGCTGGTGGCGTCTCCGGCAGTAAGCAATATTTGCGGCACTTAGGTCGGCACCTGCCAGATTGGCATCCGGATACAGGCGTGCCAGCAAGGACAGTGCACCGCCGCGGCCGCAACCTACATCCAGTACACGTTTGCCTGCCAAGCAGGTATCACCAAGCACTTCCAGTATCAGACGAGCCTGCGCCATGCCGGTTTCTCCAGCGGGTAATGCGCTGAATGCCCAGTCGGCCAGGCCGGTTTGCGGCGCATAGCCCCAGTTCAGGTAAAGCGCATGCTCTGCCAGACCGGCGTTTTCCAGCACCTCTGCCAAGCCTGCATAAGCCTGTCGATTGCGATCCAATGTGGCAATTGCGCTTGCTTGTGATTGCATTGCAGTCTGGCTCATGATTGGTACTCCTTTGCATAGCTGACAGGGTTGGGAAAGGGCGGTGGCGGCGGTGGACAACTGCTCATCTGCGCCGGACCGACTGCACGCATGATGCACAGCCAGGCCTCACCATGGGCTTGCCACCATTGGTCTTGATGAACTGGGGCATCATCCTGCATCAACTCATCCAGCGCGGCATGTATCGCCAGGGGGAAGTCGTGTGCGGCAGCTTCTGTCAGACTGGGGCCATGTGGCTTGCCAAATATCGTTGCCGTGGGCTGGCGGTTGAAACGACTTTCTGCAAACAGATCTGCGGCTAACAAGTAAGAAGACTGGGCATCGTCGCGCTCATAATCTGGTGCGTAGATAGGGTGGCTCCAGACCACCGGCCCGTAACTATTGGCCAGCAAGACATTGCCTTCAGGGCCACCTATGGCAATTTTATGCATCACCAGGCTATGGTGGTCGGGATCTTTTGGGTCCAGCCAGGTTTGCAGGTTCAGTGAAAACGGCACACCACCTATCAAACCCTGTATAGCCCGGAAGGGCCAGGGCGATGCGTAGTCAGCAAGCACGCCTTGCAATGCCAGTGGCTCTGAACAGGCAAAGGGTGTGGCTTTGCCCAGGGCGCGGCAAACAATATCCAGGCTTGAATACAACAACTGCAAGCTCGTGGTTATTTCTATAAAAGCTGGCGGGCGCTCAGCAGCACTGCGCCGTGCATAGTCAATGAAACGCTTGCCAGCTTGCAGATGTGGATAAAAGGTATTGACGTGATAACGCTTGCCATGCTGTGCCGCTAGTGCGCGCAGGCGCACGATATCAGTCGGATGCACAGGATGTTCCTGCAATACATGTATGCCTTTTGACAGCAGCGCACGTGCCAGTGAAGAACCGTCGCCACCGACGATGGCACTGCGCACCACTACGCAGGCTATGTCTATATAGCCGGGTAATTGCGTAATATCGGTATACAGCGGCACTGCCAGCTTGTCAGCCAGTGCTCTCGACCGGGCGCTGCCTCTTGCCACGATGCCAGCCAGGCGATACCGAGGCAGATGTGCAGGTCTGGCAGACCACAGATGTTCAGCACAATTGAGAGCCGCCAGATAGTGCTCGCCAAAGCGGGTGCCACAGACGATTACGTTAAGGATATCAGCCATGCTTCACCTCTTTAGCTGTTTGCAGCAAGCTGTGCGGCTCAGCGTTCCATGCTGCAGGTGAGGTGGCCAGGGTCTGCAGGATAATGCCGAGATGGCGCATCAGCGTATTACCCATTTCACTGGACAGCAAGCCCGTGTGCAAGTCTATGTTATACAGCAGCGCGCTTTCTTCTTCCAATACCTGGAAATGCAGTGCCGTTCCTGGTTGTGTTGCTATTTCATAGGCAGGCATGCCCAGCAAGGGATCGGATGTTTCTGGAATGGCATAGGTAGTGCGCACACCCAGCAGACTGGTCATGGCGATAGCAGGAATTGCTGGGCGACCTGAGCCCGCTGTCTGATAGGCAGCCAGCACGCTAGCACCGTCCAGCAGATCAGCTGCCAGTCTTTGCTGTATGGCTTCGGCGCATGCATGTGCCAATGTCATGAAACTGGCCACATTGGTATGGCAGCCTATGACGGCGCTGTCACTGGCATCGAGCATGACATTGCCTATTTGTGCATGCAAAGGCTTGCGGTCTGGATAATCGAGTCGCAGACTGAAGTCAGGGCGCTCTGAGCATGCGGCAATGGCTGTGGCATAGGCAGCCAGCATGGCAGCGGTGCCAGTCAGGCCAGCTTGCGCTGCAGTTGCCTTCAATGCCAGCCAACTGGCACGTGGCAGGGCTTCACGCCAGACTTTGATTTCTCCGCCTGATGCCTCAAACGCATCAGCTTTTACCAGCGATGGCGCAGGAGGTAGTTGTCCAAGTTGTTTGCCGTATGTCGCCAGTTGTTTTGCATGAACCGTGGTCGTAGCCAAAGCTTGTTCGCACGCGTAATAGTCACTGGCGCTAAATTGCAAGGCAGGTAGACACCGCTGCGGATCAAGCACCCATAAATGCAGTTCGCGCAGCATGATGCGGAAGCTTTCTATGTCTGTCAGCGTCGTATCTATACGCAAATGTATGCGCAATACATCTTGATTTTTCAGCTTGATTTTGCTGGCACACCAGTCAAAATGTGGCCAAACTTGAAGATCACTGACTGCATCTGTCATTTCATTGCGCAGTGCCGCCAGTGCTACGTCTCTTTGTGGTGCTGCCAGTCCACGCAAGTCATTTGTTTGTATCGGGTAATACGGTGCTTTTGTCATGACATGCAGATTTGCCAGTGCATCTACAGTCGTGCGTAATGCTGCGTGGCGTTCCAGCAGCAACTGCCATGCGAGTTCAAAACCAGCCAGATCAAAATTACCTGGTTTGTCAAATTCCACATACAACTGCTGAGGCAAGTCTTTGCTGCGCAATTGCCAGTGCAGTTTACGCAAGCCTGTCAGTGCTTGAGCCTTGTTGCCTGGTCGTGGCAATACATCACCATTGCTGGCCAGCCAGCCGCCTTCGCGCTGTTCCAGTTCCATCAATGCCTGGCGTAATCCTGATATTGCAGGGGTTTTGCTTGCTGCATCCAGGTCCGGGCGCAGTGCATTCACCAGTATTTTTGCCAGGGCTACTATGCTGCCACCCTGGAATGCCACTTCGGCAGACAGTTTGAAGCCCAATTCCTGCTGTATGGTTTCACTCAACTCCAGAAACAGCAAGGAATCCAGCCCCATCTCGACCAGTTTGCTATCCTCACTCATATCTGTTTCGCCACATTGCAAGAGATTGCTAAGGCGGCTACGTAAATAACGCTGTGCTGCAGGCAAGGCTGAGGCAATGTCTGCCTGTAGCAAGGCTGCCACTGGATCGGCTTGCCCATCCATTTGCAATTGCAATGCTGCAGCCAGCGTTTTCGGTGTATCGGCCTTGAACAGGGTTTCGGCGGATACCGTCAGGCCATATTTTTGTTTCAGTTGCTCGGCAAGGTCCAGCATCAGCAATGAATCCAGACCCATCTGTACCAGTTTGCTGTCTTCATTCACCTGATCGACAGGGCAACCTAACACGCCCGCGATATGCTCACGCAATTGATGTAGCAGGGGCACGGTTGAATGATCTGCCAATATTGGTTTCTGCGGAATTATGACAGGTGATACCTCATCCCAGCATTGGCTAAAACGTGCTTGCTGTGCTGAAGTCGCTTGCACTGCAAAGCGTTTCCAGTCCACATTGCAGGGCAGATAAACCGAGGCATTGCCGCCTATGGCACTGGCCAGCAAGGCCCAGCCCTGGGTGTTTGACATACCCAGCATGCCACGTTCAGCCAGATAAGCTGCCAGACCCTGGCGTTTCTCGCTTTCTATCTCGCGCCAGAAGCCCCAGGCTATTGCCAGGGTATCATAGCCAGCACGGCTGCGATGCTCTGCCAGAGCCTCCAATGTGGCATTAGCCAAAGCATGGGCACCTTGGCCAACAGGACCAAAGACACTGGCTGCAGAAGAAAAGTAGACTGACAGAGCGGGCTGCAATTGTGCTTCCAGCGCATGCATGCGCAAAGCAGCACGCAATTTTGTTGTCAGGCTGGCTTCCCAGTCTTGCGCTTTTATGGCGCTCAATGGTGCATCATTGATCAGGCCTGCGAGGTGGAAGATGATGCCCAGCGCTGGCCCGTCTGCCAGTCTTTGCAGTGCTGCTGTGAACGCTTTTGCATCGGTCACATCGGCGTTGGCATCAATGTGGATCGCGACACCCTGGCTGCGCAGCATGTCCAGTACCTGCTTTTCTTTGCTATCAGGTGCGCGTCGTGTCAGCCAGACCAGGTCACGTGCACCATTGGCAACCAGCCAATGGGCCAATTCCAGGCCCAGTTCACATAAACCACCTATCAGCACATGACGGCCCTGGTGCAAGGGTGCTGCTGTTGGTAAGGTCGTTGGGGCCAATTGCTGGCGATATAAAACCCCATCCCGCATAGCGAGCACAGGCGCATGTTTTAATTGGGGATCGCTTAGCAATTGCAAGATCACCTGCACCTGTTCTTGTGCGTTGGCATTTGCAGTATCTAGCTGCATGCAATGCAGGACTGGCATTTCCTGGCGGGCTACAGCCAATAATCCACTCGTACTAGCGGCTGGCCAGGAAGTGCATAGGTCCATCTCTGTGACTGCATAGGTATTTGGCGTGAGGATGAATAGAGGCGGCACGATAGCTAGTGTCGCCAATGCCGACATCAGATTTACCAGTGGTGTTACACCCAAGGTGTCAAAGAGCGAGATTGCATCATCGAGATTCTTGGTGGTCTCTGGTTTGTACACGACGGCATCAAACGTAGTATCTGAGCACAGTAGTGTCGTCAGTGCCTGTTTGTCCTGCATAAGTTCAGCCGCAGATAGTATGCGGCAATCGACACCAGCATTGGTGAATGCCTGGCTGAATTCGGTTTGATTATCATTGCTGATATACAGTACGTGTCGCGGCAATAGTTGTGGCAATAGAAGCGACTGGTTTGTCGCAGCTACTTGTTGCCATTGCCAGCCAAACAATTCTGCATCGCCTTTGTCAGACCACAAAGACGGCAAAGCGGCAGGGCGGCTTAACAGATTTATTCCTCGCAAGTCGAGCTGTACCTGACCTGTGGCATCAGTCACCACAGCGCTCTGCTCATTGAGATGCAGGCGCAGGCTTTGCACATTGTCTGTAGATGTGAGCAAATACAGGCTGTCCATGCCAGCAAACAGGGATGCATCGTCATTTAAAGCTCCGATGACACGGTCTAGCAATGTATGGTTAGACGGGTCTAGATGAATAGCTTCTACGATCTGTCTGCTCTGTCTGCGCAATGCGCGGGGATGCGAGACTGTGGCGGTCAACAAGGTTTGCTGGATGTCTCTTGTATCTGATACCGTTACATGCAAGCGGTCGCCACTATAAGACAATTCCAATCGCAAAGGAGAGGGCGAATTGCTGATATCCAGATGCCAGCGCAGGTTTTCCAGCTGACATCTGCCAGATTGCGGCAGCCAGACATAAACGGCTGTGATGATTTTGCCGATAGTTGGTTCTGATATTGTCAGTACATGGGCGGTATCGGGCTTGGCAATAACCGTATTTATTGACGCGCTGTCCTTGAGCATGCCTGGCCAGCGGGCCAGCAAAATCTGTTCACCCAGTGCGTGGGTAGGCAAGCCTTCTGCGGGCATGGCATCGGTCTGTACAAAACCGGCGTCAGTCAATGCCTGCTGCCAGTGCAGGCCGCTGGCAAACAATTCTCCATCACGTTGATTACTATCGCTTAATGCAGGCACCAAGGGGCCAAAGACAAAGTCGAACAGTTTTTTCGGTGTAGTGATTTCACGCATCATCAGCGCACCGTCTGGAGCCAGCACCGTAGCCAGGTTGGCCAACATCACGCGCAGGTCAGGTGCATTGTGCAGTACGTTGGCGGCGACGATCAGGTCATAACTGCCAGCCTTCAGGCCTTGAGCAATAGCCGGGCCATTCATGTCAAAACTCTGGTATTGCATGAAAGGATAGGCTGCAAATTTCTTGCGTGCTTTTTGCAGGAATAGTGTCCCCAGGTCAGTAAAGGTATACAACTCACAAGCATCAGCAGGCAATTGCGCAAGTATGTCACGCGTCGTACCACCAGTACCGCCACCCACTTCCAGTATGCGCAGTGGTCGTCCATGCGCTTTCGCCAAGCTCGCTACAGTAGCGGCGGCGATGCTGTTCAGGTAGACAGAATATGGCTGATCCTGATACATATGCTCGACATCATCAATGGCAGCACCAGGAAAGACTATACTGACTGCATCCACTTTTTCAGCCAGCATGTCTGCGAGACGCGGGCCAGTGCGTTCAACCAGATCAGCCAGTTGCTGATAACCCAGTTCACGCATCAACACCAGCCATGGGCCTGGGTCTGGCAAGTTTTTGCGCAGGCTGCGATAACTGAGCTGCTCACCTGCACCACGCGTTTCCAGCAAACCAGCATCCGCATGGTCGCGCAACAGGCGTGCAAACAACTGATGGAAACGAGCAGGAGCGCCTGCGGCTTGCAGGCAAGCTTTTACATCCATCCAGCCGTCATTGTTGTTAAATATACCAAGTGCGGCAAATGCCTGACCTACATAGGCGGCATGCAGGGCATCGACACCTTCGTTTTCACGTGGCAGGGCTGATAAATCCAGGTCAGCCGCCAATGCGGCTGCGCTTTGGTGACCCGCATTGCGCATGGCTTGCCATGCCTGATGATCGTCCTTGCTTATGGCCACAGGATTAAAGCCAGGCTTGGTATACCAGCAACGTTCGCCTTCAAAAGGGCAAGTCGGCAACAAGGCACGAGCGACAGGGCGGACAGTGCAAACGGGATGCTGCTCCCAAGATGGATGTTCAGCACTGGCCTGGGTTGTTACAAAATCAAGCAAGCCCTGTGTGTCAGCATCAGGAACTAGCGTATGAGCTATCCATGCATGGGTCTGTTGATTTTGGCGTTTTTTGCTTTTTATATCGTCGCCATCGATAAAGGCATACAGCAAATTGATGAGGCCATCGGCATCATTGGCCAGCAGTGCCAGGCGATACGGGTAGATGCTGCGATGATGGACACTGGTGGCGCAATAATCCGCCAGAGACTGATCGGTAGTCCATTCACACAAACGCCATGCATGACGCTGCGCCAGTGTTTTCAAGGCAGCTTCACTGCGCGCACTGAGCAACAAGAACACTGGATCTCCGTTTTCAGGCACCAATGTGGCTCGTGCCGGGGCTTGTTCCAGTATCGCATGACAATTGGTGCCACCTATGGCAAAGGCACTGACTGCGGCCCGGCGTGGCCCCTGATCCAGCGGCCAGGGCAATAACATCTGCGGGACAAAGAAAGGGCTGTTTTCAAAATCTATGACCGGGTTGGGCTGTTCATAATGCAGACTCGGTGGCACCTGGCCAAAATGCAAGGCCATCGCAGCCTTGACGAAACTGGCGACACCCGCAGCAGTGTCCAGATGACCCAGATTTGATTTGACTGAACCCAGAGCGCAATACTGGCTGGCACTGGTGTGCTTGCGCCAGGCTCGGGTCAGCGCTTCTACTTCTATAGGGTCGCCCAGCGGGGTGGCTGTGCCATGCGCTTCCACCAGACCTATGCTAGCTGGATCTACTTCTGCCATGAGCAGGGCTTCGCTGATGACGCGCGCCTGGCCTTCTGGTGACGGTGCGGTATAGCCTGCCTTGCCAGCACCATCATTATTGACGGCAGAACCACGCACGATCGCCAGTATCGGGTCGCCGTCAGCCAGAGCTCGCTCCAGTGATTTCAATAAGACGACGGCCACACCATTACCTATGGTGGTGCCGCCTGCTTCTGCATCAAACGGGCGGCAATGACCATCTTTTGAAAAAATCATGCCTTCGCGGTGTACATAGCCAGACTCTTGCGGGAAGCCTATGCCTGCGCCGCCCGCCAATATCATATCGCATTCACCACTGGCAATCTGTTCGCAAGCCAGATGTATCGCCACCAGTGAACTGGAACAGGCGGTCTGTACTGTCATGCTGGGGCCGGTCAGCCCCAGCTTATAAGATACGCGGGTGGCGAGATAGTCCTTGTCATTGCCTATCAGGCGGGCAAAGGTGGATGGAGAAGCGATTTCTTCCATTTTGTCGAAGGAGGCAGCGGAATAGCTGCTCATCTTGCAGGCACCGATGACACCTATCTTCAATTCATCGCCCTTGGCAGCCAGTTCGGCGGGAGCATGGCCAGCCATTTCCAGCGCTTCCCATGCGCACATCAGGAACAGTCTTTGCTGCGGGTCTATGGATTCTGCTTCATGGCGCGAATAGCCAAAGAAACCCCAGTCAAAACGGTCTGCATTTGCCACCACCGCAGCGGCTGGCACATAGCCAGGGCGTTGCAACAGGGCGGGGTCGACACCGGCAGCAGCCAGTTGTTCTGCGTCGAAAAAGTTGATGAGTTCTTCACCGTCTGCCAGTCTGCGCCAATATTCAAAAATATCATCAGCGCGCGGCATGCGGCAGCCAGCACCAATGATGGCGACGGGCATGCTGTCGCCATAGTCTGGTGTTGTCGCTGAATTGATTTGCTTGCTTGTATTCATAAATATCCTTGTATATTTTATTTTTGTGATTTCTTATTGTGATTTTTAGTCATCAGGCTTTGGATTGCTGGCCACGTTTACGGCGGCGGTCATTGTCCAGACGCTGGCGTTTGCGGGCTTGTCCAATCTCATTACTGGAAATATCTTCGCTTACCATTGACTGATGACGGCTACGTAAATGTGCGGCCAGGGCGGCGATGCTGGTGTGCTGAAATACTTCAGTAATGCTGAGTACCAAACCGCTATCTACCTGCAATTGCTGGCGTAGCCGTATCAAATCCAGTGAGGTCGCACCCAATTCAAAGAAATTGGTCTGTGGCGCAAGTTCATGATGACCAAGCAGCGCAGCAAGACGGCTGTTGACCATGCGCAGCAATTTATCGTCGACGACAGGGCTGTTATCTGGCAGTGTGGCTGTTGAAATATCACTCACGGATTTAAGCGGTGAGGCAGGCCAGCGATTCACCGGCATGACAACTCTGTTTTGCCATGCACTACCGTTCTGCGCCAGATTCAATAGCAAGCCGTGGTATGCCTGGAACATGTCATCCAGCAAGCCTTCAGGGAACAGAGCATCGACAGAATCCCAGTTGAATACCATTAGACCATCGCGTTCAACGACTTGTTGGTCTATCCATACCTGTGGTGTCTGGCTGATGCCATAGACAAACTCACCCAGCCAGTCAAGTTCTGCAGCGCCATCGCTGGCTACACCGAGACCACTGGTAAACACGACCGGCATGGCAACCTGGTTCAGGCGACGGTTGCGGCGCGCGGCTTCGCGCAATACACGGACTGCCGATACCTGCATATGTTCCAGGTCAGCCCAGATCTGCCGCTGCATGGAAAATGCCCGTTCAGCAAAATTGGCTGTTACTCCTGCATCAAAACCTAGCAGCACCAGCGAAGTGAAATCACCGACCAGTGCATCTATTTCTTCATGCACAGGCGGGCGGTTGAACAGGGTCAGGTTCAAGGTAAAGCGCGATATTGCAGACCAGTTGGCAAGCACCTCACCATAAGCCGCCAGCAATACTGCATTGACAGTGACGCCATGTGCCGCCGCCTGTGCCTGCAAGGCCTGGGTATCTTGTGGTGTCAGGCTGGCTTCACGGCGAGTGAAGTGAGGTGGTGACACATCTTCCGGCGCATAGTGCGTTAGCGGCAAGGCCGGAGCAGGTGCCAGGATACTCAGCTTGTCATGCCAATACGCCATTGAGCGCTGATAAGATGGCAGTAATTCGATTTGCTGGGTCAGCATGACATAGTCGCGGAAACTTGCCGTCAATGGAGGCAATTGCAAAGCCGGATCACGGGCGAATTGCGACCATTCTGCCAGCAGGGTACGCATGGAGCGACCATCACACACCAGATTGTCGAGACTGATAAACAAGCGCACGCGGCTATCTGTCATCTGCGCGGCACGCACGGTGAACAAGGGCCAGCGTGCTGTATCGAACACTTCGTGTGACAGCTCCAGCCGTGTGATTTCCAGCCACTCGGATACCTCGGAGGCATTGGCAGCGCGTAAATCATGGCTGGCAAGCTGGTAAGCTGGCAAATCCTGCACTACCTGTTGCATGCCATCGGCATTAATCACTGCGCGAAGCATGTCATGGCGTGCCACGACCTGTTGCCAGCCTCGTTCCAGATCAGCTATGGCAAGGTCTTCAACTTCAATCTCGGCATACAGATGGGTGGAAACGCCGCCCAGCTCGAAACTTTCATCACGTCCTATCCAGTAGGCTTGCTGTACATCCGTCAACGGGAAGGGCGCATAACGTGCAGCTGCATCAGGCAACAGTGGTGGCAGGCTGTCTTCATATGGCGCTGCCTTTGCCACTCTTTCTGCAAATGCGGACAAGCTGGATGCATCGAACAGGTCTGACAAGGCGACATGTGCATTCATGCCGTGACGCACTCTTTCTATCAGGCGTACGGCGATCAGACTATCGCCACCCAGATCGAAAAAGTCGTCATCGCCATGCAAGTCTGCAACACCCAGCAATTCTTGCCATATCCTGACCAGGTCGTTTGCTGCTGGCATCGCATCATTACCAGCGTGACGACTGGTACGGCGAGAACCTCCCATTTCAGGACGTGGTAATTGTTGACGCATGACTTTGCCAGTGGCAGACAATGGCAAGGCATCCAGTTCAAGAATGGTCTGCGGCACCATGTATGCTGGTAACAAGCTCGCCAGATGCTCCACCAGGCGACGCGGGGCAAAACGCAATACCGTATCGGTCTGGCGTGCTGTCAGTAAATGCATGCCGCCATTGCTGTCTATGCCGGATGCAGCGCTGGCTGCAAAACCTGCCTGCGCCAATTCATCCAGCCACGCATCTGCTGCCAAAAGCGCATTTCCATTGAACTTCCTGCGGTCTTCAAACTGGGTATAGCCACCTTCTAGCAGGGCGACTGTCGCCAGCTGGAAATCACTGTTGCGCGTGATTTCCGGGGCCAGCAACATGCCGCCCACATTCAAGAGACGACGCAGGCGACTTAACAAGGCCGGGATATTGCGGCTGCGGTGTAAGGCATTGAATCCAATCAGCAAATCGGATTCGTATTCCGGCATCCCCTGTGTCGTCGCTGATCGTTCATGCTCAAATACCCGGCAATGGATAGTGTGCAAGGGATTGCTCTCTTGCGTGGCAAACGCCTGTTCAGCCTGCTCGACCAGACTGCGCGCAGGGTCGGTCAGGGTATAGTCAATCGCACAATCGTTTACCCGCGCTAGTAAATCACGTGTTGCTGCGCCACTGCGCGCACCAATTTCCAGTATGCGCAAAGGTCGTCCCAGATGCTGCGCAAGGCTGCGTATGGCGGCAGCCAGCGCAGATGTGCAAAGACTGGACAAGGGATTCATGCGCGTCATGTGCTCAGGAGCCAGAGTGTCATCAGCGCCGTAAAACACTTCCAGAGCGCTGGCCTGGCCGCGCAACACTTCCAGCCTTTGAGTCGCACCTGAACGCAGGCGTTGTAAGACAGTCCGTGATAAGCCGAAGTCCAGTGCTGCTGGCGTGAGGTTGTTCCAGGCAGCTTCGCTGTCATACTGCGTATTAAGATTCAGGCTGTTCAACCAGCGTTGTGCCAGCACGACCAGGTCCGGTGCGGGTGCCAGCATCTGTAGTATCTGTCCATGACCGCCTGGGAGCACACCAGCAGCCAGCAAGGTATCGCGCATCATGCATAGACCAATATGGTCCATCAAGGACCAGAACTGTTCCAGTCTCTCAGCTTGCTGCGTACTGTATGTCTGGGTAAAAGTTTGATTGCCAGCCTGCTCAACAGCATACCAGCGTTCGCTGTGCAAGTCGGGGTTGCCTGCAAAGGCGTCGTACAGGCTGGTGTCGGCTGTATTGGGTACTACCCATGCCGCCAGACGCTTGTTGCCACGTGCCGGGCCAACAGCATCGGCAACCGCCTCACGAACACCAGGATGGCTCAAGAGGGCGCTTTCAATTTCACCCAGTTCTATGCGGTTGCCAGCGATTTTGACCTGGAAGTCACGCCTTCCTAAAAATTCCAGTGTGCCATCGCCCCAGTAACGGGCCAGGTCGCCAGTGCGGTAGAGCCGTTCGCCATGCACGGGATGGATGATAAAGCTGGCGGCAGTCTTGGCAGCATCATTTTCATACGCCACGGCCAGTCCCGCGCCACCTATATACAGGTCACCGCTGACATGGTCAGGGCAATCGCGCAGGCGAGCATCCAGCACACGGTAATGCTGGTTGGCCAATGGATAACCATAGGGGATGGAACGCCATTGTGCTGGCAATATTTCTGGCACAATAAACCAGTTGGACCAGATCGATGCCTCGGTTGCACCACCCATTGCCACCAGTCTTGCCTGCGGTGCCTGCGTGCGCAGTCGTGCTGGCAAGCCCAGCGCTATCCAGTCACCGCTCAGGAATACCTGACGCAGGCCAGCCAGTGATGCACCGGCAGCTTCTGCCTCATCAAGCAAAAGTTCAAGCAGGGCTGGTACTGAATTCCAGACTGTGACACGATGACGCAACAGCAAATCCAGCCAGTGCGCGGGGTCTCGTGTGCCACTTGCGGCTGGCAATACCAGCGCAGCGCCTGCCGCAAAAATACCGAACAGGTCATACACGGATAAATCGAAATACAGCGAGGACAGCCCCAGCACACGGTCAGTATGACCAATATCAAAACGTCGGTTGATATCCAGCACCGTATTTACCGCACCACGGTGATCAATCAATACCCCTTTGGGTATGCCGGTTGAACCTGAGGTGTAGATGACATAAGCGTGATCTGTCACTGCTCGTTCAACTTGCGGTAGAGTAGCGGGCCAGGTTTGTGTTGCAGCCCGGCTGGCATCCAGTACCGTCACTTCGCGACTGGCACACATTTCCTGCACGATGGGCAGGCAATCAGCCTGTGTCAACACCAGTTTTATATGGCTGCCATCAAGTATTGCCTGCAAACGTGCAGCAGGTACATCAGCATCGACAGGTACATATACACAACTGGCTGCAAGGATACCCAGACAGGCAGCGACCTGTTCCGGCCCCTTGCGCATGACGACAGCAATGCGGTCGCTGCGTTGTGCACCATGCTGTAACAAGGCGTTTGTCAGGCGCAAGGACCAGTCTGCCAGTTCTGCATATGAGCATTGCTGTTCATGGGCGATCATGGCGATGGCTTGCGGGCTGCGCTGTGCCTGCTCAAAGAACAACTGATCAAGGCAACGATCAGGCATGGCGGCAGCGCTGGCATTGACCTGCGCGCGTACTGCCTGCTGGCTTGGTGGCAGCAATGCTGGCAATGCCTGCTGCCAGGCCCGTGGCTGTGTCGCCAACTTTTCCAGCAAACCATGATAGGCATTGAACATAGCATCTAGCGTGCCCGGCTGGAACAAGGCATCGACTGCATCCCAGTTATAAATCAGTGCGCCATCAAGCTCACATGCCTGGTGATCCAGCCAGACTTGCGGGGTCTGGCTGATGCCGTAGACGACATTGCCCAGTGCACTATCGGGCGCTGCCCCCTTGGTCGGATCATTCATACCCAACTGGCTAGTGAAAACGACAGGCATAGCTATCGCATCCTGGCGTTCACGACCGCGGTTCCATTCACGCATGACATCAACAGCACTGAAAGCACGATGCTGCAAATGTTCAAGCACTGTGCCGTTGATAGCGGCGGCGCGCTTTCCAAATGGCAGGGCTTCGCTGCAATCGAGTGGCAGCAAGGTGACAGCAGTAAAGTCACCCAGCAGGCGCGGCACATCGGCATGCCAGGGCAGGCGGTCAAAAATAGTCAGGTTCAGCGTAAATTGCGGTTCAGCACTCCAGGCTGCCAGCACTTCGGCAAACACCGCAATCAGCAATGACGCTGGTGTACAACCAGCCTGGGCAGCCTGGTCGCGCAAGCTTTGCCATAAGGGTGCTGCCAGTTGCTGTTGCCTGCGCGAGAATGTCGGGCTGGTCTGGCGCAAGGCTTCAGCTCGCAAAGGCAGTTGTGGGGCCGATGGCAGGGCAGGGATGCGCTCCAGCCAGAAGGCCTTGGCAGATTCGCGCTCGGCGCGACGCTGGCTACTATGGACGTATTTAGCCAGCACATAATCACGGAAAGTAATCTGGAATGGCAATAAACCGGCAAGCTGTATATCCGCTTTGGCCTGGTACAGCGCCGCCAGTTCTTCCCAGATGATCTGGCCACTGGTGGCATCGTTGATCAGCATGTCTATACCGATATGCAGCCTGACTGCACCGCCAGGCAGGCGGCTGGCACGCAGGTCAAACAAGGGCCATTGCGCAGCATCCATCACCTGATGCGACATGGTTTCACGCCATGTAGTGCAATGTGCGTCGGCTGTGGTTTGATCGGCATCAGTCAGGTCAGCCACACACAATACATAGTCAGGTACTTTGGGTAACACACGTTGCTGGCCATCTTCAGCGATGACCAGACGCAGTGCCCCGTGACGGGCGACCAGCATATTCCAGCAGCGTTCCAGCAAATCCAGGTCCAGGCCCTTGGGCGCATCGGCTTCGAGATAGGCATGGCAAGCTACTCCACCCAGGCCATAGTGGCTGTGACGACCTATCCAATATGCGTGTTGCAGCTCAGTCAGCGGGAAGGGGGCGTTCGCATTGGCTGGGTCGGCAATGATTTGCTCGGTCTCTTTCTGGAGATGACAATCCAGCAGTTGTTTACCCAGTTGTTCCAGCAGGTAATCAGTCAGGCCTTGCGGGGTGTTGCGTTCGAAAATAGCTTTCAATTCACATTTGACGCCCAGGCCAGCTTCACAACGGCGCGAGAAATCCATGACCAGGATAGAATCCATGCCCAGCTTCAGCAACTGGATATCTGGTGTCAGTTGTGCAGGCGTGACCCGCAGGGTGCGGGCCAGTTCGGCAATCACGAAGGCATGCACTGCTGCCTGGCGTGCCTGTTCATTCAGGGCATGCAGGGTGCTGGGGGTGTCGGCAGTGGTTGATACGGCAATTGCGTTTGCCTGGCTGGCACTCAGGCAACGCTCGAAAGTATTGGCCGGGTTGTACAAGGCGTACAAGGGAACGAATTGCTGCCATGCTACATCGACAGCGACGCAAGTACCGTCGTCTGTGATGTATTCGCCGCCCAGCAGTTTATCCAACGTGGCAAGATAACGGGCTGGTGCCAGCCGCCTTATGCCAGCTGCGCGCAATAATTGCAGCAAGTCTTCATCCACTTCGGACATACCAGCACCGCCACCCCAGGGGCCCCAGGCAATCGCCAGTGCAGGCAAGCCTTGGTGATGACGCATGCGCGCCAGTGCATCCTGGTAAGCATTCGCCGCACCATAAGGGATTTGCAAGCGTGAACCCCAGATGCCGGAAATTGAAGTGAAGCAGACAAAATAATCCAGTGCGCGGCTACGCGTATGCTCATGCAATAGCCATGCGCCCTGTATCTTGGCGCGGCTGACGGCCTGATAATCGTCATTCGTGATCGTGGCCAGGTCATTGAAACGACTGGTGCCTGCACAATGGAAGACACCGGCCAGACAGAGGTCGTTATCCTGTTCCATGCTGGTGATGTGCGTAAATACTCGCGCCATGTCATCTACATTTGCCACGTCTGCATCAATATGGGTGATCTGTATGCCCTGGGCTTTCAATAAAGCCAGTCTTGCCTGCCAGCCTGCAGGTGCCGCACGACGTGCCAGTAACACCAGATGACGAGCGCCACGGCTTGCCAGCCAGTCCGTGGCGTGACGGCCCAGTGCACCATAGGCTCCGGCCACGAGGTAGATGCCGTCCCGTTTCAAGGCTGGCGGTACTGCTACTTCATGCGTTTGTGCACTGACAGGTTCAAGGCGGGGGTGCAACCATAGTCCGTTGCGCAAGGCCACAGCTTCTTCATTGCCAAACAAGGGCAACAGGGCTGGCAAGGCAGATACGCACGGCAACAGGCCAGCATCGCTGTCTGCCATCAGCCAGCGTGGGCCTGGATATTCGAGCGCCAATGCCCGTGCCGCACCCCATAAGGAAGCTTGCAAAGGATTACCTGAGCTACCTGCAATTGCCTGGCCCGCATTGGTGGGCAACAAGACGCGGGGTTTCTTTTGCAGGTGTTGTAATACCTTGACGAACTCAGTCAACTGCCAGCCTTGTTGATCTGCCAGCGTCACATGCTCAGCTTGTGCATGCCAGCCATCAAGATAAATTACGACATCGCTGTCTTCGAGTTGGGTTGCTGCCAGCGGCCATTCACCTGCTGTCAATGAGTAGATATTGGCGCTTGTGTTTTTCAATTCGGCAGCAAAGGCGGCTGTATGTGCAATGTCTCCACCCAGCAGGAAATAGCGCGGCGCATGTGTGCCATTTTCTGCCAGCGTAAAGTTTTCCCACTGCATGGTGTAGAGATCAACAGGTCTCGCTGCTGCGCGTTCTGGCTGCGGTTGCAGTTGCAAAGGCAGACGTGGAGCATCATCGTCATAATCAAGCCAATAGCTTTGACGCTCAAACGGGTAGCGCGGCAAGCTGCGTGGAGATGGCAGGCTGCCAGAGAAGACATGATCCCAGTCAAAATCCTGTCCGGCGATATATAGTGCTGCACAGGCATCGCCTATGGCGGTGAGATCGCTGCCGCCACGGCACAAGCTTGCCAGACAATTCACAGCATGTGGCCAATCCTGCGCAGCCTGGTTACGCTGGGCCACCGCACTCAGAATAGCGTTCGGACCTAGTTCCAAAAGAATGTCGCAGGCGCTGGCGGCATTTTGCAGCGCCTGGTCAAAGCGTACTGGCTGGCGTGCATGATTTTTCCAATAGCTTGCATCTGGTGCCTGCGTCAACAATTCACCTGTCAAGCTGGAGCAGACTGCAATGAGAGAGGCTTGCATAACTTGCGCTGCACACGTGTTTTCCCATGCAGCCAGCATAGGATCAAGCAAAGGAGAATGAAAGGCATGGGATACCTGTAAGGCACGTACATGCAATTGCTGCGCAGTCAGCAAGGCTTGCACTGCTTCTATCGCGGCCGCAGAGCCAGAAAACACCACATCCTGAGGGCCATTGAAGGCTGCAATGGCAATCTCGCTGGCATGGTCAGCATGCAATCCGGCCAGCACAGCAAGGGCATGCTCTGGTGTTGCCCGTGCCGCCAGCATGGCGCCACCCGCCGGTAGTGCCTGCATCAATGCGCCACGCTTGACGATCAGGCGCGCAGCCTGTTCCAGCGTCAGCGAGCCAGCAATGACCATTGCGGCAAATTCACCTATGGAGTGGCCAAGTACGATACTTGGCTGCACACCAAAAGCCTGCCACATTTTTGCCAGCGCATAGCCAAGCGCAAACAGCGCTGGCTGGGCAAATGCGGTTTGTTGCAAGCGTTCATTGTGTGCATCGTCATGCATCAGGGCGATGACAGACATGCCCAGGTCAGCAGCGAGTGCAGCATCAACAGCATCCAGCGCCTGACGGAAATCACGCTGCTGCGCATACAATTCACGTGCCATGCCGCTATATTGTGAGCCCTGACCAGTAAACAAAAAGCCTATGCGTGGATTGCGCATTGCTTCTGTCGCTGTATATCCGGGTGCTATCAACTGCTGCAAACCACTAGCCAGTTCTTCACGACTGGATGCCAGTACAGCTGCGCGCATGCTGTGATGTTCACGCTGGCGTGCCATGCCGCGTGCCAGTGCAGGCAAGTCATCGCATTTCGCTAAATTTTTTGCATGACTCAATGTCAGCATGCGCAGTGATTCTGCTGAGCGTGCAGACAAAAGAAAAAGCTGTGGCGCAGTGATTTTTTCTGATGGTTTGACACTAGCTGCTACAGGTGCCTGTTCCAGCAAGACATGAGCTATGGTTCCGGCGAAACCATATGAAGTCACGCCCGCACGACGCAGAGACTGGCGCATGGGCCAGTTAATGGTTTGATTTGGCACGCGCGCAGGAATGATATCCAGATCAATCAAAGGATTAACTTCTTGCAATTCAACCGCAGGCGGCAACTTGCCATGTTCGATGGCGAGTATAGTCTTGACCAGGCCGGCGGCACCAGCGGCAGCTTCCAGGTGACCGATATTGGTCTTGACTGAACCCAGCCATAAAGGGTCATCCAAGTCGCGACCGCGAAAGACATCGGCGACAGATTGATATTCTATCGGGTCACCCAGGCGGGTGCCTGTGCCATGCAATTCTATATAGTCGATATCGGCGGGCGTCAGCCCCGCTTTTTTGAGCGCCAGGCTCAGGAGGCGTTGCTGGGCAGCGCCATTTGGCGCTGACAGACTGCTACCTGCACCATCCTGGCGTACTGTTGTGTCACGGATGACGGCACGTATGGCATCCCCATCGGCCAGGGCATCGGACAAACGTTTCAGCACCAGCACCACGCATCCCTCGCCACGTACATAACCATCAGCGCGTGCATCCAGCGTCTTGCAACGACCATCAAGAGCCAGCATGCCGGCCTTGTGCAATACCAGATCGACTTCAGGTAATAACTGCAATTTGACCCCGGCAGCCAGTGACAAGCCAGATTCGCGCACACGCAGGCTTTGCACCGCCAGATGCAGGGCACTATGCGAAGCCGAGCACGCGGTATCCACCGCCATGGACGGGCCCTCCCAGCCAAAACTGAAAGACAGGCGACCGCAGGCAGCGGCAAATGAAGTGCCAGTACCCCAGTAGGCATCGAAATGCGAAGGCTCACCACTGATGAAAGGCAGATGACCATAGTCGCCAGTACCTATGCCAACAAATACACCGGTGTCGCTACCACGCAGGGTAGCAGGGCGCTGGCCTGCATCTTCCAGCGCATGCCAAGCCACTT
Source organism: Undibacterium sp. Di27W (assembly GCF_049340345.1). Taxonomy (NCBI): domain Bacteria; kingdom Pseudomonadati; phylum Pseudomonadota; class Betaproteobacteria; order Burkholderiales; family Oxalobacteraceae; genus Undibacterium; species Undibacterium sp. Di27W. The sequence continues at coordinate 16,329 of NZ_JBMPOS010000011.1, read as the reverse complement.
CCAGCAACAGGCGCTGCTGGGGATCTGTATTCATTGCTTCACGCGGTGACATGCCGAAAAAGGCAGCGTCAAACTGATCAACATGATTCAGGTAAGCACCAAAACCGGGTATATCTTCACGGGTGCGGAAACGTTCTGATGGTGCAGGGCGTATGGCACAACCGCCTTGCTCCAGCATGTCCCAGAATGTTTCATCGCTATTGGCATCTTGCCCATCCTGTCCTGGCAAGCGAAACGCCATGCCGATGACTGCGATGGCTTCTTTGTCTGTGGAAGCGGAAACTGCTTTTCCTATATCACGATCCGGTGCAGAAGAAACTGGCGAAGAATTATTAGCAGCAAGTGGCAAGCCTGCCTGCGTCACCAAGACAGTTTGTAAATGCACTGCCAGTTCGGCCAGGCTGGGGTGATCGAATATCACGTTGTCCGGCAAGCTCATACCCAGGGATTTGGCTGCGCTTGCGACCAGGCGCGCTGCCGACATGGAGTCCAGCCCATAATTAAACAGGCTGGCTTCGGGATGAATTGCTCTTGCTGTGACCGTGCCCAGTATGGCGGCAGCCTCGTTTGCCAGCCAGTTGCGTAAATGTTGGTGGCGTTGAGCCAATGACAGCGGGCGCAATGTATCCAGTAAATCAGTATTCGTTGACGCTTCAGTGATCGGCTGTGCATCCAGTACATGCTGGTGCAGGACTGGCAAGCTGCCATCAAGATAAGCTTGCCGCACAGCGGCACGTCGCACCTTGCCACTGGTAGTACGCGGCAAAGTGCCTTTGCGTATCAGCACGATGGCATGACTGCTCAGTTGATGCTCTTCTGCCACTGATGCGCGTATGGTATCGACGATATGCTGATAGTCGACACCAGCCTGCTTCAGGACTTCCTGCACGATGACCAGGTGCTCTGTTTGCTCATCACCCAGCGTGATAGAAAATGCCGCACCGCTTTCCGGCACGGCTGCTGCATGGCTGCGGCCACTGCTGACTTCTATATCATTCGGGTAATGGCATTGTCCGCGAAACAGCAGCATGTCCTTAAGCCTGCCGGTGACAAACAAATGCCCCTCATGCATGAAACCCATGTCGCCAGTACGCAGATAAGGCTTGCAGTCTTCTTCATTGATATTGATGCTGGTTATGCAGGCACCAAAGATATCGCGGTTCAATTCCGGCTTATTCCAGTAGCCGCCTGCAACAGCAGGACCATTGATCCAGATTTCACCAACCTGATCTTCAGCCAGGGCTGCGTGAGTGCCGGGATCAACGATGCGTACATCTTGGCCACCAAAATCATTGCCATTGCTGGTGTAGCGGCGCATGCCTGTGTCTGTATTTCCATTATGGGCTGGGTTGACGACAGCATATCCACGTTCCAGTTTCACCTTGTCTACATCAATGAAATAAGGATGATGGTCGTCGACGTGGGCAGTCACCAGTAAGGTTGCCTCTGCCAGGCCATAAGCAGGCTTGATGGCTGTACGGCGCAAGCCACGTTCCGCGAATGTGGCATGGAAACTTTCTATCTGGGCTGGCAATACCGGTTCTGCCGCTGGCATCAGGCAAGTTACAGATGCGAGGTTAATGTCTCTCAGCCTTAACGCTGCTGTTTGGGCTTCATCTGCACACAGGCGCAAAGCAAATGAGGGACAGGGCAGGGCAGTTGCACGCTCACGTGTCGCCAGCTCCAGCCAGCGCAGAGGGTCAGCAGCAAAGGCCATTGGAGCCATGTAAACTGCGCGGCCACCATAGGCCAGCGGCAGCAGTATGCCCATGATCAAACCCAGATCATGAAATAGCGGCAACCAGCTGGCAATAACGGTGTCACTGGCCTGGCGTGTGTCGACTGCAGTCAGTCGCCCCAGAAATTCCAGATTATGCAGCAAAGGGCCGTGACGGTTGATGACCCCCTTGGGCTGACCAGTCGAACCTGAGGTATATTGCAGGAAGGCCAGTGCAGCGCCGTTTAACACAGGACGTTGCCAGGTTTGTGAATTTTCTCCCTGCATGTCTTCCAGTTGCAGCAAGCGCAAACCATGCTCATTGGCAAAGGCTTGCAAGTCACTGCCGCTGGCCTCAGTCACTTGCTGGTTGCTGATGATGAGGGCCGGACTGCAATCGCGTGTGATGTCGCCCAGTTTTGGCAATACGCGTTTAACCCTGGCAGCACCTGGTAAATTGACCGGGACGCCGGTGACGCCCGCATAAAAACAGGCCAGCAAGGCAACCACATAATCTATGCCAGATGGGAAAAGTATCAGCGCACTGTCACCAGGATTCGTGCATGCCTGCAGACTGACAGCGCAACGCCTTACCCGCTCGGACAAGGCAGCGTAAGTCAGTCGCACATCATCACTGGTATCTGTGCTATCCGAGCGTTGGCCGATAAAACACAGGGCTTCGGCATCAGGTTGGTGCTGTGCATGGTGTTCTATCCAGTCAACCAGGGTAGGGTGCTGGCTCAAAGAGATGGCGGGTGTATTGGTCATTGTTTTTCTCAATATCAGTTGGCATCGCGGAAACTGGTCTTATTTGCTGGCTTGCATATAGGCTTTCCGCATTAGCATATGAATATCTTCCAAATGAGAATGATTATCAATTAAAAGTACCGATCACGATATTTTTTGCACCGATCACGGTAGTGCGCTGTGGAATTGCCGTGGATACTGCGGCCACTGATCAAAGAGGAGTGGAAATGAAGTTGAGTTATTTGCGGAGTGTTTTACTGGCCAGTGGTGCACTGGGTGCAAGCAGTATGATGAGCGGGGCGATGGCGCAACAGCGCGAAGACTATGTATTACCAGAGCTGGTGGTCACATCCACCAAACTTGATGCGACTGGCTTGACGCCAGATGTCGCCAATTCAGTCGCTACAGCAGCGCGCCTGCATGCAGCTGGTGTTGTCCGTACCGATGAGCTGGGCAAAATATTCCCTGAACTGACAGTCATGCCGCGCAGTACCCGCGTTTACTCACTGTTCAGCATGCGCGGCGCACCCGCAATTGACTTTTATAATCCTGCGGTAACGGTTTATGTCGATGGCATACCCCAGGACATGTCTTATTTTACCCAGCCACTGACTGGTGTAGCGCAAATCGAATTACTGAAAGGGCCGCAAGGCAGCCTGTATGGCCGTTCGGCTCAGGGTGGTGTTATTAATATCATCACCAGCAAGCCAAACAACACCAGTAAGGCAAATCTGACTCTGGATTTCAGCAATATGACGCGTCGCCTTGATGTCATGGCGAGTGGTGCCTTGATCAATGACAGTCTGTATGGTGACGTCAATGTCTATGCTGACGAATATCCGGGCCGCCTGCGTGCTGCCAATGGTGCTGACGATCTGGGTTCCAGTCGCGAAGCTTTGGGACGGGCGCGCCTGCGCTGGGCACCAAAGGGAGGTGATCTGGATGCCATGCTGACGGTCAGTCGTGATCGTTACAGCGCACATGATGAATATTTTCAGTCCTTCCCCTTGAAAGAGCGCCGTGCCATTGCCAGTACACCATTTGATTTTGCTGAGCCAGTGTTGACCCGCACTGTCAGCCAGGTAGGTCTTGGCGTTGACTACTTCGTCAACGACTGGAAACTGACATCCAGCAGTTCTTACCAGGACAGGAAATTTGACCGCGTTATCACTACCGGCAATGCCGATCCGGAAAACCAAAAGACCTATTACCAGGAATTGCGCATGGCGACCAGCGGTGGCAAGCGTGTAGTAGATGGCGTGTTTGGACTGTACTATGAAAAACAGGACTTTGAACGTTTGCGCGGTGTGGCAGTGCCAACAGTGCCTGCCTTCCTGTTTCCTGGCCCCAGCAAAAGTGCATCGACCATCACATCCACGGCAATCTTCGGCGAGGCGGTCTGGCATCTTGATGAACGTCTGGATTTGACCGGTGGTTTGCGCTATAGCGTAGATAAAACAGATATTGACTTTAAACGCACAGGCCCGGCGGCATTGTCTTTTGTTGCTGATAAGCGTTTCAGCCACGTCAGTCCTAAGCTGTCACTGGGTTATCAATTGACACCTGAGTGGCGTGTATATGGCTTGATCAGCGAAGGCTATAAGGCCGGTGGTTATAACCGTGTTGCAGAAAACACGGTGGGTGGCATTCCTTATGAGGCAGAAACCATACGCAACCTGGAAGCTGGCTTCAAAGCTGATCTGATGGGCCATCGCTTACAACTGGATGGCACGATTTTCCATAGCAATACACGTGACTTGCAGGCACCGGTACAATCTGGCCCATTCCAGTTGCTGACGAATGTCGGTGATGCCAAAACCAATGGCCTGGAAATCAATGCGGTTTTTGCTGTCACGCCAGATTTCAGTGTGCGTGGTGGTGCCAGCTGGACACATAGCACCATAGAAAACTTCCACGCACCGGCAGGCAATGTGGATTTGAATGGCAAGCGTGTGCCCTATGTTGCGCCTCTCAGTTTGCGGGCTGGCACGGAATACCGCTTCCAACTTGCGGGTGCAGGCGCACTGCGCTGGAATACCAACCTCACTTATTCGGGTGATTTGTGGTTCGATACAGCCAATACCCTGCGTCAGCCGACTTATACCCAGATCGATACCTCGCTTAACTGGGAAATCAATAAACACCTCAACCTGACTGCCTATGTTGATAATGTCAGTGACCGTGTCGTGCCTAACTATGCGTTCTCATTCGGGCCACTGGGTAATTTCGGACAATACAATCGTGGACGCACTGTTGGCTTACGCCTGCAAGCGCAATTATGATGAAAAAAATTGGCGCACCTATGGCAGCTGGCAGCCTGCTTACTGTACTCGGCGGTCTGTATGCCAGCCAGGGATTGCTGAGCGGTCTGGTACACGAAGGCTTGCCCGTGCTCTTGCGGGCACGTGGCATAGGTCTGGACAAGATAGGCTTGCTGTCGCTGTTGTTCCTGCCTAGTGCCCTGAAATTTTTATGGGCCTCGCGCATAGACCGCCTGACTCAAGGGCAGGCTGATCAAAGCCTGCGCTGGGCTGGGAATTTTCAGTTATTCCTGCTGCTAGGTGTGCTGGTATTGACTTTGTTGCCGCTGGAATCTGCGCTCTCAGGCATCATGCTTTTGCTACTGGTGCTGATGGTGGCATCGGTGACGCAAGATATAGTCACCGACGGCATGGCAGTGCAGGCATTGCCTGCTGCGCAGCGCAGCCTGGGGAATAGCATGCAGATAGGTGGCAGCTACCTGGGTTATATACTGGGTGGTGGTTTGCTGGTGACGGCAGTTGGTTACCTGGGCTGGGAAACCGGCATACGTTGCCTGGCAGCGTTGGTTGCGCTGTGTGGCTTGCCCGCATTATGGCTACGCCAGCGGCGTATATTACCTGTCGCGCCTGTCATCAAGACGACTCCCAGCCTCAAGGCAGCCTGGCGTCGTCCCACCATACGCTGGGGAATGGCAACCATCATCAGTTGCCAGGCATCTTTGCGCTGGTTCAGCGCCATCATGCTGACTTATCTGGTAGACCGTGGCTTTGCAGTAGTAGAAATCGGCATCTTGTCTGGTGCGGGTGTGGCTATCGCTGGTGTGGTTGGTGCCTTGCTGGGCGGTTTACTACTCAAACGCTATCAGCGTCTGACTATGCTGAAAGCCAGCCTGATCGCTTATTTAATACTGCAACTTAGCTATCTTTTTATCGAAAGCCAGGCCTTGCATGCGAAACCCTTGCTGGCGGGTATATTCCTGCTGTTTTGCACGACGATGTCGCTAGGTTTCGTGGTCTTGTACACCATCATGATGGACTGGGCATCACCGGCGCAGGCGGGTACTGATTATTCCCTGCTGCAATGTACAGACGCATTTTGTGCCCTGGCATTTGGTCTCAGCGCAGGCTGGGTCACATCGAGGCTGGGCTATGGTGCGACTTTCATTATTACCAGTGGACTGGCATTTGCAGGTTTGCTGATGGCTCCTCGTTTGTATGCGAGAGCTGCCGCCGATGGTGAACCGGATAATGTTGCAGAAGCCCCGGCATTACCAGCGCTGACAGAGGTCAGGTCATGATGGAGGCCAATCTGCAAGCGCAGGAAGCAACTAACCTGACTCGTCTTGTATATGCACGCCTGAATGACCTGGTAAAAGCTCTCGATGCCGGGCAGCGTTTTGAATTCATGAATCGTGGCTATGCGGAAGTAGAAAATAAACAATCTGCGCGCGACATGCAGGAGCGCCTGTTGTGGGAAATTATCGGCGACACTGCTCTGGATGGCTGCCATATTCTCGATGCTGGCTGTGGTCGTGGCGGTACGCTGGCAGCTATTGCAAACAAGCAGACGCCTGCCAGCTTGACTGGCATTGATTTATCACCCGAGCAGATTGAGGCTTGCCGTAGCCGTTTTGGAAGATTGAAAGTGCGCTGGCAGGTGGCTGACGCTGCCAGCCTGCCTCAGATGGCTGCCAGCCAGGACGTGATACTGGCCATAGAGTTGCTGAAGGAATTGCATGCGCCGTCCACCTTCATACTCAGTGCAGCGCGTACGCTGAAAACGGGCGCTTGCTTGCTGATTGCTGATTTGCTCGACGAGGCTGCCTGGCAAATGCTGAGCAGACAGCTTGTGGATAGCGGATTCAGGCTGGACTCATGTCGAGACCTCAGCGCAGGTGTACTCGCTGCGGCCAACTGCAGGCAGATGCAGTATCTCAAAGATCATGATAGCGATGACACTGTCAGTAATGAAGAAAATTTTTTAAAAACCGTGCTCAGTGAAGAGCTTGCCGCACAACAGACAGCGTTGGCAAGGGCCAGTCTGCGCTATAAGGTTTTGCGCTTTATTCGTGACGATAGAGCAGTCAATGATAATCTGCCCGACTGGCAACTGCCTGTGACTAGACCAATGACGAGGATAACAGAGGCTGCTGCTTTTGCAGCACCAGCAGCTGTCGACGAGGTTTTTCCTTATGGTGTGCCTGGCAATGATGCGCGTTTGCCTGTTTTTGCTTTTCCTTTCGCTGGCGGCGGTGCCTCGGTTTTTCGTGGTTGGCATCAAACGCTGGCGAACGACATGCAATTTTGCCCGGTACAGTTGCCTGGTCGCGAAGGTTTTCTGATAGACGCTCCTTTGCAATCCATGGACCAGTGGGTGGCTTGGGCCATGAGACAAATTCGGCCGCAATTGAATGCCATAGGTGATGAACGTCCGTTTACGTTGTTCGGTCATTGTCTCGGTGGCTTGCTGGCATATGAGCTGGCACTGGCATTGACCGATGCCGGCAGACCACCGGCAGCGCTCTGGCTGACGGCAACCAATCCACCACATCTGCCATTGTCATCCATGCTGATTAATTTATTGCAAATCGCGCCTTTCGATCACGCTGATCTGTCAGTAGTGCTCAGGGTATTGGGCGGCACACCACCAGACGTGCTGGCAGCACCAGCCATGATGCGGGCAGTACAAAAAACCATGCAGGCAGATTTCGCTGTCGGTGCACGTTACCAGCGTTTTGACCGGCGACGCCTGCCTTGTCCTATATATACCATGGCAGGCACTCGCGACAAACTGGTCACGCCATCACATATGAGGGGCTGGCAAGCTTACAGCGCGACACCGGTTGCAGGCATGAGCATAGACGCCGAACATTTTTTCCTGCGCGAATCCCGTGCAGAAGTGCAGGCCATGCTGCGCACGCAAGCTGCTGCAATAACAGGAAAAGCAGGACATATCGCATGAGTAGTAAAAGTATTTTGATATCCGGTGCTGGTATTGGTGGCTTATGTGCAGCATGGTGGTTAAGTCGTAGCGGATATGCAGTCACTATCGTTGAACAGGCTGCAACATTGCGCGACGAGGGTTATATGCTCAGTGTCTCTGGCGCAGGCTTGCGTGTGATAGAGGAAATGGGCTTGCTGGCACAACTCAGCCATGCAGGCTTGTCCATGGAACGTCATCTCTATCTGGATGCGCATGGACGCACCATCATGCAATTTAACCATGGCAAGCTGATGGCACAACTTGAGCATCATACGGTTTTACGCAATGATCTCGCCGACATCTTGTACCAAAGTCTGAATGATGCAGCAGATTTGCAATTGGGGACAAAAATTTCTTCCCTGCGACAAGACGAGCAGGGTGTAGACGTACAACTCAGCAATGGCCATGACCAACGCTTTGACTATGTGATCGGTGCTGATGGTTTTCGTTCGGCGACACGGCGGCTGGCATTTGGGCCAGATACTGAATTTTGTCAGCATCTGGGCATGCAGGCAGCAGCTTACTGGATGGATGCCGATACGCTGCTGGAAGAAGACATGGTGGCCGTAGCCGAGCCACGCCGCATGAGCATGTATTACCGACTCGGTGATAAAGGCGTCACGGCGCTGCACATCTGGAAATCTGACCTGGAGACCGCAGTTAAGCAAGACACCCGCAAAGCCCGGTTGTCAGTTCAATTTGCTGGCAGCCATGCGCGTGTCACAGATGCCATTGCTAGCTTACCTGCTGCAAGCCCCATTTATATGGATGCCCTGATGCAGGTACATCTGCCTGACTGGAGTCGCGGCAGGGTAGTCTTGCTGGGCGATGCCGCACATTGCCTGAGTCTGGCAAACGGCCAAGCTGCCAGCATGGCACTGGCTGGAGCCTGTTGTCTGGCGCAAGAGCTGGCGGCAGATTCCAGCCCTTTAGCCTTACAACGTTATCAGCAGCGCATGCGCCCTGGCATACATGCCTTGCAAGTGCGAGGACGTAAGGCGGCTAGCTTGTATTTGCCGGACAGCGCATGGTCTTTTCGCATGCGCAACTGGATTATGAGTGCCATGCCCAAGTCCATCTTGCTTAATTATTTTCTCAAAAGTGCGCAGGAAGAAATTCATCTGGCAGGGCACATTCAACTACAACAGCTAAGCAAGCGGGCAGCATGATGAATGATCAATCAAAGACTACGGCCAAGCGCAAACGTGGCTTGAGTGCGTTGCTGGCACTGGCTGGCACACGCAAGTCCAGCCTGATCTGGGCTGGCATACTCAGCGCGTTCAGCAGTGTGTTGTCACTGACACCGTTAATCGTCATTTATCTGGTGTTATTGCGTTTAGCAGGGCAGAAAACAACGTTTGCCGGATTCTGGCCCATACTAGGCTGGGGCGCGCTGGCAATGGGCTTGCGCTGGTTGCTGCAAGTCAGTGGTGGGATACTGGCACATCTGGCGGCTTTCAATATTCTGTTCGACCTGCGTCTGGCGGTGGCAGACAAGCTCAGGCGTGTACCGATGGGCTGGATAACTGCACGCAGTGCAGAATCCACCAATAAAGTATTGCGTGATGACGTAGACAGGCTGGAGTTATTCATTGCCCACCATCTTAATGATAGCGCCGCTGCCTTGACCTTACCTCTGGTCAGCGCCATTGCCCTGTTTTATCTGGACTGGCGCATGGCCCTAGTGACCCTGGTGACTGTGCCATTGGCAATTTTAGTTCAACTGCTGCTATGGAAAAAAGTACCGGAAGTCATGCGTGAATACAATGAAGTCAATGTCCGCCTGGGCAGCCAGGTCGTGCAATATGTACAAGGTATTGCCGTGATCAAGACTTATCATCACGGTGCTGCAAGCAATGGCAGTGCAGTGGCGCTACCGCAGGTGGTCGCCGCCTATTTTGACGTCATCGTACGCATGGTGAAACTGACAGTACCAGCCTGGTCAGCCTTCACCGTGGTCATTGGAGCCAATATGCTGTGCATATTGCCGTTTGGTGGCTATTGGTATCTGCAGGGCAGTTTGCCTCTGGAATTATTTGTTCTATGCCTGTTGCTGGGTCTGGGTATTACCCGACCGCTGTTTCAACTGGCATTCTTTGGCAGTTTGATGCGCCTGATACAGGATGGTTATGGACGTATACAGGACTTGATGGAGGCGCCTGAATTACCAGACACCACAGGCACACTGGCACCCGTTGACAACAGCGTGGAATTTGTTCGCGCAGGCTTCGCTTACGGTGATGTGAATGTCTTGCAAGACATCAGTTTCAAGATGGCTGCGGGCAGTTTAACTGCCATCGTTGGCCCTAGTGGTGCTGGCAAATCGACACTCGCACAATTACTTGTGCGTTTTTGGGATGTGCAGCAAGGTGCGATCAACATTGGTGGCGTAGATGTGCGTGAACTGCCTCTGGCAAACATGCCTGCCCAGGTAGCCTATGTGATGCAGGATGTTTTCCTGTTCCACGATACGGTGCTGGAAAATATACGCCTTGGTCGCGAAGATATCAGCGAAGAGCGGGTCATCGCAGCGGCGACTGCGGCCCAGGCTCACGACTTTATTGGCCGCTTGCCGCAAGGCTATCAAACTGTATTGGGCGAGCGTGGTGCGCGTCTATCTGGTGGCGAAAAACAGCGTCTATCCATTGCCAGGGCACTGGTCAAGGATGCACCGGTTATTGTCCTTGATGAAGCCACGGCATTTTCTGACCCCATCAACGAAGCACAATTATTGCAAGCCCTGGGTGCACTAACGCGTGACAAGACCGTCATGGTTATCGCTCATCGACTGTCGACCATCATCAACGCTGACCAGATCGTGGTGCTGGATGCAGGCAGTATCATCGCTTGTGGCAAGCATGCACAGTTGCTGGAAGACTGTGTTTTATACCGCCAGCTATGGCAATTGCAAAGCGAGAGCGCCAGTTGGAAAATCAAAACTGCCTCAGCCGATGAGTACATTAAGGGAGCTGCCTGATGCAGATGATATTTGGATTAATGCGCATTGTGAAAGACCGCGCGCCAGCAAGTAATACGGGGCGCTTCCGCTGTAGTATTGCCTGGCGGGTGGCAGAATCACTGTTTGCGACCATCCCCTATGTCGTCCTGTTTGCCGCATTAAATGCCATGTTTGGTGCTTATTTCGACATGACTCTGCTGATCAAACTGACCCTGATACTGGCCGCCAGTTTGCTGCTGCAATTAGTGTGCAGCATCGCATCCAATGTGGATGGCTTTATTGGTGGCACTGGCATGATGTGTGACTTGCGACTGCAAATTGCTGAACACCTGCGATGCCTGCCACTGGGGTTTTATGCACATAGGCAGACTGGTGAGTTGACGGCTGTCATGACAGAAAACCTGCTACATGTGGAAGAAGCCTTTACCCATCTGGCCGGTGAGTTATGTGGCAGGCTGGCCATTGCCAGTTTGACGGGAGCATTGTTACTCTATATAGATTGGCGTTTAGGCGTGCTGGCCATGGCCAGTGTGGCAGCAGGTTTATTATTGTTCCATCTCGTCAAAGAGGCAGCAAACAGGATCAGCCGCGCCAAAGTCAACCAAAAAGCGGCGACGAATAGCCGCTTGCTGGAATTCGTGCAAGGTATCAAGGTGATCCGTGCTTTTGGTGTGTCAGCACGTGGCTATGACAAGGTATTGGGTGCGCTGCAAAACCTGCGTGCATTGTCTATACGTGTGGAAATCATTGCAGGTATCGCAGCTATTGGCTTTTCTATCTTGCTGGAAATCGGTTTTTTACTGGTACTGGCGCGTGCCTTTCAATTGAATCTGGAAGCTAGCCTGGCACATGCCGCGCTCGTCATGTTCCTGGTCATGAGCCAGCGTTTCTATGCCATGCTGAATGAATCGGCCTTGTTGTTGGCGCAACTGGCATACTATGGAAAAAGCTTTGAAAGAATAGCAGCCTTGCTGGATGAGAAAAGTCTTCCTGAACCTGCTTTGACTGTAGTGCCTGAGCGCCACGATATAGAATTCTGCAATGTCAGCTACAGTGCCGAGCCTGGTGCGCAAACTTTGAGCAATATTTCATTTAGCGCACAACCAGGCACAGTGACTGCCCTGGTAGGTCCAAGTGGTGCTGGCAAGACCACCATAGTGCACTTGCTGGCACGTTTTCATGATGTGGCAAGCGGTAAAATCCTGATAGGTGGTGTCGATATACGTCATATGCACCAAGATGAACTCATAGGCACACTAGCCATCGTGCTACAAGAAAGTTATCTCTTTAACGACACTATAGAAAACAATCTGCGCATAGCCAGGCCTGATGCAACACAGGAAGAACTGATTGCTGCTGCGCGTGCTGCGTGCTGCCATGACTTCATTGCAGAACTACCGCAAGCTTATCAAACCATGGTGGGCGAGGGTGGTAGTAACCTGTCTGGTGGTGAAAGACAACGTATCTCGATTGCACGCGCCATACTGAAAGATGCACCCATCATCCTGCTCGATGAAGCTACGGCATCCATAGATGCTGGCAATGAACACGCAATACGTCTGGCCTTGGCAGCACTTGTACGCGGCAAAACCGTGCTGATGATTGCACACCGCTTGCATACCATCGCTGATGCTGACCAGATACTGGTGCTTGATCATGGCGTACTTATCGAACAAGGCAATCATGCTGAGCTGATGCAGCATGGCGGTATGTATACACATTTCTGGCAACAACAGCAAGCCAGCCGCCACTGGCGTTTTCGTCAAGCCGCCTGAATGACAGCAGCTATTAAGAGGAGGGCGATTTTAACTGCACAAACTCACGGGGCGACATACCGAAATGGCGGCGGAACAATTTTGAAAAATGACTAGGATTTGCATAACCGGTTTGCATCACGACTTCGGTGATACTAAGCTCTGTACAATTGAGCAAATGTGCAGCAGCTTGCATGCGTTTTTCCTGTAAATAAGCATGCACTGAATTGCCGAATAATGTCTTAAAACCTTCTTTCAGTTTTCGTTCGTTCAAATTGGCGACATGGGCCAGTTCTGCCAACGACCAATTGTGATCAAGTCTTGACAGCAGGCATTCTCGTGCCCGATCCAGTTTCTTGTGATCACGTTTTTGCATGGCGGGTTTATCTACGCTTTGCGGTGCCGCCAAGATTGATAACAAGGTGTCCACCATCAATGACAATAATTCCAACGCCTTGCTATGCAAAAATAGTTGCTGCACCCCCTCAGGTGTACGCAGGCGAAAAATTTGCTCTGCAATCGCACGAATTGCAGCAGAAGCTGGAAATTGATACAGAAAACTCTCAGTGCCACCAGGGCGCAGTTTAGAATTTGCCGCCAGACGTTGCAACATGGCTTGAATTTGCATTCCCTGAATCTGCTCCAGCGTCTGTGCCGTGAAATGAATTTCGATGGCGCGCAATCTCTGATGAGCAGGCAAGTTTGTTTCCGAACAACTACTCATTGGTGACGCGAATAATAAAGCCTGATCCGGAGCAAAATTGATTCTTGATCGGTCGGCCAGTATTGACTCCCCACTTCCTTCCAAAAAAACACATAAAGCCAGGCAGGGAGGGGACTCTGATTTCACACTTCGGTATTGCTGTGGTGTGTAGTCGATATGGGAAATTCTAATACCCGGACCAGTGCATATTTGGTGGCGAGTATCCTCAAACTGATTAGGCATTGATCTCAAACCGCTCATAAGCGCCATTACAAAATACGATTGAACAAATGAACTTGCAAGACAAAGCAAACAAAAATGCATGTCAGACAAACAATCTCATGAGTGTAAATGAGAATCAATCTTATTTCTAGTTATTTCAAAGAATAATCAATCCTGATCGGTATTGGTGACACTCAGGCGCCATGCGGGCTTTGTTTGGGACTTGTATGGAGCAAGACTTGACGCTGGGAGTACAACATCGCTGGCTTAAAAATGAATAGCCCTTTCTTTGCAGATATACTCTATCTACAATCAATATGCTCGCCTTGTCGTCTTTGATATACAGAGGTGGAAAATGTTTTCATGGCTTCATGCTGTTACCTTAGCTAGCGTCCTGTGGTCGTTGAATGCGTCTTCTGCCACTCTCTACTTAACTGAAGCGCCACCATATTCCTACATAAAGAATGGCCTGTCTCAGGGTATCAACGTTCGGATAGCTGAGGAGATCAGCCTCCGCAGCGGCATCCCTTTGACGATAGTGATCGTACCCAGTAGTCGTCACATTAACTTGTTTAATCAAGATAAAGACGGCTACAGCATTGCCCTGGTTGAAAATTTCAATGACAAAGATGCGCCTCAACTAGCGACAGTTTGGCAAGTCCCAGTGGCGCTCATTACCAAAAAAGAGATCATCTTAAAGTCGTATGAAGATATTATTCCCTATGTTGCAGACAAAGGATTAGGTGTAATGCGTCGCTTAAATTACCCGCACATAGGCCAAGACGCAAGAATAAAAAGAGTCGAAATTAATACCGTAGCGAATGGACTTCGCATGCTTCAGGCAGAGCGGGTTGCTGCAATTGTGGCAACCCTGCCTGGCATTCTTGACGCAATTGAAAAACAAGAACCACAATTACAATTAGGAACTCCGCTCATAATTGGTCAGACAAGCTTTGTATTACGTAGCCGGGCTGAAGCTCAAAACAATCCTACATCCAAATTATTGGCGAAAGCCATAGAAAACATGATACAGGATGGTTCCATTCGACGTCTAAGCACCTGGAATTAAGTAGTACTTGAAAATTTTATCCTGAGCATTGTTGCGGCCACAACTTTGAACGCGAAAGTGTTAAGGAAAGAGATAAAGTATCGACCGATTTATCAGAGATTGCAGCATCTTTTTCCACTCGTGTCAAACTCTTCTTAATTTCTCAAACTATGTAGTTCCGGCGCAGTATTGCATATTCTGTACAAGGCGAATCCGCAGGATTATTAGCAAGCCCTGTTGCTTTTCAGTGAGTTCTAGATTTGTTGCAGAGTGGTCGTCTTGGGTACGCAACACTATTGACATCTAAACACGGTTTAAACGCAACACTGATGTGTTTATCAAGCAATGTGTGGATTTGCTCTGAAATATATTGGATAAATTGCATCTATGGTTCTCTATGTTTAGCACAGTAGCCGCGCAATCTGCGCACCGTTTACACTGCAGTCAATGTCGACGAAGCTAGTCTCATTCTCATGCAATTCGCGGCCAGGTGAGGCCAGCGGTAACTGCCAATAGGGTAATCATGACGGTGTAACTCGGAGAGCGACTCCCCGGCGGAGATCCGTAAGGTTCTTTACACAACGAACGTCATTGAGTCAATTAACATGAGGCTGCACAAGGTCATAAAAACGCATAGTTCGTTTCCCACTAATGAAGCAGCCATTAGATTGTTCTACCTGGTGCTCAACAACAGCAAGAAATAGATAATACCAATACGGGACTGGAAAGGAGCACTCAATCGCTTCACCATCCAGTTTGATGACCACATATTGCAGAAATAAACGAAATAACGTTTACACAAAATTCTGACCACCCTCGTGGCCATGGATGTTGACCAATAGACTAGTGCAAAGGCCCCTGCTGCTGATAATTATTCAGCAAGAAATGTGCACTAGCTTCTATCTCTGACTCTTCGTTATTTCCCTCTTCAACTGGCGCGATACTTGGGGCTGGCTCAGCAGGATTTGACGCCCCCAGAGCAAGTTTCTCCTGCAAGGCCTTGATCTCCGCAATCACCCGCTGAATATCCGTATTCAAAGGCGCAATATCGATGTTGCAAGTAATACCCCGGTCAAAATATCCCAACGCCACATTAAAATCATCCTGTGCCATATGCGCAAAGCCCATGGCAAACAACTTTAGTGCATGGTCATCCGGCAACGCCAACAAAGGTTGCCAGGTCAAGAGCGCAACTGCCACCCGGACAGACGTGAACTGTAACAAACCCATCTGAAACCGTGCCAAGTGGAAATCAGGTGCCAACACCAGCGCATTCGCATAGGCCGTTTCACTCTCTGCTACCTGACCAAGCGTAATGTACTCCGCCGCCAGCAAACAATATGTTGTTGCCGATTGCGGATTAATCGCCAATGCCTGCTGAAACAGCCTGATGGCTGCTAGGCCATCATTGGCCTGACTGACACGCAAAGCCTCCTGCAAAGTCTCATCAAAGCTAGCGGTAGTAGTGGTATTCATCAATAAAGTCCTAGTAATAGTCTGGCCAATGGTGCTGCAAATACGCAAACACGGCGACATTCTAGCCAAAAAGCAAGCCCACATGCAGATTTAAGTGCATGCCTGATTGCTTAATTTCTAGCCCGTTGCCATTATCGGACCTTCAAAAACCAAGCCTTTCACAAGATGCTGTCGCCGTCATTTATTCTGTAATTTAGCAAAATAATAAATATTTTATAATAAATTGGGATTAATTTAAAAATAATCAACGGATATGCAAATTATTTTCGATTTCACCTAAACAAATTCCGAAATGTTTGGATTATTGCTTACGAAAGCGACATGCAACAGGTTTGCAATTGTCGTAAAAATAATTGGCACGAACAGAAAAGGTAAATTACATGGTAGCGATTGTCAGCGGAAATGGTACTGGTTTAGGTCAGGCTTCTTTGGCACCACTCGGAGGGCGCGGAAACCTGG